>NZ_JAXQNN010000028.1 GCF_034427455.1 Jeotgalibacillus haloalkalitolerans | reverse complement strand
GTAGCCGTATCGGAAGGTGCGGCTGGATCACCTCCTTTCTAAGGATATGTGACTGACTCTTCGGGTCAGATCACAACACAGGTTGACTGTTTGGTTGTTTAGTTTTGAAGGTTTAATCCTTCTATTAGAATAGGGGCCTATAGCTCAGCTGGTTAGAGCGCACGCCTGATAAGCGTGAGGTCGGTGGTTCGAGTCCACTTAGGCCCACCA
>NZ_JAXQNN010000027.1 GCF_034427455.1 Jeotgalibacillus haloalkalitolerans | reverse complement strand
ACCATCGGCGCTGAAGAGCTTAACTTCCGTGTTCGGCATGGGAACGGGTGTGACCTCTTCGCTATCATCACTAGACTGCATCGCAACTCGGCGACAAGTACTATTATAACATTTTAAGAAGGTTAATGCAATACTTTTTTTCGCGCCTTCAAAACTGGATACGTTCATCAAAGTAAGGGATATTCGAGAATCACCTAATTGGTTAAGTCCTCGATCG
>NZ_JAXQNN010000026.1 GCF_034427455.1 Jeotgalibacillus haloalkalitolerans | reverse complement strand
AAAGATGTTATGATAGATTGGTCGCTTGAGAGAGCAACACCGCATTTCTTCCTTATAAAGAAGAAAGCGAAAAGAAGCACTTGAACCTTGAAAACTAAACAACCAAACGTCAACGTTTAAGATTTTTAGTCTTTTTCGAAACAAAAAGACATGAGCTTTTCAAACACTTTACGGAGAGTTTGATCCTGGCTCAGGACGAACGCTGGCGGCGTGCCTAAT
>NZ_JAXQNN010000025.1 GCF_034427455.1 Jeotgalibacillus haloalkalitolerans | reverse complement strand
TTCAGATTGAAGGAATTCACATCCGCGTGATGCCTTTGGGAAACTGGCTTTTTGCCCTGAATGCATTTAGGATCTCGTCAGTTTGCCTTTGATGCACTTAGGACTCAGTCTTTTTGCACTTTGTCCTTCACGCCCTTCGGAGCCTGTTCTTTTCAAATACAAAAAAAGCCTTCCCGCTCAGGGAAGACTCAGTTTGCCTAGCGACGTCCTACTCTCACAGGGGGAAACCCCCAAC
>NZ_JAXQNN010000024.1 GCF_034427455.1 Jeotgalibacillus haloalkalitolerans | reverse complement strand
TTCAGATTGAAGGAATTCACATCCGCGTGATGCCTTTGGGAAACTGGCTTTTTGCCCTGAATGCATTTAGGATCTCGGCAATTTGCCTTTGATGCACTTAGGACTCAGTCTTTTTGCACTTTGCCCTTGATGCCCTTCAGATCCTGTCTCTTTTTAAACACAAAAAAAGCCTTCCCGCTCAGGGAAGACTCAGTTTGCCTAGCGACGTCCTACTCTCACAGGGGGAAACCCCCAAC
>NZ_JAXQNN010000023.1 GCF_034427455.1 Jeotgalibacillus haloalkalitolerans | reverse complement strand
GCGAAGTGGCTAAACGCGGCGGACTGTAAATCCGCTCCTTCGGGTTCGGCAGTTCGAATCTGCCCCCCTCCACCATTCATAGGGGCATAGTTTAAAGGTAGAACAGAGGTCTCCAAAACCTCCGGTGTGGGTTCGATTCCTACTGCCCCTGCCAATTTTTAAAAAATTATATAATGGCGATTGTGGCGAAGTGGTTAACGCACCGGATTGTGGTTCCGGCATTCGTGGGTTCGATTCCCATCAGTCGCCC
>NZ_JAXQNN010000022.1 GCF_034427455.1 Jeotgalibacillus haloalkalitolerans | reverse complement strand
ATGGTGACCCGTACGGGATTCGAACCCGTGTTACCGCCGTGAAAGGGCGGTGTCTTAACCACTTGACCAACGGGCCATGTTCTGGCGGAGAAGGAGGGATTTGAACCCTCGCGCCGCTTACGCGACCTACACCCTTAGCAGGGGCGCCTCTTCAGCCACTTGAGTACTTCCCCATAAAAATGGCTCCACAGGTAGGACTCGAACCTACGACCGATCGGTTAACAGCCGATTGCTCTACCACTGAGCTACTGT
>NZ_JAXQNN010000021.1 GCF_034427455.1 Jeotgalibacillus haloalkalitolerans | reverse complement strand
TTCCACAGTAGCTCAGTGGTAGAGCAATCGGCTGTTAACCGATCGGTCGTAGGTTCGAGTCCTACCTGTGGAGCCATGGAGAGCTGTCCGAGAGGTCGAAGGAGCACGATTGGAAATCGTGTAGGCGGCTACCGCTGTCTCAAGGGTTCGAATCCCTTGCTCTCCGCCATTGCATACTGGCCCGTTGGTCAAGTGGTTAAGACACCGCCCTTTCACGGCGGTAACACGGGTTCGAATCCCGTACGGGTCACCAT
>NZ_JAXQNN010000020.1 GCF_034427455.1 Jeotgalibacillus haloalkalitolerans | reverse complement strand
GCCCGTAGCTCAATTGGATAGAGCGTTTGACTACGGATCAAAAGGTTAGGGGTTCGACTCCTCTCGGGCGCGCCATATTTTAAATTTTATATGCGGGTGTAGTTTAGTGGTAAAACCTCAGCCTTCCAAGCTGATGTCGTGAGTTCGATTCTCATCACCCGCTCCAATATTTTTGAAACATTTGAACCTTGAAAACTAAACAACCAAACGTCAACGTTTAAGATTTTTAGTCTTTTTCGAAACAAAAAGACAATGAGC
>NZ_JAXQNN010000019.1 GCF_034427455.1 Jeotgalibacillus haloalkalitolerans | reverse complement strand
TGTGGTGGAATTGGCAGACACGCTAGACTTAGGATCTAGTGCCGCAAGGCGTGGGGGTTCAAGTCCCTCCACCCGCATTTTTATTTCTTTTTTAAAAAGCATTGACAACTAGAAGTTATATTGATATAATATTACTTGTCGCTCGAAAACGAGCGGTCGTGGCGGAATGGCAGACGCGCTAGGTTGAGGGCCTAGTGGGAGAAATCCCGTGGAGGTTCGACTCCTCTCGACCGCACCAAACAAGTAAGCGCCCGTAGCTCAATTGGATAGAGCGTTTGACTACGGATCAAAAGGTTAGGGGTTCGACTCCTCTCGGGCGCGCC
>NZ_JAXQNN010000018.1 GCF_034427455.1 Jeotgalibacillus haloalkalitolerans | reverse complement strand
GTGAAGTCGTAACAAGGTAGCCGTATCGGAAGGTGCGGCTGGATCACCTCCTTTCTAAGGATATGTGACTGACTCTTTGGGTCAGATCACAACGATTGTTGACTGTTTGGTTGTTTAGTTTTGAAGGGTCAAACCTTCAAAACACTGATTTTCTTCTTGTCTCATCTATATAAGAGAGTTATGAGAAGAAAACAGCTCGTTCCTTGAAAACTGGATAACGACATCAAAGTAAGAAAAGATAACCGAGAATCGCCATCTTAGGGTTTTCTAACGAAAACTAATAAGAAGTACCTTTTTTAACTAGGTTAAGTTAATAAGGGCGCACGGTGGATGCCTTGGCACTAGGAGCCGATGAAGGACGG
>NZ_JAXQNN010000017.1 GCF_034427455.1 Jeotgalibacillus haloalkalitolerans | reverse complement strand
TGGCGCGCCCGAGAGGAGTCGAACCCCTAACCTTTTGATCCGTAGTCAAACGCTCTATCCAATTGAGCTACGGGCGCAGTGAAGCTTTATAAAACTGATTGGTGCCGAGGGCCGGACTCGAACCGGCACGGTGGAAACCCACCGCAGGATTTTAAGTCCTGTGCGTCTGCCAATTCCGCCACCCCGGCTAAGGCAGATATCATTATAAGTAATTTTGGAGCGGAAGACGAGATTCGAACTCGCGACCCCCACCTTGGCAAGGTGGTGTTCTACCACTGAACTACTCCCGCGTGGTACAAATAAAAATATGGTGCGGGTGGAGGGACTTGAACCCCCACGCCTTGCGGCACTAGATCCTAAGTCTAGCGTGTCTGCCAATTCCA
>NZ_JAXQNN010000016.1 GCF_034427455.1 Jeotgalibacillus haloalkalitolerans | reverse complement strand
TCTAATTCCTGTCTGAAGTGCTCCATACTCTCAAATTCTTCTAAATAAAGTAGCTCACTCTTTAATAAGCCAAAGAAGTTCTCTATGACGGCGTTGTCCAAACAATTACCCTTACGGGACATGCTCTGTGTAATTCCCTTTTGTTTTAATGCATGCTGATATTGTTTCATCTGGTATTGCCATCCCTGGTCAGAGTGGATGATAGGCGTTTCTTCGGCTCCCAGCCTACCAAAGGCTTTATCGAGCATTTTGGATACGAGGGAGTAAACAGGACGTTTTTCAACCTGATAAGAAATAATTTCTCCATTATATAAGTTAAGAATTGGTGACAAATATAATTTCTCACCAAATAGATGGATCTCTGTTACATCGGTCACCCATTTCTCATTAGGTGTTTCCGCCTGAAAGTTTCGTTCTAATAGATTGGGCGCAACCTTGCCTACGTTTCCGCGGTAAGATCGATATTTCTTCATGCGGACAAGACTCTTCAATCCCAGTCCTTTCATCAATTTTAATACCGTTTTATGATTGACGGTAAGACCCTGATTGCGCAGCTCCATTGTA
>NZ_JAXQNN010000015.1 GCF_034427455.1 Jeotgalibacillus haloalkalitolerans | reverse complement strand
CCAATTGTTAGACACACATAACAATTGGAGGTGTAGTTTTTTATGGCAAAGTATCTTTTAGAAACGAAAATTGCGGCTGTTCATGCATATCTAGAAAACGTGAAATCCTATAAGGATATTGCTTTGGAGTACAACGTTGATCTTACAATGCTAGTCGGCTGGGTTGCCCTGTATAGGGAACAGGGATGGGCAGGCTTTCAGAGAACATATACAAATTATTCAATAGAGTTTAAAATGGACGTAATTAATTATATGAACGAAAAGGGAGCGTCCACTAGAGAAGCCTCTGCCGTATTTAATATCTCGTCTCCGAGTATGGTTTGGAAATGGCTGAACATCTATGAAACACAAGGGATTGACGCTCTCTATTCAAAGAAAAAGGGGCGTCCATCCATGAAGAAAGAACCTAAAAAGAACCCACCCATCAAAGGGTCAGATGAAGAATTAAAAGCTGAAAACGAACGGTTACGGATGGAGAATGAATATTTAAAAAAGCTGCACGCCTTAATTCAGGAAAAAGAAAAGTCACAGTACCAGAAAAAGCGCAAATAGTTTATGAATTAAGGCATGATTTTAAAGTGACAGAGCTGGTGAAAGTGGCTGAGATAAAACGCAGTACGTATTATTATTGGGTAAAGCAAATGAAACAGCCTGATAAATATGAGAAAGTTAAAGAGGTCATCCAACAGATTTTTAACCAACACAAAGGCCGATATGGCTACCGTCGAA
>NZ_JAXQNN010000014.1 GCF_034427455.1 Jeotgalibacillus haloalkalitolerans | reverse complement strand
ATTCGAACCCCCGCGGGCTGTTACACCCCTGTCGGTTTTCAAGACCGATCCCTTCAGCCGGACTTGGGTATACCTCCGTGTGAGTAAGACAAATGGTGGACCTTGCAGGACTCGAACCTGCGACCGGACGGTTATGAGCCGTCTGCTCTAACCAGCTGAGCTAAAGGTCCTTTATTATATTGGTGGCGGCAGAGGGGATCGAACCCCCGACCTCACGGGTATGAACCGTACGCTCTAGCCAGCTGAGCTACGCCGCCCAATAAATAAAGTGACTTCAAAAATACATATGGTGGAGCCTAGCGGGATCGAACCGCTGACCTCCTGCGTGCAAGGCAGGCGCTCTCCCAGCTGAGCTAAGGCCCCATTGAATAAAAGATGGTCGGGAAGACAGGATTTGAACCTGCGACCCCTTGGTCCCAAACCAAGTGCTCTACCAAGCTGAGCTACTCCCCGTCAATTATGTGGTATTCTATGTATTCTTATGGCGCGCCCGAGAGGAGTCGAACCCCTAACCTTTTGATCCGTAGTCAAACGCTCTATCCAATTGAGCTACGGGCGCTGAATAGAGTAAGCGGAAGACGAGATTCGAACTCGCGACCCCCACCTTGGCAAGGTGGTGTTCTACCACTGAACTACTCCCGCATGGTACATATAAATTATGGTGCGGGTGGAGGGACTTGAACCCCCACGCCTTGCGGCACTAGATCCTAAGTCTAGCGTGTCTGCCAATTCCACCACACCCGCATGAAAAATCATGGTGAGCCATGAAGGACTCGAACCTTCGACCCTCTGATTAAAAGTCAGATGCTCTACCAACTGAGCTAATGGCTCTAGAAAACTGGTGCCGGCAAGAGGACTTGAACCCCCAACCTACTGATTACAAGTCAGTTGCTCTACCAGTTGAGCTACA
>NZ_JAXQNN010000013.1 GCF_034427455.1 Jeotgalibacillus haloalkalitolerans | reverse complement strand
TAGTACCGAAGTCTTTGATTCCACACTGCCAAGAAAAGCCTCTAGCGAGATGCAAGGTGCCCGTACCGCAAACCGACACAGGTAGGCGAGGAGAGAATCCTAAGGTGAGCGAGTGAACTCTCGTTAAGGAACTCGGCAAAATGACCCCGTAACTTCGGGAGAAGGGGTGCTCTATTAGGGTGCAAGCCCGAGAGAGCCGCAGTGAATAGGCCCAGGCGACTGTTTAGCAAAAACACAGGTCTCTGCGAAACCGTAAGGTGAAGTATAGGGGCTGACACCTGCCCGGTGCTGGAAGGTTAAGAGGAGTGCTTAGCGCAAGCGAAGGTGCGAATTGAAGCCCCAGTAAACGGCGGCCGTAACTATAACGGTCCTAAGGTAGCGAAATTCCTTGTCGGGTAAGTTCCGACCCGCACGAAAGGTGCAACGATCTGGGCACTGTCTCAACGAGAGACTCGGTGAAATTATAGTACCTGTGAAGATGCAGGTTACCCGCGACAGGACGGAAAGACCCCGTGGAGCTTTACTGCAGCCTGATATTGAATTTTGGCACAGCTTGTACAGGATAGGTAGGAGCCTTAGAAACCGGAGCGCCAGCTTCGGTGGAGGCATTGGTGGGATACTACCCCCGCTGTGTTGAACTTCTAACCCGCACCCGTAATCCGGGTGGGAGACAGTGTCAGGCAGGCAGTTTGACTGGGGCGGTCGCCTCCTAAAGAGTAACGGAGGCGCCCAAAGGTTCCCTCAGAATGGTTGGAAATCATTCGAAGAGTGTAAAGGCATAAGGGAGCTTGACTGCGAGACCTACAAGTCGAGCAGGGTCGAAAGACGGGCTTAGTGATCCGGTGGTTCCGCATGGAAGGGCCATCGCTCAACGGATAAAAGCTACCCCGGGGATAACAGGCTTATCTCCCCCAAGAGTCCACATCGACGGGGAGGTTTGGCACCTCGATGTCGGCTCATCGCATCCTGGGGCTGTAGTCGGTCCCAAGGGTTGGGCTGTTCGCCCATTAAAGCGGTACGCGAGCTGGGTTCAGAACGTCGTGAGACAGTTCGGTCCCTATCCGTCGTGGGCGCAGGAAATTTGAGAGGAGCTGTCCTTAGTACGAGAGGACCGGGATGGACGCACCGCTGGTGTACCAGTTGTCATGCCAATGGCATCGCTGGGTAGCTATGTGCGGACGGGATAAGTGCTGAAAGCATCTAAGCATGAAGCCCCCCTCAAGATGAGATTTCCCACACGCAAGTGGTAAGATCCCTGAAAGATGATCAGGTAGATAGGTTCGAGGTGGAAGCATGGTGACATGTGCAGCTGACGAATACTAATCGATCGAGGACTTAACCAATTAGGTGATTCTCGA
>NZ_JAXQNN010000012.1 GCF_034427455.1 Jeotgalibacillus haloalkalitolerans | reverse complement strand
AAGTACCTTTTTTAACTAGGTTAAGTTAATAAGGGCGCACGGTGGATGCCTTGGCACTAGGAGCCGATGAAGGACGGTACGAACACCGATATGCTTCGGGGAGCTGTAAGTAAGCTGTGATCCGGAGATTTCCGAATGGGGGAACCCCTTATCCGTAATGGGATATGATCTTCCGCTGAATACATAGGCGGTTGAAGGCAGACCCAGGGAACTGAAACATCTAAGTACCTGGAGGAAGAGAAAGCAAATGCGATTCCCTGAGTAGCGGCGAGCGAAACGGGAACAGCCCAAACCGAAAGGCTTGCCTTTCGGGGTTGTAGGACACTCTATACGGAGTTACAAAGGAAGCAGTTAGACGAAGCGGTCTGGAAAGGCCCATCACAGAAGGTAACAATCCTGTAGTCGAAAGCTGTTTCTCTCCAGAGTGGATCCTGAGTACGGCGGAACACGTGAAATTCCGTCGGAATCCGGGAGGACCATCTCCCAAGGCTAAATACTCCCTAGTGACCGATAGTGAACCAGTACCGTGAGGGAAAGGTGAAAAGCACCCCGGAAGGGGAGTGAAATAGATCCTGAAACCGTGTGCCTACAAGTAGTCAGAGCCCGTTAACGGGTGATGGCGTGCCTTTTGTAGAATGAACCGGCGAGTTACGATTTGATGCAAGGTTAAGTGAAAACGGAGCCGCAGCGAAAGCGAGTCTGAATAGGGCGACATAGTATCAGGTTGTAGACCCGAAACCAGGTGATCTACCCATGTCCAGGGTGAAGATGAGGTAACACTCATTGGAGGCCCGAACCCACGCACGTTGAAAAGTGCGGGGATGAGGTGTGGGTAGCGGAGAAATTCCAATCGAACCTGGAGATAGCTGGTTCTCTCCGAAATAGCTTTAGGGCTAGCCTCATGTAGTAAGAGTCTTGGAGGTAGAGCACTGTTTGGACTAGGGGCCCCCAACGGGTTACCGAATTCAGACAAACTCCGAATGCCAAAGACTTATCCATGGGAGTCAGACTGCGAGTGATAAGATCCGTAGTCGAAAGGGAAACAGCCCAGACCACCAGCTAAGGTCCCCAAGTAATCGTTAAGTGGAAAAGGATGTGGGGTTGCTTAGACAACCAGGATGTTGGCTTAGAAGCAGCCACCATTTAAAGAGTGCGTAATAGCTCACTGGTCGAGTGACCCTGCGCCGAAAATGTACCGGGGCTAAACGATTCACCGAAGCTGTGGATGAATCTCTATGAGATTCGTGGTAGGAGAGCGTTCTAAACGCTGTGAAGTCAGACCGGAAGGACTGGTGGAGCATTTAGAAGTGAGAATGCCGGTATGAGTAGCGAAAGAAGAGTGAGAATCTCTTCCACCGAATGCCTAAGGTTTCCTGAGGAAGGCTCGTCCGCTCAGGGTTAGTCGGGACCTAAGCCGAGGCCGATAGGCGTAGGCGATGGACAACAGGTTGATATTCCTGTACCACCAACACATCGTTTGAGTAATGGGGGGACGCAGGAGGATAGGAGAGCACGCCGTTGGTTGCGCGTGTTTAAGCAGTTAGGCAGGAAATGAGGCAAATCCCGTTTCCG
>NZ_JAXQNN010000010.1 GCF_034427455.1 Jeotgalibacillus haloalkalitolerans | reverse complement strand
AAAAAGTTTTTTACTTTGTTTTGCTGTGTGATGTAGTTGTTAGCTGCGCTGTTGAAGCAACGAGGAATAATATATCATGATTATTTAAGTGAATGCAACCCTTTTAAGAAAAAGATTTTAATTTTCTTTTTCACTCTGTTATATCCCTCTAATGATATCCGTTTTGAACCGACTCACAGCGCGGCGCAGATCCCACAGGTTTCCTCATACTGTTTCCTGTCACAGCTTCCTTCGCACCAGTCACAAGCTGTACAGAAACAATAAAGTGCTTTAACTAAACATTCTTTTTAGATCACAGCGTTTCTTCCATATAAAAAAAGTTCCGCAAAGAGAAGAACTCTTCTTTTGCGGAACCAGCCTATGTTCTCGTAAAAATGTAAACAAGCGCAGCAGTCCCGGGCAGCCCGAGTACACCTGCAATTCCGGTCGTAAGTGGATTCATTGGCACATACAATCCATACTCCTGACCGAAACGATTAATCAGAAAAAGCAGACCGAGTCCTACCACCCATTTCGTCGCGATCCGCCACAGCCATTTTAAAAAAGGAACGGTCCCTACAGCCAGAATCAAAATGACAGTCGTGAGCGTCCCCAGCACCCACAGCCAGATCATGTACACTTCTCCCCTTTATAAAGTAAGTAGTATACATAATTTATGCCGGGCAATTTACTTTATGACAATTTTTCTATGGCGTGCTTCTTTAAATAGATAAAAGTAGCGTGCTTCAGCCATTTTTTCTTCGGCAAGCATCTGCGGACTTTTTTCAAAACTTAAGTCTGACAGATTTTTTTGCTGTTGCCATTCTCCTCTGGCTTGTTGCATTAAGTGAACGAGCCGGTCGTCATACTCTTTTTTTAACTTTCCTTTTTTGCGAAACAGCATGGCGCAAGCTCCTTTGAATCTGTGTTATACGTCTCTTCTGCCTTCGAGTGCTTTTGAGAGTGTGACTTCATCTGCATACTCGAGGTCTCCGCCAACAGGCAGACCATGTGCGATACGGGTTACTTTTATGCCTGAAGGTCGCAGCAGCCTTGAAATGTACATCGCTGTTGCTTCGCCTTCTATATTCGGGTTTGTCGCTAAGATGACTTCCTGGACTTCATCATCCTGCAGACGCTTTAAAAGATCCGGCACATTAATATCTTCCGGTCCAATGCCGTCCATCGGTGAGATTGCACCGTGTAGAACATGGTACAGACCTGTATATTCCTTCATCTTTTCCATTGCAATCACGTCTTTAGGGTCCTGAACGACACAGATAATCGAGCGATCACGCTTTTGATCTTCACAGATATAGCATGGATCCTGGTCCGTAATATGTCCGCAGACAGAGCAAAATCCAAGATTCCGCTTGGCGTTGACCAGCGCTTTTGCGAAATCGAGCACTGTGTCTTCTTTCATTCCTAATACAAAAAACGCCAGCCGGGCCGCTGTTTTCGGCCCAATTCCTGGCAGTTTCATGAAGCTGTCAATCAGCTTGGATATCGGTTCCGGGTAGTGCACGTATTAAAACATCCCCGGGAGGTTCATGCCTTTAGTGAACTGTCCCATTGTAGAATTGGTCAATTCGTCAGCTGCTTTCATTGCCTCGTTTGTTGCGGCTAAAACAAGGTCCTGCAGCATTTCAATGTCTTCCGGATCTACAACTTCTTCTTTAATTTCCACATCTACAACTTCCTTGTGACCTGAAACCGTAACTGTTACCATTCCGCCGCCAGCTGTACCAGTCAGGCGCTTTTCTCCAAGCTCTTCCTGTGCCTTTGCCATTTGCTTCTGCATTTTCTGCATCTGCTTCATCATACCTTGCATATTTCCTCCACCACGCATGTGTATTACCTCCGAATAATTTAGTCTTGAATATCGAGTAAGTCTGAGCCGACAAGCTTCCTTGCTTCTTCAATCAGCGGATCTTCCTTCGCTTCGCCCTCATTCTCATCATCTTCCTGATTTTGAATAAAGTCTTCACGAATCTCAAGCCACTGATCTTCCGGAACACCGATCACTGAGTAAAAAGTGCCTGTGAGCTCCTGAAGAATATAAGGCATTGTGTCAGTCAGCTTATTGTTTTCCATTGCCATTTTGCAATGAATCTCATATTTAAATTTTAACACAAAAGTGTCCCGGGATGCTGCAACTGGCTCAGCTTCATTTAAAAGAGCAGTGAGCGATCTCAGCTGCTGACGGTTCATACTCTCAAGCATGTCTCCCCAGCGGTTTTTGATCTGGGCAATGTCATCTTTTGTCGCATTTCTGAGCACTTCTTTAATTCTGCCTGTTGGTGCTTTAAACGTACTCTGCCTAGTCTGCTTTTTCGCAGCAGGTGCAGCTGCCTGAGCGGGTTCTTCCTGTACGCCGTTTGTTCTCAGCTTTTTCAATTCTCCCTCAAGCTGATTCACGCGGTTAATAAGCTGCTGCAGGTCCGGGATATCCGCTGCCTGCGCTGTCTTCGGCCGCTCTGATTGTGAAAGTTTTACAGCCGCCACTTCCAGATGGGTACGCGCATGATTGGACAGTCTCATTTCCTGCTGCGTTTTGTTCAGCACTTCAATGTACTGATAGAGCAGCTCAGACTCGACTGTTTCAGCAATTTCTTTGAACGCATCATCTGACAGCACACGTTCAAGGGAATCCTCAAGCTCTGGTGCTGTTTTATAAAGCAGCAGGTCCCGGCTGTATAAAATCAGATCCTCAATCAGCCTTAACGGATCCTTTCCTTCTTCAAGCAGACGATGAATCGCATCAAGTGCTGAAGCTGTATCCTGCTCAATGATCGCTTTTACGAGATTGGTCAGCTGCTCCTGCCCGATTGAGCCTGTGACAGTCAGTGCATCATCAACAGTCACCTGCTCTCCGCTGAATGAGATCGCCTGATCCAGCAGACTGAGTGCATCACGCATCCCACCTTCAGCAGTCCGGGCGATAATGTGAAGCGCTCTTTCTTCAACCGTTACACCGGATGATTCCGCAATATGCTGCATTCTCCCCGTGATGTCATGGGCAGTGATCCGTTTGAAATCAAAGCGCTGACAGCGGGAAATGATCGTCAGTGGAATTTTGTGCGGTTCAGTTGTTGCGAGGATAAAGATGACATGCTTCGGCGGTTCTTCAAGCGTTTTAAGTAACGCATTAAAAGCCCCGGGCGTCAGCATATGCACTTCATCGACGATATATACCTTGTAGCGCCCTTCATTCGGCGCATATTTTACTTTGTCACGGATGTCACGGATTTCATCGACCCCGTTATTTGAAGCGGCATCGAGTTCAATGACATCAGAAATTGAACCATCTGTAATTCCTTTACAGATCGCACACTCATTGCACGGTTCTTTTACTGGTGCGTGCTCACAGTTCACCGCTTTGGCTAAAATTTTCGCCGCACTTGTTTTTCCGGTACCACGGGGACCGGAAAATAAATAAGCATGGGAGATTTTTTCCTGTAAGAGGGCGTTCTGCAGCGTTTTTGTCACGTGCTGCTGCCCTACAACGTCAGCAAATTCCTGCGGGCGCCACACGCGGTATAACGCTTGATAAGCCATTGGTGTACCCTCCTCATCTGTAATGAATTCCTCCCTTCAGTATAACGCAAATCCGTGCTGCTGACACTTCAAAAAGAGAGGAATTCAAACAGAAGTCAAACTATGACTTTTTACCTTTCACTTCTTTATTTAAGGTTTTCACAAGCCCTACACACATCAGAATCACAATGACTGACAGCGGCAGCGCACTGATCACAATGGCTGTCTGGAAGGCCTGTAATCCTCCAACTAACAGCAGTATCGCTGTAATCGACACAAACAGCACGCCCCACGTGATCTTGATTCTGGTAGAAGGGTTCAGGTTTCCATTTGTCGACTGCATCCCTAATACAAAAGTGGCTGAATCAGCTGTTGTAACAAAGAAGATCGTGACAATCACAATCGTGAAAAATGACATGAATGTTGTCAGCGGCAGTTCCTGCAGCACATAAAACAATGCAGTTTCAAGTGACTGGGCAGAAACATCAAGTCCTTCATAGAGTTCATAGTAGATCCCTGTTCCACCGACAAAAGCGAACCAGATGAACATAACAAAACTCGGTACTAAAATTACGCCCACGATAAATTCACGGATCGTTCTCCCTTTAGAAATACGGGCAATAAACATGCCAACAAACGGCGTCCATGAAATCCACCATGCCCAGTAGAAGATCGTCCACCCTTCCGTCCAGCTTGAAGCCTGTTCATTTACAGGGTTCACCTGAAGCGACATCGGGATGAAAATGGATAAGTATTCAGCAAGACCTGACACGAACATATTTAACATAAACAGCGTCGGTCCTGTGATAAAGATAAAAACGAGAAATATAAATGAAATGGATATATTAATCGTACTTAAGTATTTGATCCCTTTATGAATGCCGGTAGATGCTGAGATCACGAAGATGACAGTAATAATCAACATAATGATGAGCTGGATCGTAAAGTTGTAAGGCGCATCAAACAGGAAGACGAGTCCTGAATTGACCTGCTGGGCACCAAGCCCGAGGGATGCTGCAACGCCAAACAGTGTGGCAAAGACAGCGATGATGTCAACCGTGTGACCAATCGGCCCTTTAACCCTGTCACCTAATACGGAATAAAGCGTAGAACTCATTAAACCCGGAGTATTGTAGCGGAATTGCTGGAGTGCAAGCGCAAGTGCAACAAGTGCGTAGATCGCCCATGCGTGAAACCCCCAGTGCAGCCACGTGTAGGCAACACCGCTCACAGCATCAGCGGGTGTTCCGCCTTCCCCATAAGGCGGTGATGAAAAGTGTCCGATCGGCTCAGATACCCCGTAAAAGAATAATCCGATCCCGATTCCTGCTGAAAACAGCATTGAAAACCACACCGGTCTGCTGAACTCAGGCTTTCCATCCTGCGGCCCAAGCTTCACCTTACCAAAACGGCCAAACGCAAGATACACGGCAAAAATAAACATACCCGTTACAAGCAGCTGGTAATACCACCCGAACGTTTCAAACATAAATGATTGTGCGGTCGCAAGTCCCGTATTGAGCTGATCGGTAAAGAAAACACCGACAAGCACAAACGCGAGTGCGAGTCCGACAGAAATCGTCAATACTGGCGACTTTTTCGAATTCATATGACTTCCCCTTTTCAGTTGTAGTGTATTTAAGGTTAACATACCTTTAAAAATGATTCAGGAAACGCCCAGATAATGGGATTTGAGAGGGTTTATGGCGGGTTTTTGTGGTACGTCTAAGGGGGTTCGGAGAATGGTGCACGATGTTCGGAGAAAAGCGTCCGGGGTTCATAGAATACAGGCTGTGGTTCGTGGAAAAACACGGGTGGTTCAAAGAAAAAACGGGGATGTTCGCAGAATCGTGTAATTTGACCTACTCGCGACTGCGCCGCACTGCGCTGGCCGCGGGCGGTTCGCGTTTAAAACCACCATGTTCGGCGTTCATCGGCCAACGTTCGACACTTCGGGTACTAAGACCCAGCCCCGCGGCCCAAGAACACAACACAAAACCACAAACAAAAAAGCCACCCCGGAAACCAGAGTGACTTTGATTATATAAAATTAAAATGCCGTGCACCTTCTGTCGACTGACAGCCCCATGCGTTACTCCTGCAGTTAGCTCGGTTCAGGCAGCCCCGCGGCACATGAGAGGTTCCACTTAATGCTGCTTCCTTCCGGACCTGACATGGTTCATGAATTCCCATTGCGCAGGACCCAAACGTCAACACCACTTACAGAAGGCAGACCATGAAGCATGGCAGCCTCGAGAAGGGATTCAGTTTCGCTAGAGCGGATTGCGAATACAGGGCACCGCTAATTCCCCACCTAGCACGGCAAAAATGAGACCAATATTCATTTGCGTCTTTTGACGACGCAAGATTTAGTATACTACCTGCTGACAGAAAAATCAATCAGGATCTTTTAACATCTGCTTCTTCCGTTTCTTGTCCTCACGCAACCCTCTGAAAAAGTCCGTCAGCATCTGTCCGCACTCCTCACCAAGCACATCAGGCACGACTTCACACCGGTGATTAAAGCGGTCGTCCTCCAGTAAATTCATCAGACTTCCCGCACACCCGGCCTTCGGATCACGGGCCCCGTAGACGACGCGGTCCACACGTGAAAGCAGGATTGCACCGCTGCACATTGGACACGGCTCCAGCGTGACATAAAGCGTTGTATTCTCAAGCCGCCAGCTGCCGATCTCGTCACATGCCTTTTCAATCGCGAGCAGCTCCGCATGCGTAACAGCATTCTGCGTCGTTTCCCGCAGGTTATAAGCGGAAGCAATCATTTCGTCATCTTTGACAATGACAGCTCCAATGGGCACTTCACGGATCGCTTCAGCTTTTTTCGCTTCCTCTATTGCCCGCTGCATCCAGTATTCATCGCGTTCAGTCATCACATTCGTCCTTTGCTCATTTTTTTCTGATCTTATCATATAGTTGAAAATAGCGTCTATCTTCTCTAAAAGTGAAAGGAGTTTTTTATGCAAATTCACGTCGTTCAACCGGGTGAGAACCTTTTTACAATCAGTGCCCTTTATTCCATCACCCCTCAGCAGATCGCAGATGCCAATCAGCTACCAAACCCGGATCAGCTCGTACCAGGGCAGGCAGTTGTCATTCCGATTACGGGAAGCTTTTATTTTGTACAGGCAGGAGACTCCCTTTATTCCATTGCTCAGAAAGCCGGTATCACCTACCAGGAACTCGCCTCAATCAACGGACTGTCTCCTGAGCAGCCGCTTGCAATCGGCTGGCGGCTTTATTTACCGCCAAAGCCTAAAACGTCTGCTGAATTCAATGCGTATGCAGAACCGTTTGGAGGAACCGTATCTGAAAATATCCTGCTCCGCACAAGGGAAGCCGCTCCCTATCTAACCTACCTTGCCCCGTTCAGCTTTCAGGCTAAGCGCGATGGCTCACTCAGCACATTGCCGGTCGAACCGTTTGTCACGATTGCGGATGCAAACCGGAATACATTAATGATGGTGATCACAAATCTTGAAGAAGGCGGATTTAACGACGAGCTCGGCCGTATTCTTTTAAATGATATGACCGTGCAGGATAATCTGCTGAATAATATAGAAGCAACGGCTAAGCAATATGGATTCCGCGATATTCACTTTGATTTTGAATACCTGCGCCCTGAGGATGAGGAAGCCTATACTGCATTTTTAGCGAAAGCAAAAGAACGCTATTCACAGCAGGGCTGGCTCGTGTCAGCTGCACTCGCACCAAAAACGCGGGCGGATCAGCCTGGGAGATGGTATGAAGCACATAATTATAAAGCGATTGGTGAGATCGTTGATTTTGTGGTGATCATGACATACGAGTGGGGCTACAGCGGCGGACCCGCGCAGGCAGTCTCTCCAATCGGTCCGGTAAGGGATGTGCTTGAATATGCGCTAACTGAAATGCCTGCAAGTAAAATCATGATGGGACAGAATCTGTACGGTTATGACTGGACACTGCCATTTGTTCAGGGTACCCAGGCACGTGCGATCAGTCCTCAGCAGGCAATTGAAATCGCCGCAACTCAGGGCGTGCCGATTCAATATGATACAACCGCCCAGGCACCTTTTATCGAGTACACTGCTGACGGAAGAGATCATATCATCTGGTTTGAGGATGCACGGTCCATTCAGGCGAAATTTGATTTGTTAAAGGAATTAAACTTACGCGGGATGAGTTACTGGAAACTCGGCCTGTCTTTTCCACAGAACTGGCTGCTGCTCAGTGACCAGTTCACCCCTGTAAAGCTCAGATAAATTTTTCATATAGACAAGGTGCGTGATATCACGTTCCTTGTCTTTTTTCGTCTAATCTTGCCTACTTTTCACCTGGTGTATATGGTACAATAACGGGTGCGAACTGAACCGGCTTGACTGGAGAATAAGGAGGAAAACGAGAATGACGACCATTCCGTTTGTGACTGTGGAGGGGCCGATTGGCGTCGGAAAGACGTCTCTTGCAAAAGCCATTTCCGAACACTTTGATTTTCATTTGTTAAAAGAGATTGTCGATGAGAATCCTTTTTTAGATAAATTCTACTCAAACATTGATGAGTGGAGCTTCCAGACAGAGATGTTCTTTCTCTGCAACCGCTATAAACAGCTGAGCGATATTCAGCGTCACTATCTGTCAGCACAGAAGCCTGTCGCTGCAGATTACCACATTTTCAAAAATATCATTTTCGCCAAACGCACGCTGCGTCCAGAGGAGTATGATAAGTACCTTGAAGTGTACCGCATTTTAACGGCTGATATGCCAAAGCCGAATGTTGTCGTCTACCTTCACGCAAGCCTCGAGACATTACTGAAACGCGTAAAGCTGCGCGGCCGCGAATTTGAAAGAGATATGAGCCCTCTATACTTAGAGCAGCTCTCAGCAGATTATGATGAATTCATTCATCACTTCGAAAAAACGCATCCGGAAATTCCGGTACTGCGGATCAACGGTGACGACATTGATTTCGTCAACTACGAGCAGGACCTCGGACAAGTCCTTCAGCAGGTCGAAGAATCATTACTTAAAAGGAGTACAACCCTATGAACGCACGTGAACGATTCGGCATCCCGAACGATGCTGTCATTACAATCGCCGGTACAGTCGGCGTCGGAAAATCAACAATGACACAAAAGCTCGCTGAACACTTACAGTTCAGAACATCTTTTGAAAAAGTTGAAGCCAACCCTTACCTGGATAAATTCTATAAAGACTTCGAAAAGTGGAGCTTCCACCTGCAGGTTTATTTCCTCGCAGAACGCTTCAAGGAGCAAAAGCGCATGTTCGAATATGGCGGCGGCTTCATTCAGGACCGCTCGATCTATGAAGACACAGGCATTTTCGCGAAAATGCATTACGAAAAAGGCACCATGTCACCGGTTGACTATGAAACGTATACAAGCCTGTTTGAAGCAATGGTCATGACGCCATACTTCCCGCACCCAAGTCTGCTTGTGTACCTTGAAGGGTCGATTGATGATATCGTGACGCGCATTCAGGCACGAGGCCGCCCGATGGAGCAGGAAACACCGCTTGCTTACTGGGAAGAGATGCACGGGCGCTATGAAAACTGGATTGATTCGTTCAATGCATGCCCTGTGCTTCGCCTGAATATTAATGATTATGATCTTGTGAAGGATCCGGATTCGATTGATCCGATTCTTGAGAAGATCGGTTCTTTTATTCAGCAGACTTCTCTTTTGAAGAAGTAAGCTTTGATAACCGCTGACCGGAACTCCGAGCGGACGCTTTCCACGCGGTGGTCGCTGAGCCTCCTCGGCTTCGCCTGTGGGGTCTCAGCTGTCCCACTAATCGCGCTGGAGTCGCCGCTCTCCGTTCCGGTCAGCTTTGTTTTCTTTCTAATACGATAATATAAGTACTGATAATCACTGTTCCTATCCTCAGGTAGTGTCTCTCGGAAGCGGAAATCATCAGTTAATATATAAATTTAAAAACGAACGTTTACAATACGCCGCAATCCTCCTTTTATATAGAGTAAAAGGGGGATTTTTTGATGGAGAAAATTTTGATTGATGTGCTGTCGACGCAGGGTGTGTTTGCGGTTTTGTTTGCGGGGCTGTTGTTTTATGTGCTGCGGATGAATAAGGAGCGGGAGGATAAGTTTTTTGAGACGAACCGGAAGCTTGAGGAAACGCTGCAGCTGATTGAGATGCTGCTGAAGAAGGATGGACGGTAGAGAAAACCCGGCGGTGTGCCGATACACCGCCGGGTTTTTCCATGCATGAATTCTCATCTCAAATAGGCTATAATTGAGACAGGGAAAAGGAGCCTCTATTCTTGTGGTCTGGTCACTACTTTGAATCGGATGGCTTCCTTTTCTCTTTATTCTGTCCAAAATACAAGCATTTAATTTTCTCGAGCGCTCTGTTTTTAGTCTGGTTTACTGCCTGTCTTGAAATCTTCATGTATTGGGCAAGCTCTGTAGCCGAGAGATCATTCACATACATACACTCAATCACAAACGATTCCTGAGCGGTCAGCACCTCCATCATCTCAAGCAGCTCAATCTCCGAATTCATTGCCGCTTCATCTGCTACATTTTTCACCTCAAAGGCTTGTTCAATCTCGATTTTCTTGCTGTTCTTTTTTGATAAACGGATAAATTCGTATTTTAATGATTTTGCGAGATAGCTGAAGATGACTTTATTGTTTTTCTCTTTCAGTTTTTCGAGCGGCATTTTCCGGGCAGCTTTCAGTAAATGAAGCTTCAGATCCTGTTTGGTATCCTCACCATCAAGTAATCGCCCGTATTTGTGAATGACCGGTTCAAACGTCGACAGCAGCTCCAACGTCTCCCTTTCCCCTCCACTCTGCATTTTCACAGCGATTTCATATAAACTTTTTTGCATATCATCACTCCTTTTTCACATTATACCAAACATACGTTCTTATTTTTAGTATTAGGAGTCGGGAAAATTCGCGATTTTTTGCGTAAAAGAAAAACAGCACCCGTTTTTCAGGGTGCTGTCAGCGGAAAGCGATCACTTTTACATACAAAAAAGCCACTGCCGAAGCAGTGACTTTCTCCAATTTATGCGCGTTGATGTTTAATTTAAAAATTATGGAGGAGGTAGAGGGATTCGAACCCCCGCGGGCTGTTACACCCCTGTCGGTTTTCAAGACCGATCCCTTCAGCCGGACTTGGGTATACCTCCCTGTCGACAAGAAATATAATATCATGGATAAATAGTTCCCGTCAATCTTTTTTAAAAAGATTTATGAAAAACTTTTAGATGTTTTTGTGCGTCGATACTGCCATTGCTTCCACTGGAAACGGATGAAGCATCCGACACAAAAGCCCATGATCGCAACTGATGCCGCAGTCACAACCATTATTGTAAAGGTATACGCTGCAATTGTCCACCCAAAACTATAAGAAATGTAGCCGCCTGCAAGGAAAAATACAGCCAGGATCTGATTGAAGCGCTGATCCGAACGATCCTCAGGAATATAGCTGTTCATCGGCTTCTTTAAAAACAGTTTAGCCAGACGCATAACCGGATTGAAATTAAATAGTACGCCACCAAGGCCTGCAAGGAGCGGAATGAGTAATAAGTGGTGAATGCCTGTGATCCAGAACGCTGCAACTGAAAGAACAATGGTCCACTGGTTTGCCCGAACGAGCGGACGTGGGATAGATGGAGATGCCGCCATACATATCATACCTTTCTGATCGGAATATAAGTTTATAAGATATCATACGCCGGATGGTATTGAAACGTCAAGTGAGGAGTTTTTCTGGATGCGGTATTTGTTTGGCTGGATTGCTACCAGATAGACAGGAATTGATTCAACTTCCTACGCAATAAGTATATTGATAAAAATTAAACAGAATCAGCACATCAATGAGTGAGTAGAAAAGGATCTTTCTCATGCGAAGGATCAAATGAAACTTTATAATGACAGCTTTTGACGAACAGCTTAAGAATTTGGAATCATCATCTATGTAATTGGATAAGCTTTATAAATAAAGCTTATTTAAAGGATGGTGCATCAATAATGACTATAAAACGCCTAATTGTGCTTGCTTTATTTTTGACCTTAGTGGCTACTGTCGGCTTTACTTCACGGGATAAAATTCAAGCTGAAAATAACACTGAGAATTACGCCAACAGATCTCAACAAGTTCAAAATCATTTTATGGTCAGCTTATTTCAAGAAGAAATTCAAAAAGCAGTATCCAATTATTATGAGAGTGAAGTTGGGACATCATCAAAAGACGCAATTCAAATTATGTATCATTGGTGGGAAGAAAACTACAAAGTAGTAGAAGTACTACAAACTGAGAAAGGTCAAAACCTCGAAAATTCTTACGTCATCAAATTTACAATTGTTCCTCAGAGAAAAGAGCAATTAGGAACTGATACTATAACATTTGGTGTCGAGCCTAAAAGCGCTCAGAATGAATTAGAAGTAAAGATGTTAAAATACGAACACAAAGCCCCATAAAAAGGTGTTGTCCCATAAAAAGTATGGGACAACACCTTTTTTAAAGAAATATTTATAAAGAGCCGCCCCACCCCGGGACAGCTCTCTCAAAATTTATTTAGAAATAACCTTCTTACCACCCATATAAGGCTGCAGGACGTCAGGCACCACTATGCTGCCGTCTTCCTGCTGATAGTTCTCTAAGATCGCAGCAACTGTACGGCCAATTGCAAGTCCACTGCCATTTAGCGTGTGTACGTGCTCAGGCTTTGCGTTTGGCTCGCGGCGGAAACGGATGTTTGCACGGCGCGCCTGGAAATCTTCAAAGTTACTGCAAGAAGAGATCTCGCGGTATGTGCCGTAGCTTGGGATCCATACTTCAATGTCATATTTTTTCGCAGCTGTGAAGCCAAGATCTGCTGTACACATGCTCATGACGCGGTATGGAAGCTCAAGCAGCTGAAGTACTTTTTCAGCGTGACCAGTCAGCATTTCAAGTGTTTCGTAAGACTCTTCAGGCTTCGCAAAACGGACAAGCTCTACTTTGTTGAACTGGTGCTGACGGATCAGTCCGCGTGTATCACGGCCGGCAGACCCTGCTTCAGAGCGGAAGTTTGCACTGTAAGCCACGTACGCTTTTGGCAGCTCATCGATTTTTAAAATTTCGTCACGGTGATAGTTTGTCACAGGCACCTCAGACGTCGGTACAAGGAAATAGTCTTCTTTTTCAATACGGAAAGCATCCTCTTCAAACTTCGGCAGCTGACCTGTACCTGTCATACTTGTACGGTTCACAAGGTATGGCGGCAGCATTTCAGTGTAGCCATGCTGATCCTGATGAAGGTCCATCATAAAGTTGATCAATGCGCGCTCAAGACGTGCACCTGCGCCTTTATAAAAGACGAAGCGGCTGCCGGTTACCTTTGCAGCACGTTCAAAATCAAGCATCTCAAGGTTTGTTGCCACGTCCCAGTGAGGCTTCGCTTCAAAATCGAAGTCGCGGATCTGACCCCAGTTGCGGATTTCAACGTTATCGTCTTCTGTATCGCCAATTGGCACGCTGTCATGCGGTACGTTTGGAATAGAAAGCAGCAGCGTTTCGAGCTTCTCTTCCACTTCACGCAGACGCTCGTCGATTTGCTTGATCTCATCACCAAGACCACGCATTTCAGCAATCACATCATCTGCATTCTTCTTTTCACGCTTCATCTGCGCGATTTCCTGTGACACCTCATTACGGCGGCTCTTCTTCTCTTCCGTTTTCGAAATCAGCTCACGGCGTTCCTGATCAAGTGCCTGGAACTGATCGAAATCCTTCAGATCTTCCCCGCGTTTCGCCATCTTCTCTTTGATTTCTTCAAAATTGTTACGCAATCTTTTTAAATCCAACATGGTGATTCCTCCTTTTGGTTTGTTGAAAAGCTGCGGGTAGAGGCGGGTCTGTCCCCGCTCTACCTTCTGCAAAAACAAAAAACTCCCGCCCCTTATTATTAAAAATAATAAGGGACGAGAGTTAAAGCCCGCGATACCACCCTGGTTGAAAGCACGTGTGTACTTTCCGCTTAAGGCATAACGGTGCCTGCCCGTGGAATCTTACTTTGATTTCGGATTCCCGCTCCAGAATGGATTCACGAACGTCTTATGCCTGCTTGCACCAACCGCAGGCTCTCTTCAATAAGCGCATTTCGCTACTGCTTTCTGTCACAGCTTTTCGTTTGTTTTGATAAAAATCAGGTTACTACATGACCTGAAAAAGATCAACTGTTTTTTTATATGACGACTGCTGGAGACTCTACCATTTTAATGAAATACTCAGTCAAACGGTGGTCGTCTGTCAGCTCCGGATGGAATGAGCAGCCAAGGAATTGTCCGTGACGCGCAAGTACGATCCGGTCATTGTGTGTTGCGAGCACTTCTGTATCAGGACCGGCTGATACAATGTGCGGTGCGCGGATGAAAACTGCAGTATAAGGATCTCCTTCAATGCCTGTAATCGAAAGGTCCGCTTCAAAGCTTTCCTTTTGACGGCCGAATGAATTTCGCTCAACCACAACATCCATTACACCAAGATGCGGCTCATCGTACCCGACGATTTCTCCTGCAAGCAGGATCAGTCCGGCACATGTGCCAAACATCGGCTTGCCTGAAGCAGCAAATGCTCTCAGCGGCTCCATCAAACCATATACATCAATCAGGCGGCGCATTGTTGTGCTTTCTCCGCCTGGTAAAATTAATCCGTCGATATCTGAGAGCTGTTCTGCTTTCTTCACGACAACCGCTTTGGCACCGCCTGCTTCGATTGAACGGACATGTTCGCGAACCGCTCCCTGTAAACCTAAAACACCAATTGTTGTCATGATGATCAGCCCTTTCTTACCAACCGCGCTCCTGCATGCGGTCTTCTAATGATAGTGAAGAGATTTCCATCCCTTTCATCGCTGTACCAAGCTCTTTTGATACTTTTGCGATTAACTCATAATCCTGATAGTGTGTTGTTGCTTCAACAATCGCACGTGCAAACTTTTCAGGGTTATCTGATTTGAAGATTCCTGATCCTACGAATACACCGTCAGCGCCAAGCTCCATCATCAGTGCAGCATCAGCTGGTGTAGCAACGCCGCCTGCAGCGAAGTTTACAACCGGCAGACGTCCAAGCTCTTTAATTTCTAAAAGAAGGTCAAATGACGCACCAAGCAGTTTCGCTTCTGTCATCAGCTCATCTTTAGACATATTCACAACTTTACGGATCTGGCCGTTTACTTTACGCATGTGTCGAACCGCTTCAACGATGTTACCTGTTCCAGGCTCACCCTTTGTACGAAGCATTGACGTTCCTTCACCGATACGGCGTGCTGCTTCACCAAGGTCGCGGCATCCGCATACGAATGGTACAGTGAAATCACTCTTCATTAAATGATACTCTTCATCCGCAGGTGTTAATACTTCACTTTCATCTATATAATCTACGCCCATTGATTCAAGTACACGAGCTTCTGTAATATGCCCGATTCTTGCTTTTGCCATGACCGGAATACTTACCGCGCTCATAACCTCTTCTACAATGCGAAGATCTGCCATACGGGCAACTCCGCCTTCTTTACGAATATCAGATGGCACACGCTCAAGTGCCATAACCGCTACCGCACCTGCTGCCTCTGCTAACTTAGCCTGCTCTGCATTGACAACGTCCATAATCACGCCGCCCTTTTGCATCTCAGCCATTCCTCTTTTTACACGATCCGTACCTGTATTCATGGTAAAAGCCTCCTTCATCCTGTAGAACAGTTCAGTGAAGGCGAGGGTCAGACCCTGTACTTCGCTGGAACTGGTAAAATTTAAATTAATTTCAGTATAAGAACATTGTCCAGCTACAGTTCGCAGGAACTAGCACGTTTCCTTCAGCTCTGTCCGATAAGTCAACATCGGCTCACTACGTTCACCGTGTTTCCTTTATCTCCGGCGCCTCAGTCCAACGTGTACGTCCCTTAACGCTCACTTTCGCTTTTCGTTATTCCACCTTTTATCTTCACTAAAAAAGCACTCCATGTCAAGACATGAAGTGCTTTTAACACTTGAAATGGTGCTAAAAACCTTGAATTTTACTTGGTTTTAACGCATTAAAGTGTGACACAAAAAATTTTCTTAGAACCAGCCTTTTACGGTCGTCACGATTGTATCCCAAAGTCCGCCGAAGAAACCGCCGACTGCGCGCATGCTAAGGATAAACCAGTTCGCTTTTTCAACTGATTCAGTTGTTACGACTTCAGACTCAAGAGATGATGCCATACTGTCATCAAGGAAGCCGTATTCCCCGCCGGCAGCAGCCATGTTAATTGTCCCAACCTGGGCACCTTCTTCAATCGGTGCTGTCAGTTCACCATCTTCATTTAGAAGAGACTCATCAAGCACAAGCTCCGGTGTAAATTCAGCCGGGTCCTGACCATTTTCAAGAATGACCTGTACAGGTTCAGTAGATTCAATGCCTACTGTATCCTCTGTCCCTTTATCAACAGCAAGTGTATCCTGTCCTTCTACTGTATAGTTCGCAGGCAGAATTTCCTGCATAGAGAAGTTACCGAATCCATAATCAAACAGTTCTGCAGTCGCACCAAAACGCGCAGCATATGAACCAACACCGTTTTCATCTGTCGCATTCATCACAACTGAAATCAGACGCATCCCGTCGCGCTCAGCTGTTCCTGTAAATGTATAACCTGCAAAGTCAGTTGTACCTGTTTTAATTCCGTCTACACCTTCATACTCCCCAATGAGTGTCGGTAGCATGAAATTCCAGTTATCCATATTTGTTGCATCTTCCGTACCCTCACGGAAAACTTTTTTAGGAATACTTGAAGTCTCAAGTACTTCCGGGAAATCATTTAACAGATGATAGGCAAGCTTAGCTGTTCCGCGTGCTGACATCACGTTTTCTTCATCAGCCCCGGTACCTTCCGGATGATAACCCATCATATCCGCATTATTTAACCCGCTTGAGTTTACAAAGTTATAATCTTCAAGCTCAAGCTCAGCCGCTTTTTCATTCATCATTTTCACAAATTCACCTTCAGTGCCCGCAACTGTTTCTGCAAGTGCAATCGTCGCAGCATTTGCTGAGTAAATCACCATTGCCTCATAAAGCTCCTGAATAGAGTATTGCTCACCATTACGCAGAGGAACGTTACTCAGTGATGTATCCTGAGAAATCTCATACGTTTTATCTGTTACTGTATATTGATCATCCCATGAAACCTCGCCATTTGCGATTGCTTCAAGAAGCAGATATTCAGTCATCATTTTTGTCATACTTGCTACGCCAAGCTGGGTATCAGCGTTTTCAGCAAATAATACCTTACCAGTTTCCGCCTCAAGCAGAATCGCTGCATCCACTTCCCAATTCTGAATCACATTAGCCTTTGCCTCGTGCGTAAAAGCACCACTTCCAAAAAATAATCCAAACGCAAGCGCACCAGTTGTTACCTTGCGTAATACTTTTGTTTTAAACATGTTAGACCTCCGATATGTTATGTACACTTCTGTCATTCTATCATAATCTTTTGTCAAAAAGTATAGACAGAATAGCACTGTTCCGTGACAAAAAAGCAGGACTCCTGTAAGAATGGAGTCCTGCCTGAATGTGTAAAATGATTCAGTTGATTACAAAGAGTAGTTTGGAGATTCCTTTGTAATCTGAACATCGTGCGGATGGCTTTCGCGTAAGCCTGCACCAGTCATACGGATAAACTGTGCTTCTTCACGCAGTTCGTGAAGGTTTTTCGAACCGCAATAGCCCATTCCGCTGCGGATTCCGCCAACCAGCTGATACACTGTGTCAGCAAGCGGTCCTTTATAAGCTGTACGTCCTTCAATTCCTTCAGGAACAAGCTTCTTCGCATCTTCCTGGAAGTAACGATCCTTTGAACCTTTTTCCATTGCAGCCATTGAACCCATTCCGCGGTAAACCTTGAAGCGGCGTCCCTGGAAGATTTCCGTTTCGCCGGGACTTTCAGTTGTACCCGCAAGCAGACTTCCAAGCATTACTGCATGTCCACCGGCAGCGAGTGCCTTCACGATATCTCCTGAATACTTGATTCCGCCATCGGCAATAATAGATTTACCATGCTTACGCGCTTCCGTTGCACAATCGTAAACAGCAGTAACCTGAGGAACACCAACACCTGCAACAACACGTGTTGTACAGATTGAACCTGGTCCGATTCCCACTTTTACAATATCAGCACCTGCTTCAATCAATGCTTTTGTTCCTTCAGCAGTTGCAACGTTTCCTGCGATAATCACAACATCAGGGAATGAGTTGCGGATCAAAGCGATCGTATCAAGTACGCCCTGTGAATGACCATGTGCTGTATCAATTACTAGCGCATCAACGCCTGCTTTTACGAGCTGCTGCACACGCTTTTCAGCATCTGCTGTAACCCCGACAGAAGCTGCCACTAAAAGGCGCCCTTTTGAATCTTTTGCCGAGTTCGGGAATTCAATGACTTTTTCAATATCCTTAATCGTAATTAGCCCTTTTAAAATGCCTTGATCATCAACTAAAGGAAGCTTTTCGATTTTATACTGCTGAAGAATCTTTTCAGCTTCATCTAAAGTTGTACCAACAGAAGCCGTCACAAGATTCTCTTTCGTCATGACTTCATCAATCTTAATGGAGTAATCCTGAATGAAACGAAGGTCGCGGTTTGTGATAATACCGACAAGCTTCTGCTCATCCATATCATTGACAATCGGTACACCGGAAATACGATATTTGCCCATAAGATGCTCTGCATCAAACACCTGATGATCCGGTGTCAGGAAAAACGGATCAGTGATGACGCCACTCTCAGAACGTTTTACACGCTCCACCTGCTCAGCCTGTGCTTCAATACTCATGTTTTTGTGGATTACACCAAGGCCGCCTGAACGAGCCATTGCAATCGCCATCGCAGCTTCAGTCACCGTATCCATACCAGCACTCATAATAGGTACATTCAATTTAATCGAATCCGTTAGCTCAACTGACAGATCAACATCACGCGGTAATACCTCAGATTTAGCCGGGACCAGCAGCACATCATCAAACGTCAAACCTTCTTTAGCAAATTTCGTTTCCCACATTGTCAATTTCCTCCCCGTCTCAAAAATATTATTGTAAGGTTATCAGCCGGTCCAGCGTGTGTCAATAATGAAGGAATAAGTTCGATTATTAAGAATAGTTGGGAGATTTTTAGTATGACGTCAGACTTTAACTGGAACCACTACCTTCCTTTATATGCGAAACACTATGTCATTCAACATTTATACACCGCCTATTCAAAAGAAAACTACGCCCATCCGGAACAGCTGGCCACCGAAAAAGCTGCATCTTTCAGTGCACACATTGAACACGCTGAACTGTTCTACCAGCAGTCTTCCCACTCAACAGTCTACATTCAACCCGTGCTGCAATTTTACGGACTGATCCATCTATTAAAAGCAGCCATTACGATGAAAGACCCCTTTCATCCTGAAAAATCAAACCAGCTTGCCCACGGTGTCTCCTCCCGCAAAATCAAAAAGAAGCAATTCAGCTTTTTAGAAGACACTGTCAAAATACAAAAGCACGGACTATATACAACATTCTCAGAAAAACTGCTGCACTGCACACCAAGAACCACCACCTGCGATATGCAGCAATTATTCAAATCACTGCATGAACCATATCCATCTGTTCATACACTGCAGGCACACTACCTGATCCTCTACAACCTCAGCATGCTCGCCCGCTACGAAACCGAGTGGTGGCACAGATGCATGACCTATAAAGAAACATTGGATTATCCAGTGATCAAAAGCTTTCTCACCGATTCAGCACACCAGGTGCCGGAGGAGATGATGAAATTTCTGCTGGAGTGACTTAGTTAGCCAGATGAAGGAATTACATTTTTTCCTGATGGAATTGCTGACATTGGTGATGGAAATATGTCAATAGATGATGGAATTAGGCGTAGTGATTAGACTGGTGAAGGGAT
>NZ_JAXQNN010000009.1 GCF_034427455.1 Jeotgalibacillus haloalkalitolerans | reverse complement strand
ATTAGGCACGCCGCCAGCGTTCGTCCTGAGCCAGGATCAAACTCTCCGTAAAGTGTTTGAAAAGCTCATGTCTTTTTATTTCGAAAAAGACTAAAAATCTTAAACGTTGACGTTTGGTTGTTTAGTTTTCAAGGTTCAAGTACTTCTCTTTAAAGCGTGTGTCGTTTTTTGGCGACTCAGTTATCTTACCATCTTTTCAAGCATGATGTCAACAACTTTTTTCACTTTATTTTTTGTCGCTGCCGTTTGTTATTGCGGCAACGAATAATAATATATCACGGCTTTTACATTGTGACAATAGTTTTTTATCAAAAAGGTAAAATTAATTTTAAGATTGTCTCAGCAGGTTTCATTGTCGAATATTCAGCTTTGTTTTGTCGTAGTAAGTTTCATGATTTTCACTGCATCCGGATTTCATAGCCAGTCACTGCATCTCAGGTCACAATCCCATCTGTTCCCCGAAGCATTTTGTGATCCGGTCACCAGCTGTGCAATCGTCATAAGAAAAACCGCTGCAAAGAGCAGCGGTTCAGATCATTAATCTCTGTGACGCATAAGCGGGAATAGCAGTACGTCTCTAATAGAAGGAGAATTCGTCAATAGCATCACCAGACGGTCGATCCCGATACCGAGTCCCCCTGTTGGCGGCATACCATATTCAAGTGCTTCAATGAAGTCATCGTCCATTTCATGTGCTTCATCGTTACCTTCTGCTTTTTCTTTCATTTGCGCTTCAAAACGTTCGCGCTGATCAATTGGATCGTTCAGCTCTGTAAAGGCATTTGCATGTTCACGACCGACAATAAATAACTCAAAGCGGTCAGTAAAGCGCTCATCCTCAGGGTTTTTCTTCGCAAGAGGAGAGATTTCTACAGGGTGACCGAAAATGAATGTAGGCTGAATGAGTGTTTCTTCTACTTTCTGTTCGAAGAATTCATTTACGATGTGACCATATTCCATATTGTCCTTAACATCGATTCCGTGTTCTTTTGCAAGTGCATGCGCCTCTTCATTGGACATCTCCTGCCAGAAGTCTACACCTGTTTCGTTTTTGATTGCATCTACCATATGGAGACGTGTCCATTTTGGTGTAAGGTCTACTTCGAAATCTCCGTAAGGAACGACCGTTGTTCCGAGTACTTCCTGAGCGATGTGCGCAACCATATTTTCAGTCAGATCCATAATATCGTTGTAATCCGCATACGCTTCATACAACTCGATCATTGTGAATTCAGGGTTGTGGCGCGTTGAGATTCCTTCATTACGGAATACGCGGCCGATTTCATATACCTTTTCAAGACCGCCGACAATCAGGCGCTTCAGGTGAAGCTCGATTGCGATACGCATGTAAAGCTCCATATCCAGTGCATTATGATGCGTAATGAATGGACGTGCAGCCGCTCCACCTGCAATTGAATGCAGCATTGGTGTTTCAACTTCCAGGTAGCCGTTGTTATCAAGGTAACGTCTCATTGACTGGATGATTTTACTGCGGGCGATAAATGTGTTTTTGCTGTCTTCACTTGTGATCAGGTCAAGATAACGCTGACGGTAGCGCTGCTCGACGTCTTTTAAGCCGTGGAATTTCTCAGGCAGCGGGCGAAGTGACTTTGATAAAAGCTCAAAGCTTGTTGCTTTAATTGAAAGCTCGCCTACTTTTGTACGGAAGATTGTTCCGTTCACTCCTACAATGTCTCCAAGGTCTGCAGTGTTGAAAAGCTCATATGCTTCTTCCCCTACAGCGTCTTTACGGACATAAAGCTGGATTTGACCCTGAAGATCCTGGATATGCGCAAAGCCTGCTTTACCTTTTCCACGCTTGGTCATGATACGGCCTGCAACTGTTACCTCGTGCGTTGTTTCATCGAGGTCTTCTTTTGAAAGCTCACCAAATTGTGATTTGATTTCTTCTGAAGCATGTGTACGGTCGAAGCGTTTACCGAACGGATCGTTACCCTGTTCACGTATTGCTTCCATTTTTTCGCGTCTGACGCGGAACTGGTCATTCAATTCTTCCTGACTCATGTTCGTCACTCCTTTTCGATGATTTATCTATGATTCAAATAATATCTCTGTTCTTTTTGAATACTTGTCTATTTTACACAATATAAATCGTGCGTACACCCCTAAAGGCTTTTTTCCCATACGAACGCCTTCTCCACAAAAAAACTGCCTGAGTTAAACGGCAGTTTTATCTTAGAGCGCTAAAAAGTTCTCTTTGCGCTGATAGACAGTTTCTTTCCATAGACGAACGCCTTCACTGCCAGTGTACTGCAGGAGCTCACTGACTGTACTTCCTGTTAAAGGGTGCACAGCTTCAGGGGCAATTTCATTTAATGGAACAAGAACGAAGCTGCGTTCGTGCATATACGGATGCGGAACGGTCAGCCTTTCTGATTGTATATTGTCTGTATTGTATAGCAAAATGTCAAGGTCTATAATACGGGGTCCCCAGTGAACTTTCCGCTCACGCCCAAGGGATTGCTCGATTTCCTGCGCTTTATTCAGTAAATCTTCAGCAGTCAGCTCAGTCTTCACTGCAACGGCAATATTCAAAAACACTTGCTGGTCTGTATAGCCGACCGGGTCTGTTTCATAAATGGAAGAAACGCTTTTCACTTCTATAGAAGGAACGCTATCGAGCAGCTTCACTGCTTCCTGAAGATTTTCTTTTGATTCACCAATGTTAGAGCCAAGGGATAAATAGGCTGTATGCATTCAGCCTCTGCTCCGGGTCAGTTCGATGGCAACCGAATTGTAGTGACCTGGTATTGGCGGGTCAGGCTTCACCACTTCAATCGTTACACGTTCTAATAAATCGAATTCTTTCAGCATGCGGGAAGCGATTCTATCAGCAACTGCCTCTACAAGCTTCAGCGGCTCGCCTTCCACAATTTCTTTACACACGTTATAGACATCTGCGTAATTGATGGAGTCATCCACGTTATCTGACTTAGCTGATTTTGACAGGTCCAGCTCTAGTACCGCATTCACGCGGAAGCGCTGGCCAAGCTTTGTTTCTTCAGTAAATACACCGTGGTAGCCGTAAAACTCCATTTCATTTACCTTGATTTTATCCATTTCATTCACCCTTTCCGATTAATGCATCCATTACACGGGTCATGCGGACAATTTCTTTTACATCATGAACGCGGACGATGTGGCAGCCTTTCTGTACGCCGTAGCACACGGTCGCGCCCGTTCCTTCAGTACGCTCTGCTGCCGGGAGATCCAGAATATTGCCGATCATCGATTTGCGTGATGTACCGAGCAGCACAGGATAGCCCATTGCAACAATGCGGTCTACCTCCCTTGTCACTTCAACGTTTTGTTCAAATGACTTGGCAAAACCGACGCCCGGATCTAATATGATCTGTTCATCTGTAACCCCGGCTGATTTTGCAATCGAAATACTCTCTTCAAGGTCACGCATGACGTCAGTAAGAAAATGCTCATAGTCACGCTTTTCCCGGTTATGCATTAAGATAATCGGCACGTTGTGTTTTGCAGCCACATCCGCGATAGCAGGGTCATATTTTGCACCCCAGATGTCATTGATGATCTGTGCTCCTGCTTTTACAGCCGCTTCTGCTGTTTGCGCTTTAAACGTGTCGATCGAGATAGGAAGATCCACTTCACGGCGCACCGCTTCGATGACAGGTACTACCCGCTCGATCTCTTCTTCAACTGATACCGGTGTATAACCCGGTCTCGTTGACTCGCCGCCAATATCGATGATGTCAGCGCCGTCTTCAGCCATTTGCTTCGCATGCGCAACGGCTGCATCTACTGTATTGAACCTGCCCCCATCTGAAAATGAATCGGGCGTTGTATTTAAAATTCCCATTACATATGTTTTCTTCGTAAAATCCAGCGTATACGCTCCCGCCTTCATTTGATTCACCTCATTCAACTGACGCTATCTCAAGATTTGTCTTTTGCTGATACTCAGATTTCAACTGAGTGTAAACAGGTCCATCTCCAGGGAAGTCCTGACCTTCAAAACGTGTGATCGGAACAATTTCCTGTATGGAATTTGATAAAAACCATTCATCTGCTCCTTGTGCTTCTTCCGGTGTGAAGCGACCCTCTTTTACTGGAATGCCGCCAGCCCGCGCAAGTGCAAGGACCATTTTTCTTGTGATCCCTTCAAGCATACCGGTTGAAAGGTCCGGCGTATAAAGCGTACCGTCCTTAACCCAGTAGACGTTTGATGCGAGTCCTTCTGAAATCACACCGTCTTCAGTGAGGAAGATGCCTTCTGTTTTCGAATCCGTTACTTCCTTTCTCGCAGCCAGGTTATTAAAATAATGATGCGATTTCAGTCTGATTTCTGTCTCAGGTGTATTGCGGCGCAGCTTCAGCCACTGTGCGTGACGTTCAGCAGGCGGAGGGGTCAGCGGTTTTTGAAGCAGCATAACCATTGGCTCCGTGTAAGGGGATGGATCAAGTCCGATCCCTCTTACACCGGCAGACACATTTAAACGGAAGTAGCCGTCTGCACCGCCGTTCGCCTCTCTCAGCTCACTCACCATCTGCTTGATTCCAGCTGTCGTCAATTTAGCTTCGATTCCCATCTCACCAAACGCAAACTGCAGCCTTTGCAGATGATCCCCAATTAAAAAGGGATACCCATTATAGGTGCGGAACGTCTCGAATGCACCCATCCCGTACAAAAAGCCGTGATCAAACGGTGAGATACGCGCGTCTGCTTCCTCTATGATTTCTCCATTTAACCAGAGCTTCATACGCTTTCTGCCTCGCGGACGCGGTAAGCATCAAGGAAATTCCGTAGCAGTTTTTTACCCTGGTCGGTCATAATGGATTCCGGATGGAACTGTACGCCTTCAACCGCAAGTGTCTGATGGCGGATCCCCATGATTTCACCCTGATCGGTCCAGGACGTAATGAGTAACTCATCCGGCAGCGTGTGCTTTTCTACGATCAGTGAATGATAGCGCGTCGCAGTAAACGGCATCGGCAGATCCTGATAGACACCTTTTCCATCGTGATACATTTCTGACGTTTTGCCGTGCATCAGGCGTGTTGCACGTACAACATTACCGCCAAACACCTGTGCGATCGACTGATGACCGAGACATACGCCGAAAATCGGAATTTTACCGGCAAACGCCCGGATTGCTTCAAGGCTGATTCCCGCTTCATCCGGGCTGCACGGCCCCGGTGAAATCATCAGGAAATCAGGATTCAGCTCTTCAATTTCTTCAATCGTGATCTCGTCATTACGCTTTACGACAAGCTCTTCTCCAAGCTCACCTAAAAATTGAACAAGGTTATACGTAAATGAATCATAGTTATCAATCATTAAAATCACTGCGATGTCACTCCTTCCGCCTGATCTTTTGCCTGCCAGAGCGCACGTGCTTTTTTAAGCGACTCTTTATATTCCCGTTTCGGGTGGGAATCTATGACAACGCCTGCCCCTGCCTGCACATGGGCCTGTCCATCTTTTACAAGCATGGTACGGATTACGATATTTAATTCCAGATCTCCGTTAAAGCCGATCCAGCCGATTGAGCCCGTATACAGCCCCCTTCTCACCGGCTCAAGCTCTTCAATGATTTCCATCGTACGGACTTTCGGTGCACCTGTAATCGTACCTCCCGGAAATACCGCTCTGATCACATCCGCTTCATCATACTGTTCATCCAGTGTGCCGCGGACGTTCGAGACAATATGCATCACGTGTGAGTACTTTTCAATGACCATGAATTCGTTCACTTCCACACTGCCATACTGACTCACTCTGCCAAGATCATTGCGCTCAAGATCCACAAGCATCACGTGTTCAGCACGTTCTTTTTCATTATGAATCAGTTCATTTGCAAGTGACTGATCCTCTTCAGGCGTCTTTCCACGGGAGCGCGTCCCTGCAATCGGTCGTGTGCTCAGCTCAGTTCCTGCTTTTTTCACTAAAAGCTCAGGGGAAGCAGAAGCAATCTGCATATCCGGCAAATGCAGGTAAGACATATACGGTGATGGGTTCAGCTTACGCACTTCCCGGTACACATCAGCCGCCTCCACTGCAAGCGGCTTGGATTGACGGACAGAAAGGTTTACCTGAAACACATCACCCTGCGCAATATACTGACGGATCGCTTCAGCCGCTTCACAGAATGATGCTTCTTCCATCGAGACTGTCATGTCATCAGCACTTTCGCGCGGCGCGGTTCGCTCAGGCGCAGCTGATGTTTCAGATGATTTCCACTGATCCACGAAATGTTCAAGCTTTTCATCCGCAGGCTCAGCGTAATGATGCAGCACCATAAAATAAAGCGTTCCAGTCTCATGATCAAAGACCATCCATTCATCAAAAATTAAAAAGCATACATCCGGCAGTCCGAGGTCATCCTCTGCAGATGCAGGCAGTTTTTCAATTGAACGCACATAATCATAGCTGATATAGCCGATCGCACCTCCCTGAAAATCCGGAAGCTCCGCAATCGGCTCCGTACGATATGGGGACATCCACTCAAGCAGACTTTTCAGCACGTCTCCCTCAAGCGTTGTTTCTTCACCGTTTTCAAAAACAGAAAGCCGGTCATTCTTCCCGCTCGCCCAGGCGAATGGCTTTATGCCCGCAATACTGTAACGGCCGCCCCTGCCACTTTCTAAAAACAGGTGGCGTTCCTCATGCGCAGCCATTTTCTGCGTTGTATAATAAAATGTATCTAAAGTTGTTTTAGTCGTTTGATAAGTAATTGTATATGAACTCAAGAAGTTTCACTCCCAGTAGCAGACTCTTTCTCAATCATACACGAAACAATTCATCAGGTGGTACAGGGACATCTGATAAAAAATTGACGTTTTCGCATAATTTCCATATACTTTATTCATTAAAGCGGCTCCTTTCAGCAGGCTCTTTTCTGCAGGAGGAGCTTTTGTATGTAACGATGAATCGGCACAGCTGTGATGGAAGCGTCAAAACGCGGAAATCAGCAGCCGGTTTTAATCTAAATCGCGAACGTCCCTTGCAAACTGTGACTATACTTACAGAAAGCAGAATTACACAGGAGGCACAATATGATTCAAAAGAATGTACCTTTGAAAGATTATACGTATACAAAAATCGGCGGGAATGCAGATTACCTTGCCATTCCGGAGTCAATTGAAGAATTGACAAAAGCCGTTACCTTTGCGAAAAAAAATAACCTCCCATGGATGGTGCTCGGCAACGGATCAAATGTATTGATCCAGGACGGCGGCATTGAAGGGCTCGTTATTTTAACCACGTCACTAACGAACATGACAATAGACCATGAACAAATCACCGTGCAGGCAGGCGCACCGATCATTGAAGTATCAAGAGCCGCACACGATCACTCACTGAGCGGACTGGAATTCGCATGCGGGATTCCGGGAAGTGTCGGTGGGGCCATCTATATGAATGCCGGCGCTTACGGCGGAGAAATCAAGGATGTGTGCACACACGTAACCGTCCTCACTCCGGAAGGCGACGTTGAGAGACTGCCCGCTGAAGAAATGGCATTTGATTACCGCACAAGTGCAATTCCGGATAAAAACTGGATTGTGCTTGAGGCAGAGTTCGTTCTTGAAAAAGGTGAACAGCACGTCATCAAAGCAAAAATGGATGAGCTCACATACCTGCGCGAATCCAAGCAGCCGCTCGAATACCCGTCATGCGGCAGCGTGTTCAAACGGCCACCGGGTCACTTTGCAGGAAAACTGATTCAGGATTCCAACCTGCAGGGCGTACAGATCGGCGGCGCCCAGGTGTCACTGAAGCATGCCGGATTTATCGTAAATAAAGGTGATGCAACTGCGAAAGATTACCTGAACCTTGTGAAGCATGTTCAGAAGACGGTAAAAGAAAAATTTGGTGTTGATTTGGAGAAGGAAGTCCGTGTGATTGGCCGGACTTAAATAGAATTGGAGCCGGAACTTGTCCTTTGGGATGGGTTCCGGTTTTTTGTTGGGGTGTGGCAGCTCGAAACGAGACAGAATGGGCATAGTCCAAAAGGTACTTTTCTACGAACCAAGGCTGTTTTTCTAAGAACTAACCTGTTTATTCTACGAACCAACACGCCATTTCTACGAACACAGCATGTTATTCTACGAACATCACCGTCTATTCTAAGAACACCCTTCTACCTACTAATAACCCAAACAAAAAGCAGCCCCCGCCAAGGGACTGCCATCAACATCAATCTTCAAACTGATAAAGCGGTGTGCTCAGGTAGCGTTCGCCGTTACTCGGAATCACTGCCAGCACTTTTTTACCTTTACCCATTTTCTTTGCGACTTCAAGCGCTGCGTAAATTGCTGCACCGGATGAAATCCCACCGAGAATACCTTCTTCTCTTGCTGCTCTTCTTGCCGTTTCAAATGACTGGTCATTGGTTACCTGAATGACTTCATCATAAATTTTTGTATCGAGAATATCAGGAACAAATCCTGCACCGATTCCCTGGATTTTATGAGGGCCAGGGTTTCCACCCGACAGGATTGGTGAATCTGCAGGCTCTACCGCATAGATTTTCACATCTTTATAGTGATCTTTCAGCACCTGACCTGCACCAGTGATCGTTCCGCCGGTACCGATTCCAGATACGAAAGCATCCAGCTGCTCCATTTGTTCAACGATTTCTTTACCCGTTGTGCGGCGGTGGATTTCAGGGTTTGCTTCATTTTTGAACTGCTGAGGCATAAAGTACCCTTTTTCTGCTGCAAGCTCTTCTGCTTTTTTAATGGCACCCTTCATTCCGTCCGGGCCCGGTGTCAGTACGAGCTCTGCACCATATGCGCGCAGCAGATTTCTTCTTTCCATACTCATCGTCTCCGGCATGACGAGCACTGAACGGTAACCTTTCGCTGCAGCAATCATCGCAAGACCGATCCCTGTGTTACCACTTGTCGGCTCAATGATTGTGTCACCTTCCTTCAGGTTGCCGTCACGTTCAGCGGCTTCAATCATCGAAAGAGCAATACGGTCTTTTACGCTGCTGCCCGGATTCATATACTCAAGCTTCAGGTAGACCTCTGCTGAGTTTTCATCAGTCAGCCGATTTAATTTTACGATTGGCGTCTGCCCTACTAATTCAGAAATATTATTTGCAATGCGTACCATTTTCCTCACTCCTAATCCCTAGTAATGTGATCGGTTTTACATACTGCAAATGTAACAATTAACATTTAAAATTTCAACTATTTTGATTATTCAACCGGGCCGTAGAACCAGTCAATTGAGTATTCATCCCAAAAGGATTCAGCGGTTACCGGTGTACTCATTTGCTCAAGTGCCAGCTGACGCTCAATCTTACCGCGAACTTCTTCAAATTCAAAATCAACGCCCGGCACCTCTTCATGAAGATAAACAATTGTCAGTCCATCAGCCGTTTGAAAAGCATCTGAATATTCACCTGGTGATACGCTTTCTGCTGCATCTAAAATGGCCGTATCTACTGTATCTGTATTTTCCGGAATAAACCCGAGCTGGCCTCCCTGACTGGCAGTAACAGGATCAATGGACCGCTCCCTCGCGACCGCTTCAAACGAGGATCCATTCTCTAATTCTTCAAGTGCTTTATCAGCATCTTCCTGAGTCGGCACTACAATTTGAGAAAGCCGGTACATCGCAGGCACTGAATAAAGTGATTCATTCTCTTCATAGTATGTACGCAAATCTTCTTCAGACAGTTCCGCTTCAGTTGTAATCAGCTTCTCTAAAATTAATTCGGTTTTCAGTTCCTGTTTTAGCACATCTTCATTCGGCAGTGAAGCCTGATCATAGACATTCAGGACAGAACGCAGCATGGATAATTCCTGATCCAGCTCTTCTTCTGATACGGCTACGTCATAATTCTCTGCTGACTGCTCCATGACTGACTGATTGATCAGCTGCTGAAGCACTTCTTTTCCGTGGCGGACTTCAATGGCATGCAGCCATTCCTGACGCGTGATTTCATCATCACCGACCTGAGCGACCACCTCTGCCTCAGCAGAAGGTGGTGCTCCGTCTTTTGTGATCCAGCCAATCAGAAATATCAGATTCGTCACCATCAGAAAACCAATGATATATAAAAGCGGCTTAGCTTTAAGTCGTCTTTTACGAACCTCAGCCATCTCTTAGTTCGCCTCTTCTAAAAATGCTTCTAATTCTTCTTTCGTGTAATCATACGTTTCGCGGCAGAAGTGACATTGCGCTTCTGCTTTCCCATCTTCCTCGATCATCGCACGGATTTCATCCTTACCAAGACCAACGATGGCATTGCCAAAACGTTCTTTTGAACAGTTGCATTCAAATGAAACCGGCATTGAATCAAGCACACGTACATTCCCTTCTCCCAGTACCGTTTCAAGTACCTCTTCCGGAGAGAGCCCATCCTGAATCATTTTTGAAACAGGAGGAATTGTGCTGAGACGCTTTTCGATTTTCTCGATCGTCTCTTCATCTGCACCAGGCATCAGCTGAATAATGAATCCGCCAGCTGCAAGAATCGAATTATCAGGATTGACAAGCACCCCGACCCCAACTGATGACGGCACCTGTTCTGATGAAGCAAAATAGTAGGTGAAATCTTCGCCAAGCTCCCCTGAGACAAGCGGTACCTGACCTGTAAAGTTATCACGCATACCAAGGTCTTTCACGATGGTAAGAGTTCCTTCTGTACCAACAACCCCTCGCACATCAAGCTTACCCTGTTCGTTCAGTTCTTTATGCGTCTGCGGATTTGTTACGTATCCTCTTACTTCACCCTTAGCATTACTGTCGACTAAAATCATGCCGAGCGGGCCGTTTCCTTCAACTTTTACAGTTAACTGGTTGTCACCCTTCAGCATTGCGCCCATCATAACTCCTGCAGTCATTGCTCTGCCGAGTGCAGCAGAAGCAGTCGGCCATGTATAGTGGCGGTCCTGCGCTTCCTGTACAGCAGCAGTTGTATTTACAGCATATGCACGTACCTGATCATTATAAGCAAGTGCGCGTATCATATAATCTTTCATTGTAAAATCTCCTTTCATTCGGCGTTGCGTTTGTATATTAACTGAAGTCCCTTTAAAGTCAAAAACGGATCAACAACATCTATAATATCTGATTCCTTGGCAATAAGTGAAGCAAGACCGCCTGTAGCAATCACAGTAACCGGTTCACCGGCTTCTTTTTTCATACGTGACACGATACCTTCAACCTGCCCCACGTAGCCGTAAACAATACCGGCCTGCATCGCAGAAACTGTACTTTTCCCAACAACTGTTTCAGGACGCGCGATCTCAATTCTCGGAAGCTTTGCTGCTTTCGAATACAGCGCTTCTGTTGAAATGCCAATCCCTGGCGCAATCACGCCACCCATATACTGGCGGTTTTTATTAATATAGCAATACGTTGTAGCCGTACCGAAATCAACGATGATCAGCGACCCGCCGTGCTCTTTAATACCAGCTACTGCATTCACAATCCGGTCCGCACCGACTTCTTTCGGGTTATCGTATTTAATATTCAAACCAGTCTTCATCCCCGGTCCTACAACGAGCGGCTTCAGATGAAAATACTTCTGGCTCATCCGCTCAAGCGGAAACATCACCGGCGGCACAACAGAAGAAATAATAATACCATCGAAATCCGAAAAAGTAAGTCCGACATGCTCAAACAGATTTTTCACAAGCATGCCATACTCATCCTCAGTTTTATGACGATTCGTCTCAACCCGCCAGTGATAGCGAAGCTCCTCTCCTTCATAAACCCCTAATACCGTGTTGGTGTTCCCAACATCCAATACAAATAACATCTATTATTCACCACGCCTTATTAGAATACACACTGCAAACATTTTACCATATTTAGAAAAGCGGAGGGAGGCGTTTAGCTCTGACAGGCATGTAGAGCGGGGACCTGCCGCCGGAATGTGATCTGACATTGTCCGGATATGACCTAAGATTATTCGAATCCCACCTGAAAATCCGCTAATGCGACCCCAAAAACTCGCCCAGAGCCCGCTAAAACAAATGTGATCCCAGTTTCGCCGGATGTGACCTCAATTTCCCGGGAAATGAACTGATATTCAGGAAATGCGACCTCAAATCCAGCCGCTCAGACGCCTTTCGTCTACACGCCAATCAGTCAAAAAATCCGCGGCCCCGTTTACGCGGAACCGCGGATTCAAGCATCTGCTAATGCAAATGATTATTCTTTATTACGACGATCCTCGTCAGAAGATGTGCCTTCTTTCGATTCTTTCAGCAGATCTTCTGAAGATTTCTCTTCATCGTTAATCTCACTGTCAGTCGTTACAGACGTTTCGTCTGATTCAAGTTCTTTTGACTCTTCTGTGATATCTTTACGGTCCTCACCATTCCCCTGATCGTAGTCACGCTCAGGCAGTGTTCCGTGATCCACAAGATGTCTGATCTGTTCAGCATCAAGTGTTTCAATATCAAGAAGCGTTTCAGCGATCAGCTCAAGCTTTTCACGATTCTCAGTCAGAATCGTTTTCGCCCGTGCATAGCACTCTTTAATAATGCGCTGAATTTCTGTATCAATATCGTAAGCGATCTGATCAGAATAGTTCTGCTCACTGTTAAAGTCACGTCCAAGGAATACCTGACCCTGGGCCTGACCGAACTGAAGCGGTCCAAGCTTATCACTCATACCAAATTCAGTTACCATACGGCGGGCAATGCCTGTCGCACGCTGGAAGTCATTGTGTGCACCAGTTGATACTTCTCCGAAGATAATATCCTCTGCTACACGGCCGCCAAGGAGACCTGTGATTTTATCGAGCAGTTCAGGTTTTGTCATGAAGTAACGATCTTCTTTTGGAAGCATGACAGCATATCCGCCTGCCTGACCACGTGGAACGATGGTTACTTTGTGAACCATATCGGCTTCATCCAGTACAACACCGATAATCGTGTGTCCTGCTTCGTGGAAAGCAACGATTTTTCTCTCTTTTTGAGAGATGACACGTGTTTTCTTTGCAGGACCGGCAATGACGCGGTCTGTCGCTTCATCGATGTCACTCATATCAATTTTCTTCTTATCACGACGTGCAGCGACAAGTGCAGCCTCGTTCAGCAGGTTTTCAAGGTCTGCTCCTGAGAAGCCAGGTGTACGCTGGGCAATCGCTTTTAGATCAATGTTTTCTGCAAGCGGTTTGTTTCTTGCATGAACCTTCAGGACAGCTTCACGGCCTGTTACATCAGGACGGTCTACTGTGATCTGACGGTCGAAACGTCCTGGACGCAGTAATGCAGGGTCCAGAATATCCGGTCTGTTTGTTGCTGCAATCATGATGATTCCTTCGTTTCCACCGAAACCATCCATTTCAACAAGCAGCTGGTTCAATGTCTGTTCACGCTCATCGTGTCCACCGCCAAGACCGGCGCCACGCTGACGTCCAACTGCATCAATTTCATCAATGAAAATAATACATGGTGCATTTTTCTTCGCATTTTCAAACAGGTCACGTACACGTGATGCCCCGACACCGACAAACATCTCAACGAAGTCTGAACCGGAAATCGAGAAGAACGGTACGCCTGCTTCACCTGCTGCTGCACGTGCAAGCAATGTTTTACCGGTACCCGGAGGCCCGACAAGCAGAATCCCTTTTGGAATACGTGCACCGACATCAGTAAATTTACGGGGATCCTTCAGGAAGTCAACAACTTCAACAAGCTCCTGCTTCTCTTCGTCTGCCCCTGCAACGTCCTTAAAGCGGACTTTTTTCTTTTCTTCAGTATAAAGCTTCGCCTTACTCTTACCGAAATTCATGACACGGCCTCCGCCGCCACCCTGAGCCTGGTTAAGTAAGAAGAAGAATAGGATGAAGATAATCACAAATGGAATAATCGTCGTCAGGAATGTCACCCAGCCGCTTGTTTCAGGGGCTTTCAACACATTCACTTCAGTATTATTCGCCTGCGCTACCTCATCAATGGTTTCAAGTGCTGAACTTTCAAATGGAATGTTTGTAAGGAAGTACTCGGTTTCTTCATAGCCTTCAAGCTGTCCGCGTACATTATAGACATTTCTGTCCGGCTGAATTTCAATCTCCGTTACTTCACCACTATCAAGCGCATTTAAAAATTCACCATATGTGAGTTCCTCATTTGGCTGGTTCCCATTGTTAAATAGGCCAATAATACCAATGATGACGAGGAAAATAATCAAATAAAATATCGTATTTCGAAATATACGGTTCATCCCTTACCTCCTCCCACGGTCAAGAAAACTAATATCAATACTATCATAGTAAAATAAAGCGTGACAACCAATAAGCATGCTCAGTGAATGCGCTCGCTTACACTCTATTTTACTCAGAATCTGTATAAATTTCAGGCTTCAATACACCGATGTATGGGAGGTTTCGATAACGTTCCGCATAGTCAAGTCCATACCCTACAACAAACTCATCCGGTACAATGAATCCAACATAATCTGCTTTGATGTCTGCTTTACGGCCACTTGGCTTATCAAGCAGTGTAACAATTTTGATTGATTTTGCTTTACGGTACTTGAACAGATCTACCAGGTAGCTGAGCGTCAGTCCGCTGTCGATGATATCTTCAAGAATCAGAATGTCACGGCCTTCTACTTTTGTGTTCAGGTCTTTGACAATTTTTACTTCTCCTGAAGAAACAGTGGAGTTACCATAGCTTGAAACATCCATGAAATCCATCTCAAGATAGACATCCATACGTTTGATCAGATCAGCCATAAATGGCATTGCGCCTTTTAATACGCCGACTGCAAGTGGATATTTATCCTGGTATTCAGCTGTTAACTCAGTGCCAAGCTCTTTGATTTTTTCCTGCAGCTGTTCCTCGGTATACAATACTTTCTCGATGTCTTTATTTAACACGAACAATGTCCTCCTAGAAGATCTTAATAGTAAATTAACGTATATGCAGCAGGCTTCCCATCAGACGGCGCCTTACGCAGTCCGGGAATCCAAAGTACACTTCCGTCAGCAGCCGTCACAATTGGGTGGCGATTCCGCTGGCTGAGTGGTACTTTCTTTTCTATAAAGACATCCTTTATCTTCTTTGACCCTTTGCCATCAGGCAGCCGTATCTTATCTCCATCCCTGCGGCTTCTCACCGTCAGCGGCATGAACGACTCAGATACATAATAAAGATCATAGTACGGCTTATCCGGCACGATTTCACCAGCCTGCACATCAAGCATATGCCGGTCAGGAAGTTCGATCAGCTGCTCCTTATCGATTAAATAAGAATAGGCTGCATCGTCTGTTTTACGCTGAAAATGAAAATAACCGTCTTGATAAGAACGGGTTACAGTCAATGATTCAGGCAGGTGCAGATCCCCTGACGGATGTGCCTGTTTCAGCAGATCCAGTATCGCGCGCGTATGCGCAGAAGATAATGATGTGGGTACTTTTGCATACAGATAATTTAATATTAGATGAATCATTCTTCTTTGTAAAGGAAGACCATAAGTACGAAATTTTTCTACTGAAAGATGGAAGCGTTCACTGCTTTTTGTGACACAGACGTCTTCAAGGGCTTTCACGGCCTCCTGTTCAAGCCACGCATTATCCTCACCAAGCTCTTCAGAAAAGCGTTCAAAGGCTTCATGCAGAAGAGGGTTTTCTTTTTTTAACAAAGGGATCACATGTCTTCTCAGCCTGTTTCTTGTATACGCATCACTTTCATTTGTCGGATCCCTTCTCGGCTCCAGATCATGCTGTTCACAATATTGTTCGATTTCACTTTTGGTCACTGATAAAAATGGACGAACCATTTTCCCCTCCGCAAAGGGTCTGACAGGCATAATTCCAGCTGCTCCGCGCATTGACGTTCCTCGCATCAGCCTGAATAAAATGGTCTCCACCTGATCATCTGCGTGCTGGCCGATCATGACGACATCAGCACCCGTTTCCTCCATCAGCTCTTCAAAATAAGCATAGCGGACTTTTCTCGCTGCTTCCTGAACGCCTTCCCCAGTCTGCTCCATTCTGCCTTTCACATCCGCAAGCAGGAGATGAAAGGGAATCTGATGGAGCTTACAATACGCTTTCACATAAGCTGCATCTGCCGCTGAGCTCCCCCTTAGCCCGTGGTCCACATGCACAGCCTCCACCTTTAAGTCAGGTCTGTTTTCCCTGAAAAAATGAAGCAGCGCTAATGAATCGGGTCCCCCTGAAACCCCGATCAGCACCTTATCTCCTGAGGAAACCATCTCATGTTTTTCGCAGTATGCCTTCACTTTTAAACGAAAGTCACTCATGCCATTACCCTTTCCTGATCCATTCTTTTCTCAATAGTATACAGGAAGATCAGGAAGGTCATGCAAATACTTAACCGGCAGTCCTCCTTAATGGAATAGCAGCCCACTTTGGCACCTGGTGATCAATTTTTACTGCCACCACTGTCATATCATCGTTAATTGACCCTCCCGCTGCCCGGACAGCTGCTTCTACAAGGAGGTCAGCAGCCTCCTGAGGGTCAGTTGTGACAAGCTCAGCAATCTGACGCCTCATCCAGCGTTCAGGGTTCTCAATCGAACGCAGGCCGTCAATCAGCCCATCACTCAGCATAAACAGCATATCCCCTGATTTTAACTGATGCTCTAATACATCCATCTCCATTTCATGAAAGAATCCAAGCGGCAGATTCGCAGCTTCAATCATCTGTATCTGCTTCCCGCGTTTCACGTAACTCGGTACTGCCCCCACCTTTAAAAACCTAGCCCTGGCATGCTGAAGATCAATCATCGCGAGATCCACAGTCGAATACATATCACTTGTTCTTTTCGCCGTTAAAATGGCATTGACCGACTTTATCGCAAGCTCCTCTTCAATTCCAGCCTTTAACATCTCCTCTAAAAGTCCAATGGTTTCTTCACTCTCTTCACGCGCCTTTTCCCCATTACCCATCCCATCGCAAATCGCCGCTGCAAACTTGCCTTCATGGATCGGAATTGCTGCACAGCTGTCCCCTGACACAAGTCCGCCGGCATAGGCAGCATGTGCAATCCCTGAAGTGACCTGAAAAGCTTTTGCTGACCTGAAAGTTGCGGCAGTGCCATAGTAAGGTGGCGGGAGATCCCCTTTTTGATGGACAATGACGGTCTCCTGCAAAATGGAAGAGAGCATTGGCGCAATCAGCTTGTCACACTCCCCGTGCTTCTCCTGAAACGGCAGCAGCACATCAAGGTCCACCCTCCCTGCTTCAAGACAGTGAATATCAATCTGGTCCGCTCGTACGCCATACGCATCCAGCTCCTGCAGAATTTTCTCCTCCTGTTCCCCATTCTGGATGGTTTCACGCTGAAGCTCATTGGCAAATTCACTCATGACATCCGCAAGACCCGAGAGCTGTCTCGCTACAAAACGGTTTCCTTCTTTCATATGCTGCTGCATCAACTGATTCACTGCTTTTTCCTGGTGGTAACGGTCAAATTCTTTTTCCATCAGGGCAGATTTCACGCAGTAGGACTTCCAGCCGGGCTCAGGCTCTCCGCGTTCTGCAAGCACACTCATCCATTCATATGTACGGTCAAAATGCTCAGACCAGCAGAATTCTTTTCTGAAGCACTGATCACACGTATACTTGGTCACACTTCCGATCATTTCATCAGCAGCTCCCGGATTTTCCTGGGCAGGCTCTATATCTGAAAAGCTGTCAGAAAGCTTTTTAAACATCGCTGAAAAATGCTCAACTTTTTCAGCCGTCACATCACGCACGCTTTTCGCATAAAGCTGCTGTTCTTCTGCATATTCCTCTGAACCCGGAATATGACGGGCAAGTGCACGCACCCAGCTCTGAGGCGTGATAAAAAGCAGTAAAGCAGCCACTGCAGACTCATATAATGAAAACTCCAGACGCAGGGCATTCTCCATCATTAAACCGGTCAGCATCGTGGCAAGCATTAATCCGATCACAACACCCACCCGGCCGCCGGACTTTAATAAGCCTCCGAGGAGACCCGCAACCGCCAGCAGTGCCACTTCCGGGATAAATGCAAAAGAAGCCAGACAGAAAAGTAATCCGATCACAACACCAGCCGTAGAACCGACCAGTGCCCCTGCAGACAATGCAGCAGCCAGCACAACATAGCGCGCTGCAATATGGCTAATCACCAGATCCCCGGCCATGAGTCCGGTCAGCCCGAGTGCAATAGAGGCGGCCAGTACAGAAAGCGCCACAAGCTCCTCATGTGAAAAAGCACTTCTTCGTCCTTTCGTCAGCACAAGGAAGCTCTGCAGGAAGATCAGCAGCAGCACACCTGTCATCGCTGCTTCCGCTAAAATATAGAAAGCGGTCATCCAATCAAGCGGCTGAACCGCCCAGGTGTATAAGGTTTTCACCAATGCGGTTACACCAGCTGCCAGGCCTGCAGCAACAAACTGGTTACCGGTGTACTTTCTTAACAGACCAAAACTGATATAGTACATCAGCAGAATCGTCGCTGTATACAAAGCCGGCAATAACCCCAGCGCAGCCGCACCTGCTGTTAATCCGGCAAATGTTTGAGGCGCTTTCTGGCGCTGCATGATCATAACCGCAGCAAAAAACGGAAGTGCAAAAGGCATAAACTGCAGCATCACAACCGCACGACCGAGCATAACTCCTGCTAACAGATGAAAGATCCCTTTTTCATACAGCCACTTCATCACGTTCACTTTTCTTACTTCTTTTTTACGTGTTCTCTTGAGAGATAGAGCGTTTGTTAGTTCGAAGTTTGCTTCATGCACATTTGCCATCTTGCAGGTCCACTCCTTCATTTCTTATTGCGCCTATTATAAAAAGGACAGAACAGAGGAGTTTGTCAAAAAACGTTTCACACAGCAAAAAACATTCGACGGATTCCTGCTTGAGAGGACCCTTAGAAATTTTCAAAAAAGATATTGACACTTATTGACGCGCTATGTATTATATAACTTGTGCTTCATTAATGGCGGCGTAGCTCAGCTGGCTAGAGCGTACGGTTCATACCCGTGAGGTCGGGGGTTCGATCCCCTCTGCCGCCACCATACGAGGCCCGTTGGTCAAGTGGTTAAGACACCGCCCTTTCACGGCGGTAACACGGGTTCGAATCCCGTACGGGTCATATTAGAAAAGTGAAAGGCGCTCGTTTAGCTCCGACAGACATAAGTCGCGGAGTGAGAAACGGGCGCCTTTTCCCGTTTTCACTGCGTGGCTTATGATCCGAGGAGCTAGCGCCTGGAACTGGACAAAGAAAAGCGGAAGCAGGCGTTTAGCTCCGACAAGCATAAGACGCAATGAGAGAAATGGGCGAACTTCCCCATTTTCTCATTGTGGCTTATGACTCGAGGAGCTGCCTGCTGAAGCTAGACAATACGAAAAGTGGAAGGCGCTCGTTCAGCTCCGACAGACTCAGGTCTGGGAGCTGGATGAGCGCTTTTTTGTATGCAGCGCGCGGCGGGTCCTGAAAAAGGTGATAGAATAAACAGTCGACATGACTGAATAACGCGATTGCTGATCGAATTAATTTTTAAGATGGTCGAAATAACCGCGGCATATCGAATCCTACAAAAAGGTGATGGAATAAACGCCAAAGCTGACGCAATCATCCTAAAAGATCATCGAATTAACCTAAAAGGTGACACAAATAAAACCACGCGACATCCGCTAAACCTTCCAGCCTGATGCAGCTTACCTATTTGTCACACGCCATCCCCGCCAGAAAACAGAAAAACAGCACGGAGTCACTCTCCCGTACTGTCTGTAACTGCTAACTTAACCGCTTATGCTCCTCTTCCACTCTGATCCCCTGCCGCAAATCCAGCTCCAATCGAAGCTTCTCCGTCTCAAGCATATAATTCTCGTGCTTCAGCTTCTCAAGCTCCAGCTGCTTGTCGATCATTTCATACTTACTTTGATTCTGTTTTCGAAAATGATAAGTAAGAATCGCCGTGAGCGGAATCGAAAACACCATCACGACTGAGACCAATGCAATCAGATCCATTTAGTTCACACCCCCGATCTGCTTCATATGATGACGATCATGCCCGGCAAAGCCAGTAATATAACCCGTCGTTGTCATCGAGTGATCCCCGATAGAAAACGTTGCTTTCAGCTTGTCCTGATCCATTGTACGAACCGTCTCCATTAAAAGTTCCCGTTCATTTCTGGCTTCGTCAATGATTTCATTTTGACTCAGACCACTGTCTGCTTTTTTCCACGACTGTTCATTAAACTGCTGAAAGTCAGGAAATTTTTCAAGCATGACACCCTCACGTATTTGCGGGATTCTATCGTCAAGTGTGTAATGATCCCAGGCGGCCATGTGCATGACAATGGCTGCCGGTGACCACTTCCCTTCTGCAATCGGCTGGAAAAATGCGTCGCTGTCCATTGCTCTTAAATCCTCAAGCCATGAAAAATAGTGCTGGTTATGTTCATCAAGCCATTCATCAATCGTCATCTTTATTCCTCCTCAATGATCCTACTGAATGTATTTCGACGTGCAATGGCTAATTCCTCTTTTTAACAGCATGACTTAGTTGAATTTGGATGCTTTACAACCTGGAGCTCAGCTGGCAGAAGTCACCGCGTGCATCAGGAGTTTGCAGCTATGCAGAAACAACAATAAGCTTTATCCTATCGAACGCAAAAAAGCCGGCGTGCTCTATGCACGCCGGCTATCTATCGTATGATCACTGTAATTGATGCCTTCTATAAAAACACTTTCGGCAGCTATTAACCTTTTTTCGCTCCGCGTCCACCGCGTTTTGATTCTGTGTGGCGCTTAAGAGAAGTCAGACGGTCTTCACTATCTTTAAGGAAACGAGCCATCTTTTGTTCAAAAGATTCTCCGCGTGGCGGTCCACCGGCATTTCCTCCGCGGCCTCCACCGCGCTGATCGTTTCCACGATTTGGTCGAGGGCGACTTTGACTTTGACTCTGCTGAGGCTGATCCTTAGCTTTACGGATTGATAAGCCAATCTTGCCATCGCTTTCTACGTTCAGGACCTTCACTTCAACTTCGTCCCCAACTGTCAGATGGTCATTGATGTCCTTGACATAATTATCCGCAACTTCACTGATGTGTACTAGCCCTGTTGAACCGCCCGGCAATTCAACGAACGCCCCGAAATTAGTGATCCCAGTCACTTTACCCTTTACTTTGCTGCCTACTTCGATTGACATAAAAAAAATGATCCTCCTTAGAATAAATAAAAAATAGACCTTACTTCCCATTATAGCCAAACAGAAAAAAGAGTGTCAACATCGTGACACTCAATCTGCTGTTTTTATTTTATCATATGCACTATTCAGCCGTGTCGTTCTGCTCTTTTTCAGCTGCCGGCTGGTCTTCAGGAATGGTGAAAATAATTTCTCCGCTATCAGAGAGGAAGTAATCCCGTCGTGCGAGCTTCGCTATGTATTCATCATCATTCAGCTTTACAATTTCATTCCGTAAATTCTCTTCCTGCTTATCCAGCTCGACAATTTTCTGCTCAAGTTGTGCTCTTTCAGTTTGTTTGTCTTCTAATACGCTGGCCTGCGTCACCATTGAAGAAATAAGCACACTGCTGACAACAGCTGCCACAATGAAAAAAGCAGTCAGGCGTCTGGTTAATCTTTTCCTGTGTGACTGTCGGTTATGTTCTTTTCTTTCATGTTCTGCTGTGTATTGATTTTCAAGTGATGTCACGCGTGGCTTTCCCATAACAACTGCTTACCCCCTTTTAATCAACGTGTGAATGCAAGTTCGATTTATTTATCCCCTATTATATAACAGATTAAGCCATATTTTTATCTTTTTCGCAAGAATTGACCATTTTTTTTGAAGAAACTGTGAAATAGGGTGAAAAGGCCTAGATATAAACGCCAGTAATCGAAATAGTACGATAAATAACAGCTTCACAACAGCCCATATCCCTTTAAAAGGAAGAAAGAGGATCGTAAGGATGGTAATCGTCAGCCAGGAAAGCCAGTTAAATACGCGGAGAGTCAGTCGCCTTGCAAGCTTCCAGTAGAGTGTGAATCCTGCCAGTAGTGCAACCAGCATGTAAAAGCGTAATTCAGCTCCATTCAGTTGAAACAGAAGGAGAAAAACAATGAGAGCCTGTCCGAGCCAGAAAAGCAGATCAGGGAAGAAGCGCCATAAACCCTTTTTCCCTCTGGTCATAAAGCGTTCGTAAAAAGTGACGCAAAATCCGACAAAAACACCTGCAGCCATCATACTGAGAAAAATCCGAAGCTGCTCTTCTACAATCATTTAAACAGTTTTCCAAGCAGCCCTTTTGAAGGTTCCTGGGCTTTACTGTCCAGGTAAAGAATATCATCAATCTTCCCTTTTAAAGAAACGAGGCCTTTATCCAGATCCAGGTTGACGAGCTTCAGACCGCTCCCTTTAATCGAAAGCATCCCTTCCACTGTTTCTATCAAAAACTCATCCTGATCAAAGCTTTCAAGTTGTTTGACGCCAGTCACAGATAGCTCAAGTCTTCCGATCATACGGACTTCGTGATCCTGACGTTTTTGTTCGATTGGCATGTCCTCACCCCGCATAAGAATTGAAACCTTAGCTCATTTTATGCCGGGTGAAGATTGATTATTCGTTCACACGCTCTTCTTTTTTTATCGTATACATCGTGCCGGCTTCTTCTTTTTTCGTTGTTTCCATCAGCCGGTCTACTGACAGGGTCACGATCCGCTGACCGAAGCGGATCACAAGCTCGTCGCCTTCCTTTACCGTTGCGCTTGCTTTTGCTGTATTTCCGTTGATCTGGATACGCCCCTGATCAGCCACTTCTTTTGCGAGTGTTCTCCGCTTGATTAAACGGGACACTTTTAAAAATTTATCTAAACGCATATGATCGACTCCTTTTACAGTCCGTGTTTTTTCGCCTGCTTCCAGAACTCATCAAGCTCTCCCAGGCTGAATGCTTGAAATGGTTTTCCTGATTCATTTACCCTGTCTTCAACAAATTGAAAACGGCTGATAAACTTCTGGTTGGCCATCATCAGGGCTTCTTCAGGGAAAATACCGTGAAATCTTGAGACATTGACGAGTGCGAACAGAACATCTCCGAATTCCCGGAGGCTTGCCTGCTTGTCTCCATTTGCCACTTCCTCCTGAAACTCCTGCCATTCTTCTTCAAACTTATCCCAGGCGTCTGAATGATCGTCCCAGTCAAAGCCTGCTTTTGCAGCTTTCTTCTGAATTTCATAGGCGTGAATCAGAGCAGGGAGACCGCTTCCGGCATGCTCAAGCAGCCTTGAAGGGGCACCACCCTTTTCTTCGTTTTTGATTTCCTGCCAGGCGTCTGTCACATCTTCAGCAGTCTCTGCTTCCGCATCTGCAAAGACATGCGGGTGACGGCGTACCATTTTAGCTGAAACTCCCTGAATCACGTCTCTGATATCAAAATAGCCGTCGTCTTCGCCGATTTGCGCGTGCAGCATGACCTGCAGCAGCACGTCGCCAAGCTCGTCAATCATTTCGTCAATGTCACCCCGGTCAACCGCTTCAAGGAATTCGTACGTTTCTTCAATCAGATAACGTTTCAGCGATTCATGGGTCTGCTCACGGTCCCACGGGCATCCGACCGGACTTCTTAAAATCTTAATGATTTCTTTAAGCTTTGAAAATTCCCCGTAGAAATCCTCTTCTTTTTCAAGCGGCGGTACATATACACTCGTCAGGTTGGAGAGCGCCATGCCGTGGTCAAGCTCATAAAGTTTTACTTCACGGATCTCTTCAGCAGCTGAACCTGCTGCAGTAATCACTTTTACAAGATGTTCATCCGGGTATTTATTCATCAGCTCTAGCTTCACATCAGAAGCTGTCATGCTGTCATATACCTGCCCGATAATCACGTGCTGGTCCGGTTTGACAGATTCGCTTTCAAGCGCAGTTCCATCAAGGAGCTGGAAGCCATCAACAGGATCAAACCCTGCTGCAGTGAACAGCGGATCCAGAAAGCTTTGTCCACCCTCAATGGTTAGCGTGATTTTTCCTTCTTTCTCAAGTGAAAGCAGGTTTTGGACGGTCTGCTCTGCCACTAACGGATGACCGGGCACTGCATACAGGACAGGCTCCGTTTCAGCCAGCTGAACGAGTTTTTCTGTAATATCTGCGTACACCTCTTCAAAACGGTCATGCGCTTCATAGATATGGTCAAACGATTCATATGTTACACCCTCTGCTGAAAGCTCCTCCAGCACAGGATGCTCTGCAGTGCGGACATACAGCTTTGTTGCTGCTGTCAATTTTTTATAAACGCCAAGTGGCAGCTGATTAAGATCTCCTGCACCAAGACCGATAACTGTAATGTGATTCAAGATGATCTGCCCCCTTTTTCGATTCTTATAAACAACCGGTCGATCTTCCGCCCAAACGGTATCTGACCAACCTCTTCTTTTGTAAACAAACTCCGGGACCAGCTGACCTTAAAGAATAAATAAGCGCCGATGATGGCTGCAGCGATGGAAGCAGCCCCTGATGAAATCCTTGTTTCAGGCGTCCATACCAGCAGTAAAAGCGTTACACCTGCTGCCATGACGATCAGGCCGGTCAGAAGACGAAGATAAAAAGGCTTGTACAGCCGTAAACCGATTTTTTTATATACTTTCACGATCAGAACAATCGCTACTGCCATTAAAGAACAGACAGTTGCAATTGCCGCTCCCCCGGTGCCATAAACCGGCACGAGTAAGACATTTAATCCATATTTTAAAACCAGGCTCCCTGCTGCGGTCCAGGCTGCAGTATGATAGCTTCCTGTTCCCTGCAGCACCGCGTTGACCGTCAAAATGACTGAGGTCAGAAATACAGCTGCCGCAAATACAGACAGCACCGCTGAGCCATCTTCATTTTGAAATAGAAACCGGTTGAGTGGATTCATGATACTGATCAATCCAACCGTTGCTGCAGCCCCAAAGACCAGCCCGGCTTTTACTGCAAGTGATGCTTTTTGCTTCACCTGACTGAACCTTTTCCGCTCATAATCTGACGCAATGACCGGTACAACCGCAAGAGACAGTGAAGTGGCAGCGACAACGCCCATCTGGACAATCGGCTGCCCCCTATCATAAATTCCTTTTAACACCTTTGCCTGAGCAGCGTCACCCGTATAGCCTGTCAGCAGTGCATAGACATTTAGTGCGTCCACCAGCTGATACAGAACAAGCAGCATGCTGACCATCGCAATGGCCGTCCCTCTGACAAGGAGCACTCTGAGCAGCGTCATATCCCCTTTTTCAAATGACAGCCGCTCTTTCTTTTGAAAAAAGTGCTTTTGGATAAAGAAGACGAGGACCAGAGCACCAGCTATGACACCTGCAATGGATCCGATTACCGCGCCTTCCCCAACGGTATACAACGAAGCACCCGCATTTGTCAGCAAAAATGCAGTACCGATTATCGCTATGACGCGGATCGTCTGCTCGGTTACCTGGGCGATCGCTGAAGGGACCATATTGCCATCCGACTGAAACCATCCCTTTCCGGCTGATAACACCGGAAGCAGTAAGAATGGCCACGCTGACAGCTCAATCAAAGGCTTTAGCTGCGGATCCCCCATAAAGTCTGCAATCAGCCCGGCGCCAATATATAAAACGGCAAACCACGCAAGCCCAACACCTGCTAAAAATAATGTAAGAAGCTTTAAGACTCTTTCACGCTCTGCCTGCCGTTCAATCAGAATACTTGAGACCATAACAGGAAAAGCATATGTACAAAGCGCGATAAACAGCCCATAAAACGGATAAATCTGCTGATAAATATAAAACCCCGTGTCTCCTGTCAGGTTTTGAAATGGTACCCGGTAGAGCGCACTGAGTATTTTCGAAAACAGCGCAGCAAATGTCAAAATCGCTGCGCCTTTCATCATTGTCTGAGACGCCTGCGACATTCGGCTGTCCTCGCTTTCAATTCGATCACTTTCACTGATTATTTATTATATCAAAGGGGAGCGGGAATGTCTTTTCAGGTCATATTTGGAGATGGAGATGGCGGATGTTGGCGGTTTTGGCGCGCGGACTGGTGGGTGACAGGGCCGGTGGTAAGTGAGGGTCGCCCGGGGGGTCGATAAAACGAAAAGGTGATTGAATTAATCTGAAAGATGATGGAATTATTCCAATTGCTGATGTAATTCCACCGCTCAAAACAGGGGGCGGCAGAATCAACTCAAAAGGTGACGCAATAAATGTTCGAGGTGTCATATATGTTTAAAAACGTGAACGAATTAGCCGCCGCCAGACACAACCGTCACCACATCGCCAGACAGTCTAAAAAAACCATATCCGGCGAACCGGATATGGTTAAGTTTCCATCTGACGCCCTAAAAAGCGGGCAGCTGTCTCACATACCTTCAGATCCACCTCTGTGAGCGCATGATCCTTTGAGAATACAAGAACTGCGCCAATCGGATCGCCGGAAGCAATAATCGGAGAGGCAGCCAGTGAAGCCAGATCCTCTTCATTATGCTCAACCAGCTCAATCGAGAATGGTTCTTCTTTCATCATCGTTTTTCTTGCGTCCATCATCTCTTCAGTGTGAGAGCTGATTCTGCGGTTTAAAAACTCTTTTTTCGAAGCGCCTGCTACTGCGATAAAATGATCTCTGTCACAAATTAATACAGCATGGTGCAGGCTGTCATATAGGGATTCCGCATATTCTTTTGCAAAGTTGCCAAGCTCGTGAATCGGCGAATATTTTTTCAGGATGATCTCACCGTCACGGTCTACAAAGATTTCAAGCGGATCTCCTTCACGGATCCTTAACGTACGCCTGATTTCTTTTGGGATCACAACGCGTCCCAAATCATCAATCCGTCTCACTATACCAGTTGCTTTCATCAGACTCTCTCCTTCTTTTACAGCTGCTTTTAACGATAGTATCGGGTAAATCCTGAGATTTATACGATTTATTAAAAGTTTTTGTAAAAGAAAGTCATGTTAAGCAGATTTTTTCAATGTTTCAGGCAGACGTGAGAGCACGTGGTGGATCATTGAAAACCATGCTTCAGGCTTCTGGCCTTTTATTTTAAAGGTGATTTTCAGTCTGTTATTTTCAACGCCGAGCCCTACATTACGCTTATATTCATTGGTAATATCAAACGCTTTGGCGCCATCTACTTTTTGTGTTCCGTCTTCACTTAGCTCAATTTTCACTTCATCTTTGGTCTGGTTAATTGTCTCAAGCCCGACTTCGTAGCCGTATGCCTTAATTTCTGCGATCTGGAACAGGTTATGGACCTCATCCGGATAATCACCAAAACGGTCGATCATTTCATCCTTCAGTTCAATGACCTCATCGATTGTTTTCAGACCACGGAATTTCTTGTACATCTCAATCTTCTGATGGCCATCCGGAATATAGCTCTCAGGAATATACGCATCCTGCTTGATATCCAGGTCAATCTCAACAGCCTGCTGCTTTTCGCGGTTGTCATCTGAATGATCTCCAGGCAGCAGATCCTTCCGTTCTTCAATCGCATCTTTCAGCATCTGTGAATACAGATCAAATCCGACTGAGTCAATGAATCCGTGCTGCTGGGCACCTAACAGATTACCGGCACCCCGGATACTTAAATCACGCATAGCGATTTTAAAGCCCGAGCCCAGCTCTGTGAATTCTTTAATGGACTGCAGGCGCTGTTCAGCTACCTCTGTGAGCACCTTGTCTTTGCGGTAAGTAAAATATGCGTAAGCAACGCGGTTCGAACGGCCCACACGTCCTCTCAGCTGATAAAGCTGCGATAAGCCCATCCGGTCAGCATCAAATACGATCAGTGTATTTACATTTGGAATATCGACACCTGTTTCAATGATCGTGGTTGTGACAAGCACATCATATTCACCTTCAAGGAACTGAAAAATGACAGATTCAAGCTCTGTTTCAGTCATCTGTCCATGTGCAACGGCAACGCGCGCATCCGGGACAAGTGATGCAATTTCATCCGCTTTTTTCGTAATATCCTCGACCCTGTTATAAAGGAAGTAGACCTGTCCGCTTCGTGCCATTTCACGTTCAATCGCTTCGCGGATCAGCGCACCGTTATATTCCATCACATAAGTCTGGACAGGGAAACGGTTCTCAGGCGGTGTTTCAATGACTGAAAGGTCCCTCACGCCAAGCATCGACATATGCAGCGTACGCGGAATTGGCGTCGCTGTCAGTGTGAGTACATCAATATTTGTTTTCAGCTGCTTGATTTTTTCTTTATGGGTTACCCCAAAGCGCTGCTCTTCATCAATGATTAAAAGGCCGAGATCACGGTATTTAATCTGTTTTGACAGCAGACGGTGTGTGCCGACGACAATATCAACAGACCCTGATGCGAGCCCTTTCATCGTCTCTTCCTGCTGCTTTTTCGTTCTGAAACGGCTCAGCAGACCGACGTTCACAGGGAATTCCTGCATCCGCTCAATCATTGTTTCATAGTGCTGCTGGGCAAGGATTGTTGTCGGGACGAGGATCGCCACCTGCTTACCATCCATCACCGCTTTAAATGCAGCACGAATCGCGACCTCGGTCTTACCGTAACCCACATCACCGCACAGCAGGCGGTCCATTGGGCGGTCACGCTGCATATCCTTTTTGATTTCTTCAATTGAACGCAGCTGATCCTCTGTTTCTGAATAAGGGAACGCTGCCTCAAAATCTCTTTGTTCAGCAGTGTCTTCACTAAAGCCGTAGCCTTTTGCCGTTTCACGTTCTGAATAAAGCTTGATTAAATCATCTGCAATATCAGCAACTGTCGATTGTACCTTGGATTTAACACGCTTCCATTCAGACCCGCCAAGCTTGTACAGCTTTGGCTCCTTGCCTTCAGATCCAACATACTTCTGGACCAGGTCAATCTGGTCAACAGGTACATAAAGCTGGTCGTTCCCTTTATAGTGAATATTTAAGTAATCCTTGTGTAGACCATTGATTTCAAGTGTTTCAATGCCGAGGTATTTACCGATACCATGGTTGACGTGAACGACAAAATCCCCGACCTTCAGTTCAGAATAACTCTTAATCCGCTCAGCATTTGAAAGCTTTTGACGGCGCTTTTTCTTTCTTGTTTTCTGACGGAATAATTCCTCTTCCGTCATCACAGCCAGCTTATTCATTGGAAGCTCAAAGCCTGACTGCAAAGAGCCGCTGACAATCTGCACGGTATTTGGAATGAGCGGCTCTCCCTCTTTTACAATGACCGCGTCAATCTCATAATCAGCCAGCACCCGCTCAAACTTATCAAGGCGCTGTCCATCCGGTGCAAGCATCACGACTGTGAATTTACCTTTCTTCCATCTATCAATCTCTGCTTTTAACAGATGCATCTGACCGTGGAAGCTCTGCATTGGCTTACAGGAGAAAGAATGAACCTTCTTTGGGTTCATATGTGCAATTTTTCTTGTAAAAAGGGAGAAATACACCTTCTGACGCTTTTCAGTCATCAGCGCTGACAGGTTGTGTGAAACCTGAATATCATGCAGCATTTTGCCTTCTTCAAGAAGGGATACGAGCCAGTCTCCCTCTTCATTTTCAAGCGTCTCATCCATTTCAAAAATACGGCTGATTTCATCGAACATCACAAGCCCGTCTTCAGGCAGGTAATCAATCAGACTTGCAGGCTTTGAATAGGCAAGAGACTGATATTTAAATAGCTGGTCCGGCTTACGGCCATTTTCAAGCAGATGAATATCATATTCTGTCTGCTCTGCCATTGTTTCTTTTACCGCTTTACGCTTCACTTTTTTAAGGCTTGTCTTCAGCCGCTCTCTCAGTTCATCAGCGATTTTCCCAAGCATCGGTCCTTCCATGATCAGCTCACTGGCAGGCCCAACGGCCACTTCCTGAAGTGTTTCAATCGAACGCTGATCTTCTGCAGAGAATGTACGAATGGAGTCTACTTCAGTATCAAACAGCTCAACTCTGACAGGGTCTGAAGTCAGCGGATAAATATCAAGAATCCCGCCGCGCATACTGAATTCGCCCGGACTGCTGACCATATCCGCGCGGTGATAACCCATTTTGATTAAAGCTGAAAGCGTCTGATCCACATCAATATCTTTTCCAATCGTCAGGGTGAACTGATGGTCGACCCACTGATCTTTAGGTGGAACGATCTTTCTGAGTCCGGCCATCGGCACAATATAGACACCCTGACCATTTACAGCCAGATGATTCATTGCTTCAAGACGCTGCGCTAAAAGCTCAGGACTTGCAATACTCATTTCTGCAGCGATCAGTTCATTTGCCGGGTACATATAAAGCGCATCTTCACTGATTGACTGGGAAAGGTCGTCATATAATTTCTGAGCGCTCAGCAAATTAGGCGTCACGATCATCATCGGACGCTTGTACTTTTCATATACCGCTGCCATAAATGTACTTCTTGCAGATCCCGAGAGCCCGGAAAGCAGCTGCTCCCCGCGCTCCTGATCCAAATCTTCTATCACGGACCTGATTTGCTGGTCCTTTATTAAACCGTCTACTAACGTTTTCAAGTTGTTCTCCTCCCGGATATAAACAGAAAAATGCCTTGGATCAGCATCCAAAGCTTTTACTGTATAAATTGATCCAGTTCATGAAAATCCGGATTCCGTTCTAGGGACTCCTGGCAATCCTCACAGATCGTCTGGATATGAACATGTCCTTCTGTATAGGATATCATGTTTCGACGCTCCTCTGCTGAAAGAGTATGCAACCCGAGTCTTTCTGCATCCATCAGCGGCGAATCAATTGTGCCGATCTCACTTCTGCAGTGGCGGCAATGATAATGAACAGCCAATCCTGTCATCTCCCCTCACGTCTTTGCTGATAGTCTAGTATAAGCAGAAACGTGTGAGGATATTCATTTAACCACCGTTAAATTCGTTCATGACTTCTAAAAACGGTTTTTCTAAAAACCGCTCGCAGGCATCTGCACTTTTCGCAATCACCGGTTCCATTTCAGCCCATTCTTCTTTTGAAAAACGGCTCAATACGTAATCAGGCACCTTCATACCGCGTGGCGGGCGGTCGATCCCGATCCGGATTCTGTTAAATTCCTGCGTGCCGAGGTGGGCAATGGTACTTTTAATCCCATTATGTCCGCCCGCACTTCCTTTTTGACGCAGGCGCATTTTGCCCATTGGAAGATCAAGGTCATCATAAATAACGACAATTTCCTCAGGCTCAATTTGAAAATAGTCCATCAGCGGTCTGATGCTTTCGCCTGACAAATTCATATACGTAAGCGGCTTCAGTAAAATCACTTTTTCACCGTTTACAATTGTTTTGCTGAACACACCATTGAATTTACTTTGCATGAGCGGCGCATTCCAGCGGTCAGCGAGTTCGTCAATGACTTCAAAACCGATATTATGTTTTGTCTTATCGTACGGCTTACCGGGATTCCCGAGACCGATCATTAATTTCATTATTTACACCTCTGTATACGTTCAAACATTTTTTTCGTAAATACTCTTACTTATTCTAAACGATAAGAAGCGCAACCTCCACAAGAAAGGTTGCGCTGATTGAAATGGTTCAATTGATCATTAAAAGATTTTATGCTTTCTCTTCAGCTGTTTCAGATTCGCCATCTGCATCTTCAGTGCTTTCTCCGCCTTCAGCGTCTTCAGCACCAGCTTCACCTGCACCAGCTTCTTCTTCAAGCTCTTCAATTTCTTCTTCTGTACGAGGCGCAAGGACAGATACAATTGTTTCATCGTCCTCGTGGTTAATCGTTACGTCATATTTGCTGCGAAGCTCTTCAACGCTGAATGATCCGCCGATTTCAAGTTCAGTTACATCCACTTCGAATGCTTCCGGAATGTCATTTGGCTTCGCTGAGATTGAAAGCTCGTGAAGTACAGTCTGTACAACGCCGCCTTCTTTCGTGCCAGCCGCTTCACCTACAAGGTGTACTGCTACATCTACTGTTAACTCCTCAGACATATTGACTGCAAGGAAGTCAGCGTGAATGATTTCATCCTTCAGGAAATCGCTCTGGTAGTCACTCAGGACAACCTTTTGCTTGTTCCCTTCGATATCAAGTTCGATAATTCCGTTACGTCCTACTTCACGGATTGTTTTAACAAGATCAATCTCATCTACTGAGATCGCTGTATTTTCTACTTTATAACCATATACAACTGCAGGCAGTTTTCCTGCATTGCGAAGCTCTGTTAAATCAGAATTCTTAAAACTCTCTCTTTTAGTTGCTTTTAGTACTGAACTCATGTCTAATCACCTTCCAAAGTTAATTTCAATTTTTTGATTTTGGCTTTGTTAAAAAAATGTTGATTTTCACTTTAGGCAGATCGTATTCTACAAACCCTTAACAAAGCTTTCATTTTAAATGTCCATATACTACATTACCCTGAGAACATCCTGTTAAACCCCCAAAAGGTTAGAAATTTTGTTGGAAATCTGTGTTAAATCAGACTTTGTGGCACTTTTATGCATAAAAAAACAACAGGCTCTCTCTTCTGGACGCCTGTTGTTTTTGTGTAATTTGGGATGTCCAGATTACGGTATGGAGTTGCGGATGAACAGATGGATGTTCATCTTTTGGCGGGCAGGGGCTAGCACGTTTCCTTCAGCTCTGTCCGATAAGTCAACATCAGCTCACTGCGTTCACTGTGTTTCCTTTATCTCAATCCGCTTCAGTCCACCGCATACGCCCCTAAACGCTCACTTACGCTTTTCTATCTTGTCCAGCTCCAGGTGCTAGCTCCTCGGGTCATAAGCCACGCATCGGTAAACGGGAAAGGTCACCCGTTTTCCGCTCCGCGTCTTATGCCCGTCGGAGCTGAGCAAGCACCTTACGCTTTTCTTTTAATCAAATAACATACTTACAGACTGCTGCTCGTATACGCGGATGATGGCTTCGCCGAGCAGGCCTGCTACTGAAAGTTCTACAATTTTACCGCCCTGTTTTTCTTCTGACAGTGCAATTGAGTTTGTTACAACCAATTCTTTGATGGCAGAGGCATTAATGCGCTCCATTGCCGGCCCTGAAAGTACAGGGTGTGTACAGCTTGCGTAAACTTCTTTGGCACCTACGTCCATCAGTGCGTTTGCAGCAAGCGTGATGGTACCTGCTGTATCAATGATGTCGTCAATCAGGATACATGTCTTGCCTTCAACGTTACCAACGATGTTCATGACTTCTGATACGTTTGGTTTTGGACGGCGCTTATCAATGATTGCGATTGGCGCTTTAAGGTATTCAGCCAGTTTACGCGTACGTGTTACGCCACCGTGATCAGGTGAAACGATCACCAGTTCATCAGGATTGAAGTTCTTTTGCATAAAGTATTCAGCGATGATCGGCACGCCGCGCAGGTGGTCAATCAGGATATCAAAGAAGCCCTGGATCTGCGGTGCGTGCAAGTCAAGTGTGATGACACGTGTAGCGCCTGCAGTTTCAAGCAGGTTTGCAATCAGCTTTGCAGTGATCGGCTCACGTGCACGTGCTTTACGGTCCTGACGCGCGTAACCATAGTACGGCATTACAATGTTAATCGTTTTCGCAGAAGCACGCTTCAATGCGTCGACCATAATTAACAGTTCCATTAGGTTTTCGTTGACTGGACTTGAAGTAGACTGAACGACAAACACATCACAGCCACGGATACTTTCTTCGATATTAATTTGAATTTCTCCGTCGCTAAAGCGTGTAACTGAACATTTCCCAAGCTTGGTTCCAATTGACTCTGCAATATCCTCTGCTAACTTATGGTTTGAATTCAGTGAAAAGATTTTTAATTTAGAATTGGCGTATTCAGTAGACATGACAGCCTCCAGTTATTTTTTAGTGTTAATTCTTTTAGCGTAGCCTTCTTTATTTTCCTGACGGGCACGGGCAATGGATAAAGCTTCACCCGGAACATCTTTATTGATGGTTGATCCCGCAGCAACATAAGCACCTTTACCTATTGTCACAGGTGCAATCAGATTTGAATTACAGCCGACAAATGCGTCGTCTTCAATCTTTGTCAGATGCTTTTTCTGTCCATCATAATTCACAGTAATTGATCCGCAGCCAAGGTTCACACCTGAACCGACTTCAGCATCACCGATATAGCTAAGGTGAGAGGCTTTGCTGCCTTTACCAAACTGAGTTTTTTTGATTTCGACAAAGTTACCGATCTTTACTTCGTCTTCAATGGCAGATTGCGGACGAATGTGTGCGAACGGTCCGATATTTACATCTGACCCGATCTCACTGTCATGTACGACAGACTGCTTGATCACTGTGCGATCTGCAACCTTACTGTCTTTGATTTCACTGTTCGGTCCAATTGTGCATTCCCCGCCAATGACAGTGTTTCCTTCAATCACAGTACCCGGATAAACAACTGTATCACTGCCAATCACTGCATCTGCACTAATATAAGTAGAAGCAGGATCAATCAGTGTAACACCGTTGCGCATCTGCTGTTCATTGATCCGTGTGCGCATCAGCTGCTCTGCTTTTGATAAAGCAACGCGGTCGTTCACACCAAGCGTTTCATCTGATGAAGGTGTCTGGTAAGCAGCAATTGCCTGTCCTTCATTTTTCAGAATCTCAATGACATCCGGCAGATAATATTCGCCCTGCGCATTATCATTATTTACTTTTTCTAGTGTTTCAAAGAGCGCTTTATTATCAAAGCAATACGTACCTGTATTTACTTCCTGAACAGCAAGCTCTTCTTCATTTGCATCCTTGTGTTCAACGATCTTTGTGACTAGACCATCTTCCCCGCGGATGATACGTCCGTACCCAGCAGGATTGTCCTCATGAGCTGTCAGGATTGTCGCTTTCGCCTGTTGTTCCTCATGATGCTGAATCAGCGAAGACATGGTTTCAGTTGTAATCAGCGGCGTGTCACCACATACAACTAAAGTGATACCGTCTTTTCCCTGTAAACGGTCTTTCGCCTGCATAACAGCGTGGGCTGTCCCCAGCTGCTCAGCCTGAAGAACAAATTCCGAACGACCCTCAAGCTTGGACTGAACAAGTTCAGCACCATGACCAACAACGGTAATGACTTCTTGCATATTTGCTTCCTTTACCTGTTCTAACACGTGCTCAACCATTGGCTTTCCACAAACAGGGTGAAGTACTTTATATAATTTGGATTTCATACGAGTCCCCTGACCCGCAGCTAAAATTACCGCATATCGATTCGACATTACCGGTCCTCCAGTCAACATTTTTCCACTTTGAATATATTACAAAAACGCATTCATTTCAAGGAAAGCGGTAATTTCAGAAGAATCTGTTATCAATGTATCGGCTTCTATTGACCCACAAAATGAAAAAGCGTACGATTCTGCCGTTACAGCAAATCGTACGCCTTTTTGATGGCTTGTTTTATTTCAGCCTTATCAGGTAAGTACCGGGCAATTATGCACCCGCTTCTTCATATGTGATTTCAGATTGTTTACTGTAGTCCTGATGGTATTCAGCCAGCACCGAACTCTGAATAATATCTCTCATTTCAGAGTTGATCGGATGGGCTATATCCCTGAATTCACCATCTGGCGTCCGCTTACTTGGCATTGCGACAAATAATCCATTATTCCCGTCAATGACACGGATATCATGTACAACAAACACTCCATCTAGCGTGATGGAAGCGATTGCGCGCATCCTGCCATCCGAGCTCACTCGCCTAAGTCTCACATCTGTTACTTCCACTGATTTCCACCACCTTTCTCCCCCTAGTACAAGCCTCCCCTCTACTTCTATACGAAAGGTCCATATCCCTACCTAAAAAGTGAAAATAGTCGTATTATTTTCCAAAAAGAAAAAGCTTTTTTCTTTCAGGCAGATCACCCTTAGAAAAAAGCTCCATTTCGCCTTATTTAACTAGTGCAATGACTTCGATTTCAATCCCTGCGCCTTTTGGCAGCTTAGACACTTCCACACATGAGCGTGCAGGACGGTGGTCACCGAAATATTCAGCATAAATACCGTTTACTGCATCAAAGTCGCTTAAGTCATCAAGGAATACCATCACTTTTACCACGGTCGAAAGTGATGCACCTGCTTCTTCAAGAACAGCCTTCAGGTTGTTAAAAACCTGGTGCGTCTGATCTTCAATACTGCCTTCTACAAGCGTGCCTTCAGGTGTCAGCGGAATCTGTCCTGAGCTGTAAAACATATTATTGACAACCATCCCTTGAGAATAAGGTCCGATCGCCTGCGGTGCCTGATCTGTCTGTACAAACTTCATGTGAATGCCTCCTCTATTGTTTTAAAAAAGATGATACGCGGTCGAAATAGTTGCCCGTTTCAACCTGAATCGTTTTACCTTTTTCATCAACACTTCTCAGCTTTAAAAGTGAAATATAATCTTCTACCAGGCGCTCTTCAGAATCCTGTTCTGATTCGATGAAAATACCAACTCCGGCAACCGTCGCAGAAAATTCTTCGAGCAGATTTTTCATGCCTGCAGCGGTACCGCCGGCTTTCATAAAGTCATCGACAATCAGTACTCTTGCGCCCTGCTTCACACTTCTTTTAGATAAAACCATGGTCTGGATTCTCTTAGATGAGCCAGATACATAATTAATGCTGACAGTTGAGCCTTCTGTCACCTTACTGTCGCGTCTTGCCACGACAACCGGCACCCCGAGATAGCGTGCTGCTGCGTGTGCAATGCCGATTCCTTTTGTGGCAACAGTCATCACAAGGTCAATCTGCTCGTTTGCAAAAGCGCCTGCAAATAACTTACCGACATGGTTCATCAGGTGGATGTCACCAAGAATATCAGTCATAAATAAATAACCGCCCGGCAGCAGCCGATCCGATTTACTCACCTGATCCGATAAAATATGCAGTGCTTCTTCTGCCTGGTCTTTTTTAATGCCCGGGATAAAGCGCACCCCGCCAGCTGCACCCGGTACCGTTTGCAAAGAGCCGATTCCTCTGTTTTCAAAAGTTTCCTTTACAATCACTAAATCTTCACTGATCGAGGATTTAGCTGAGGAATAGCGCTCTGCAAAAAATGTGAGCGAAACCAGTTCACGTGGATGTTCCGATAAGTAATGTGTCATATCAATCAGGCGTTCACTTCGTTTAATTTTCATGCGGTGAAACCTCCCAAAACCCGAATAATGTATAGTAACTATATCATTATCGTACGTTTTTAAGCAAGAGGTGCCCGACTGCCGAGCATTCTTACCGCAAAAACCTGATCACAAAAGCCGCGAAGCCCATTTACGACACGATGGACCTTTGATTCATATTGAACCAGTCCAAAAACAGTCGGGCCGCTTCCGCTCATCAATACTGCATCAGCACCAAAACGCTGCATCTGCTCTTTAATATGCTTCACTTCCGGATATAGCTGAAGCGTAACAGACTCAAGCGCATTACCAAGATGATCACACACACCCTGATAATCTCCTTCTTCAATCGCCTGTACCATTTTAGCTGTATTCGGATGATCCACCTTTTCAAGCTTCAGGTTTTGATAAATGTCCGCTGTTGAAACGCCGATCGATGGCTTGGCAAGAATCACCCAGCACTTTGGCGGTGTTGGCAGCTCCTGAATCTTCTCACCCCTGCCAGTTGCAAGCGCTGTGCCACCATAAATACAAAACGCCACATCTGAACCGATCTCTGAGCCGATCTCCGCCAGCTCATCATTTGAGAGCCCGAGCGCCCAAAGCTCATTCAAGCCCTTCAAAGCTGCCGCCGCATCACTGCTGCCGCCCGCAAGCCCTGCAGCAACCGGGATCTGCTTATGGATTGTAATATCCACACCTTTTTTCACGTTATACTTCCTTTGCAGCTTCTCCGCTGCCTTATACGCCAGATTCCTGTGGTCACTCGGTACAAAACGGTCATGCGAAATAATCCGGATCCGCGTTCCCTTCGTTTCATCCAGCTCAATACGATCAGCTAGATCCACAGTCGTCATGACCATCTCCACCTCATGAAACCCATCAGGCCTCTTATGGAGCACATCCAGCGAAAGATTAATCTTCGCCGGAGCTTTCACCATCATCATAAATCCACACACCTCAATCTTCCTTCAAGTCATTGAAGTAATTGTAGCAATAAACCGCGAAAAGTGGAAGCAGGCGTTTAGGGGCGTATGCGGTGGACAGACTTGAGGATGACGTGTTCGTTGTTTATGAGAGGGCTGCTTATATGTATCACCTTTTTGGTTTTATCTATCACCTTTTGATTGGATTCACTCACCTTTTAGCTTTTTCTTCGTTGGAAGCCTGGCCAGTCAGTTTTTCACGTCATCTCCGTGATATATCGATCACCTCCCCATTTTTTTCAATCACCTTTTCATTTTTTCGCACGGCTCGCACAACTTTCACCGCACACCCTTCATGCACTTGAGAAACTAAAGGTTTAAAACCTGTGACCTAAGTGTATAAAGGGCTTCTCGATGAACTCTGGATTACGATGGGTTAATTGTCGTTCGGGGATCTTTACGATTAAGTCGTGTGGTTGAAAAAAACCGCCCAGCAGCAGCCGGACGGTTCTTCCATGCATGTACCCCGGTTAACGTGGTTCAGACTGGTCGCCCAGCTGACGCTCAGCCATTTTAATGGCCTGCTTTACCATGTTACCGGCATCCCGGGACTTGATTCCGCCCCAGCCTTCCTGCTGAACCGTATCATAGATCCCGAGTTCCCTGGCGACTTCTTCCTTGAGCCGATCTGACATTACGCCTCTTCTTCTGCTCATGTTTTCATCCCCCTGGTGTCCAGCTTCAGCGCCTCTTACCCTTCTCGGAGCTAATCAAGGCGCTTTCGCTTTTCTATCTTGGTCATGCCCTTTTAACCTGCCACCAAGCGCTTTACTTTATCCCGTGAAGATTTTGGCTGATCTGACAGCTTAATGCTCTTTTGATATAACAAAAAGGCGGTCTGCCCGGACAACTGTTAACCAGTTAGCCGGGCAGACCGCCCATAAAAAATCAAAATGATTTCATTTAGCTTACGCTTGCAGTTTCAGAACCTTCTTCGATAAAAGTCAGTTCAACTGCTTCAGTCAGTACATCGGTGTAGCTGTACGATACCCGCTCAAAAGCATTTTCGTCCTGATCAAGCTCCACAATAAAAATTGAAGGATATGTTTCAGTCAAAACTCCTGAACGCTCAATTGTCTTGCGTCTTCCACCATTGGCTTTTAACAATAGACGTTTTCCAAGATTCACATCAAGTGCTTTCTTAATATCAGCTAACGTTTTTGGCATTCCGCTTCCACCTCACTGACATTAGTATACCAAAATATTACGTTTTGGTCAAATAAAATATTCATTTTATCAATTCTCTTATCTGAATGTCAATGTTTTTATTCCGTCAAAATGCTTAACTGCTGTCGTTTTGTGTCTCTGCATACATTTCTTTCTTATATGGCATCCCGGTTCTGAGGACACCGCGCGTTTCAATTCCGCCAATTCCGTTATCATCGGCCAGTGTATGCGGAAGGATATTTTCGACTGTGAACATTGAATGGATAGAAGTGTAGCTGATGACGCTTGCTGCGTATGCTGGGTCGAGTGCATGGATGTTGATTCTGAGAGGCGAACTTGCGATGTTGGCCCCTGCATAGATCAAAGACTCGAAGTGAGACTGGCACGCCCCAGCAAAGATCACAAGCTGATCCAGATACGGGACAATTTTACGGGCGTTTTTTACTGCGTCTACAAATGAGGAAGAATGTCTGTAAGCTTTCAGGTCACTTTTTTTACCCTGTGCAGGCAAATACGCATCATGTCCAGTCAGCACGAGAATCTGCGGCTGATAACGGATGATCAGCTCCTGAATGCGATCTGCCATTTCTTTTTCGGGGCAATGAACGCCAATGTGAGGCACTCCTGCGTCTTTATAGATCTTCAGGCATTTTTTCAAATAGCGCTCATCACCATCCAAATGAAGCACGCGTCCCGGAAGATGAAATGAAAGAGCATCAGACTTTCTTTCTTTTTCAGCAGCTGATTTTGCCCGGTTCTCTTTCATCTCATCCATTTGCCGGTCTGCCTTTGCAAGGCGTTCCTCATCAAGCAGCTCGAGATCTTCAATCGGTGCGTCCGCTACGAGTCTGATATCTCTTCCGTAAAGGATGGCATAATATCCACTCTCACGCTCCTCTACACCAGCCACGACAAACACGACATCACAGTTATACGATTTCCGTCCGACCAGCTGGTTCATCCAATCCACCGGCTTTCCCCTCCTATCCGGCCCATGCTGTTACTATATGCATCCGCGATTGTAAGGGTGATTGAATCAAAGCAATAAAAAAAGCATGAGATCAGATCGTCTCATGCTGTAAAGCCGTTTTACTGCCGTTATGAAAAATAAGGGTACAGTGCATTCGCAAGGTCTGCAAACTCAGGGATGGAAAGACTCTCTCCACGCCTTGAAGGCTCAATACCAGCCTGTTCAAGCGCTTTAAGGATATCTTCCTTCTTTTCTTTCCCGTTAGGCAGCTGACTTGTCAGGTTGTTTAAAATCGTTTTTCTACGCTGGGCAAATGAAGAACGGGTAACAGTGAAGAAGAAGTCTTCATTCGTCACTTCTACCGGCGGCTTATCACGCTTTACTAACTTAATCACAGCTGAATCTACATTCGGCTGAGGGATAAAGACAGTCTTCGGTACGATCATGACAGTTGAAGCTTCCGTGTAATATTGAATCGCAATCGAAAGAGACCCGTAATTCTTCGTTCCGGGCTTCGCTGCAATACGGTCTGCGACTTCTTTTTGAAGCATAACGACCAGTCCTTTAATCGGAAGACCTTCCATTAGGAGCTTCAAAATGATCGGTGTCGTGACGTAATATGGAAGGTTAGCGACAACCATGACATCTTCAACGTCAGCAAATTCCTCCGTCATGACCTGCTGTACATCTGCCTTCAGCACGTCCTGATGGAGAATTTTAATATTATCGTAAGGCGACAGTGTATCATCTAAGATCGGCAGCAGACGCTGATCAATCTCAAATGCGACAACTTTTTTCGAAGCGCGTGCCAGGTGCTCGGTCAGCGCACCGATCCCGGGACCGATTTCAATCGCGCCATGTTCTTTTGTCAATCCGGCATGACCGACGATGTTCTGAAGAATATTCGGGTCAATCAGAAAGTTTTGTCCAAGACTCTTTTTAAATGAGAAGCCGTACTTCTGCATAATTTCCTTTGTACGGACCGGTGTTGCAATATCTTTATTCATGATTTTCCTCCTGTAAAATACGCGTCAGCGCCTCGGCAAAGTCCTCTTTTGTGATCTCAAACATCATCAGACGGTTGTATAGCTGTTTGCCATTCACATAACCGATTTTTAATTCAGCCCCAAGCTTTTCTCTCCGCGCTTTTGCTTTCGGCCCGCCGATCAGCCCAGCTGTTACGAGATCCTCCTTCGTGATCACTTCAACAGGTGCCTCTGCCATCGGATGGGCATCCTTTAGCGCTTGGCGGATGACGTCTGGCGAGGCATGCTCAACTCCAAGTCCACGGCCTTTTTTCCGCAAAGCATCCTGCTTTTCGATAAAAGCATGCTTGCAGCCGGGCACTGCCTCCTGCACGATCTGTCTGATACGCTGACCGGGGTAGTCAGGGTCAGTTAAAATGATAACGCCTCTTTTTTCCTGAGCGTGGCGTATTTTCTCCAATGTCTTTTCAGAAACAGCTGAGCCATTCGTTTCAATTGTGTCAGCATCGACTGCGCGTTTAATCGCTGTCGTATCGTCTCTGCCTTCCACCACAATAATTTCTTTAAGTTTCATTACATCCTCCGAATTGGTTTCTGTGCTTCATTATAGCCGAAAATGCTTTTGAACGCACAAAAAACAGAGAGAACGCGCTCTCTGTTTTTAAGTATAACGAGTTTACGGCATAACCGTTACTTTGACTGTTCTGTTCCCCCACGCCAGTGCTGAAGCACGATCAGCGATGAAGATATCAATTTTGTTACCTTTAATTGCACCGCCAGTATCACCGGCAATTGCATAGCCATAGCCTTCAACATACACTCTTGAACCGAGTGGGATAACAGACGGATCAACAGCAATGACTTTCATACCAGGGTTTGCTTTCAGGTTGATGCCTGTTGCAGTAATACCTGAGCAGCCTGCACATGAAGCAGTGTAAGCTGTTGAAGACATTGTCAGTTCGCGGCCGGACGGTTCAGATGATGAAGACGTCTGGGCCGGCTGTGATGAAGCTTCAGCTGTTGAAGCTTCTGATTCTGAAGCTTCTGGTTCTGAAGCTGAATTTGAAGCCACCGCTTTCTTTGTTGTTTCACGTGGAACGCTCGCAACAACCGGCTTCTTTGTGCCAATGGCAACTACTTTATTTTTACTTTCTTTTACAGTCTTTTCTTCCTTCAGATCACGGGATACTTCCTTCCCGTTCTCTTTTACAACTTCGTATGTTTTTTCAATCAGACCTTCTTCGCCTTCCTGAACAACTTTTTCAGTACCTTCGGCTAATGTATTGTCATCTTTCTCTTCCACACTGAAGTCCTTCGTCTCTTCCACCACATCGGTGACCTTATCAACGTGGACGATCTTCACAGTAGCGCCCTCCGTCAACATAGTGTCTTCAGATGGTTCTACGCGATCATCTTGATCCAGCTTAATCTCATGCTGTTTTAAAAAGTCAGCGACGGTGATCGAAGTCGACCAAACCTCTTCTTTATCAGTCCCATTTACAAGTGTCCATGCGAAAGCTTTTTCAAGAGAAAGCGTCATATCTTCCTCAATACTTTCATTCAGTGCATGTGACAGCTTGTCTACGTCACTTACTTCTAACTGTTCTTTACGCAGGAATTCTCCTACGGTTTGTGCATTTGTCATGATTGTCTGCGTCTCTCCGCCTAAATCAAATGACACCTGTTTCGCCGCTCTCCAGTTTACGGTCATATCATGATAGACTTCCGTATCGCCTGAGGGGTATAAATAGTCTTCTGAGTGTAAATCCATTTCCAGCTCTGCAAATATATCTTCAACAGTGGCAGCGTTTGTGCGCACCAATTGCTCTTCACCATTAAGGGAAAGGGCTACCGTTTTCTTCATACCTTCCTGAAATAGGAAACCAACAACTAAAACAAATACTGTTAAAGTTACCAAAGAATAGACCCAGTTCCTCTTACTCATAGACTTTGGAAACAGGTTTTTCATGTTCTTTTCTGATTGCATGAAAAACTCCTCCTTTACTCCGAGTGATTATAAAGACTATCCGAACAGATTGTCAACCTCTGAATTTGAGACATTTTCCCTGCGCAGGTGAGATATGTCCCAATTATGCAGACCGTTTTCCGGCCTGAAAAGGTTTTTTTATCGACAACTGAACGTTGGTATTACGCAAAAGATGTCGCACAAACGTGCTCAATTTTACCTAAAGCTTAAAATCATCTATTTCAGCTGATAAATTTTTTTTGCGTTTTCTGTCGTACGTTTTCCAACTTCTTCGTACGAAATGCCTTTCAATTCAGCGATCTGCTCCGCAACCAGCTTGACATATGCCGGTTCATTGCGCTTTCCGCGATTCGGGTGCGGTGCCAGAAACGGTGCATCCGTTTCAATCAGCAAATGCTCAAGATCAATTTCTTCAGCAACCTCTTTTGGCTTCTTCGCATTTTTAAATGTGACTGGTCCGCCAAGCGAGATCATAAAGTTCAGATTAATACATTGTTTTGCAATTTCAACACTTCCGCTGTAGCAGTGCATGATACCGCCAACTTCTTCAGCGTGTTCTTCTCTCAGGATATCTACAACATCCTGTGTTGCTTCACGATTATGTATCACGATTGGAAGCTTTACTTTTTTAGCTAAATGAATCTGCTTTCTGAACACTTCTTTTTGAATATCATGCGGGGACTTATCCCAGTGATAATCAAGGCCCGTTTCCCCAATTGCCACGACCTTTGGATGAGCAGCCAGTTCTTCAATCCACTCCAGGTCCTCATCAGTCATATCAATTGCATCTACCGGGTGCCACCCGATTGCAGCATAGATAAAATCGTGCGTCTCAGCAAGCTCCATCGCCTTTTTGATTGTCTTCCGGTCAAAGCCGACAACCGTCATCCATTCAACGTCATTTTCCTGTGCGCGCTGTATCACTTCTTCAAGATCATCTTCAAACTGATCTGCATTTAAGTGAACGTGTGTATCGAATAACATTGTATCCTCTCCTTCGCAGCAAATTTAGTGTATTAAAAATCCATATGTCATACATCACAGCTATGTAACAATCTATTAACAAATTAACAATCTGGTTAAAAAACACATTAAAAGTGTGTTATGTGTGTTCAACTGAATAATATTATACGAAAAGTAATTTTCTTACCTAAAGCTTTATATGATAGCGTTTAATATTCTGAATTTTTATGTCAATATAGCATTTACGAATCATTAATGATTTATTGGAAAAACCGACCCAATGACACAAAAAACACAGATTGATGACGAGTTTCTTCTATTGTTATAGTTCGTTACACAGATGTAACATTTAAGACATATAAGAAACATAGGAACCAGATACTTCAACTTATGGGAAGCTGATTTTTCACAGCTGAACATATTAAAAAGGTTTATTCAACTGATGACCGGAGTGCAGGACGGAGACTCCCGCTTCAGGAAGGGACAGGTGAGACCCCGCAAGCGAAGCTGAGGAGGCTCACCGCCCAGGGGAAGGAAAGCGAAGTCCTGCACGGAGGTCATCAGCGGTTTTATAAATCTCATGAAAACAAAAAGAAGAGAGGAATCAATCCCTCCCCTCTTCTCTCGTTTGATTATTTAACACGTGCCCCATTTTCCAGGTTTTCTGCTACATGTGCAAGTGATAAGACTCCATCTTTTTCACCTGCAAGAATCATGCCTTCAGATAATTCTCCGCGCAGCTTAACCGGCTTGAGGTTTGTCACGCAGACAACCTTTTTACCGACAAGCTCATCAGGCTTGTAAAATTGGGCAATACCTGAAACAACCTGGCGCTTTTCAAAGCCAAGATCCAGCTGAAGCTTTAACAGCTTATCCGTTTTTTTCACCGGCTCACACGCTGTAACGGTTGCCACGCGCAGGTCTACTTTCATGAAATCATCAAAGGTAATTTCCTCTTCAAGTTCAACCGGCTCTTCTGCGGCTGGTGCTGTGCCTGCCATTTTCTCTTTAATGTAAGCAGCTTCTTCCGCTACATCAAGACGGGGGAAGATCGGCTCTCCCTTTGCCACTACCTTCGTGCCTGCTGGAATGGCACCGAAGCTTTCAAGTGTTTCCCACTTCAAGTGTGTTTCATCTAGCTGAAGCTGGGACAGGATTCGTTTTGGCGTCTCTGTCATAAATGGCTGAAGCAGCACTGCCACACGTCGTAATGTTTCAGCTAAATGGTTCATGACATGTCCAAGCTCTTCCTTCTTCGCTACATCCTTTGCAAGGACCCATGGCTGCGTTTCATCAATATATTTGTTTGCACGGCTAATCAGCTGCCAGACAGTCGACAGTGCAACCGAGAACTCCATGTTTTCCATTGAATCCTGGAATTTTACAACGGTTTCTTCATTTAACTGAAGCAATTCCTGATCGAAAGGACCTGCTGAGCCCTGATAAACAGGAATTTCGCCGTCAAAATATTTATTAATCATCGCCACTGTACGGTTTAACAGGTTACCAAGGTCATTGGCAAGGTCAAAATTCACGCGCTCAACGAACCCTTCAGGTGTAAAAATACCGTCAGAACCAAATGGCACTTCACGAAGCAGGTAATAACGAAGCGCATCCAGCCCATAGCGGTCAATCAATGTAACCGGATCAACTACGTTTCCTTTTGACTTCGACATTTTCCCGTCCTTCATTAATAGCCAGCCATGGGCAAATACCTGCTTTGGAAGCGGCAGGTCAAGCGCCATCAGCATGATTGGCCAGTAAATCGTATGGAAGCGTACAATTTCTTTACTCATCAGGTGAACATTCGCCGGCCAGAACTGACGGAAACGCTCATCATTTTCAGAACCGTAGCCAAGTGCCGTAATATAATTTGACAGGGCATCAATCCACACGTACACAACGTGCTTAGGGTCGCCCGGTACTTTTACGCCCCAGTCAAATGTCGTTCTCGAAACAGCAAGATCTTCAAGACCCGGCTTGATAAAGTTATTCAGCATTTCATTCTTACGGGATTCCGGCTGAATGAAGGCAGGATTTTCCTCGTAGTACTTTACAAGACGGTCAGCGTATTTGCTCATACGGAAGAAATACGATTCCTCACGCACCTTTTCAACAGGATGTCCGCTGTCAGGACTTTTACCGCCAATGACATTTCCTTCACTGTCGAGCTCTTTATCCTCAAGCTGAGTTTCAGTGTAGAAGGTTTCATCCGGAATAGAATACCAGCCTTCATATTCACCAAGATAAATATCACCCTGGTCATGCAGCTGTTTGAAAATCTTTTCGACAACAGTTTTATGGCGCTCTTCTGTTGTACGGATGAAATCATCATAAGAGATGTCCATCTTTTTCCACAGATCCTGGATACCGGATACAATCTCATCTACATAAGCCTGTGGCGTAACGCCCTGCTCTTTCGCTTTTTCCTGGATTTTCTGACCATGCTCGTCCGTCCCAGTCAAATACATGACATCAAATCCTAATAGACGCTTATAACGTGCCATCGCGTCCCCTGCTACTGTTGTATATGCATGCCCGATATGCAGCTTGCCGCTCGGGTAGTAAATTGGTGTTGTAATATAAAACGTATTATTCGGCTGACTCACTGTTTATCCTCCTCGATCAGCATCAGAAACACAGCTCTGACGCGTTTTCATATGTAAAAAAATATACCCGAAATAGGAAGTGAATGCAACCGCCGCAGCCCTCCCAGTAAAAACTCCCCATTTTTGTCGAATAGGTATGTCGTATTTGTCGAAACTCGAAGTAACTCGAATTCAAAACAATTTTATTTACACTTACAGTTATTACATGTTATAGTCAATATTGTAGAAGGTAATATTTTCAAAACTTATTACAGGCTGATGCAGAGGGATTTTGTAATAAATCAGTATGGACACATTTGGGAGAAAATATGTATTGACTGATTTGGGAAACGTTGGTATGATATAAAAACAGAGAGAAAAATGTCGAAACTTGACGAAAAAACACACATAAAAAACATTTAACATTTGAGAGGGGATTTTTAATCATGAAATCAACAGGAATTGTACGTAAGGTAGACGAACTAGGCCGAGTGGTGATTCCAATCGAACTTCGCCGTACACTTGGAATCGCTGAGAAAGACGCTCTTGAAATCTATGTGGATGACGAAAAAATCATCCTTAAGAAATACAAGCCAAGCATGACTTGCCAGATCACTGGTGAAGTTTCAGATGACAACCTTAAGCTTGCAGGTGGAAAGCTTGTCCTAAGCCGTGAAGGTGCTGAAATGCTGATCAAGGAAATCCAGAGCAACCTTCAAGGTGCTTAATTCATAAAAATTTTTTCACTGCTCCCTTAGTGGAGCAGTTTTTTTTATGATCCGGAGGGCGGCGGAAATGAATGGACGATTAGCTGGAAAGGTGATGGAATCCCTTCAAATGGTGATGCAATAATGAAAAAGGTGGATGAATAACCAACCGGCTGCAGATCCCAGTTCGAATCAATCATAAAGATGAGTGAATACTTCTAAAAGGTGATACATATCTCCCGAAAGATGAATGAAATAAGTGCACCTCCACCCCTGGACCTCCTCATCAATAAAAAAAGACCACCTCTACAGTGATCTCTCATGTTAATGATCCACGTGATAATCCTGGTAAACATCCCGCTTCGGAAGTCCCCGGTCTTTTGCAGTCTCTTTGATCGCTGCTTTGGAAGTCATGGATTTCTGCTGAATATAGTGCTCGACATGCTGGGTCAGTGATAATTCTGACCACCAGATTTCTTCATCCTGCTGCCACTCATCACGCGCTGCCCCTTCAATGACCAGACAGAATTCACCGCGCAGCTCCGTTTCTTCAGCCCACTGCAGACATTCTTCTATCGTTCCTCGTACAAACTCCTCAAACTTTTTCGTTAGCTCCCGTGAAACTGACATCTGACGCTCTGCACCAAGCGCATCCTGCATTTCCTTCAACGTTTCCTTCAGCCTGTGGGGTGATTCATACAGGATAAATGTCGCAGGAATCGTCGATAAAAATGCGAGCTCTTCCCGCTTCTCTTTTTTCTGACGGGGTAAAAAGCCATAGTAATAAAACGGCTGCGGCTTTAACCCTGAAGCAATCAATGCAGTCACAGCCGCATTCGCTCCAGGCAGTGGAACTACATTAATTCCCTCTTCTACGCACTGCTTCACAAGCTCATAGCCAGGGTCGGAAATACATGGAGTCCCCGCATCTGTCACGAGTGCAACCTGTTTTCCATCATGAAGGTCACTCATCAGCTTCCGCCCGCTTTCTTCTTTATTATGATCGTGATAGCTGACAAGCTTTGTTTCAATCTCAAAATGACGGCACAGATTTTTCGTGTTACGTGTATCCTCCGCTGCAATCAGATCTGCTTCTTTCAGGATATTGACTGCTCTGAAAGTCATATCTTCCAAATTACCTATCGGTGTTGGCACAAGATACAGCCGGCCTTCATTCGCATGCTGAAAACTTTTTTGTGTCTGCAACCTCTTCACCCCTTTCTTTTAAATACAAATCCTTTTGCACTCTCGACTTCTTTTTGAACCAGTACTCAGCCTGCATCGCTTCTCTTTTTGTACAGAACGATTCGTGATGAATCATTTCAACCGGGCGTCTCGTCCTCGTATATTTAGAAGCGGTGCCTCCGTTATGCTGGGACAGACGGCGCTCGAGATCAATCGTGTAGCCGCCGTAGTAGGAACCATCTTTGCACAATAACACATAGAAGAAATGGTTAGCCTCTGCTCCCATATAAAATCTCCTTCATCTCGTCAGTGTATTCATTGTTCTCTTTATAAACGATCAGCGGCGGCAGAATCTTTACATCAGGCTTACCGTCTTTTGCTGCTTCCACCAGAATCGTATTGGCTTCCTTACCTTCTTTCGGATAAACAAACTGGATTCTCTTCGGCTCGAGACGGTACTGCCTCATCAACGTAATCAGATCCAGCAGTCTGCCGGGCCGGTGAACAAATGCAGCTTTACCACCCTGCTTTAAAAGGCCGCTGCTGACACGGATGGTATCTTCAAGCGTACACATAATCTCATGACGCGCAATTGTTAAATGCTCATTTTCGTTCAGCTCATCTTTTCCCGGCGTTGTAAAATAAGGCGGATTACACGTGACAACATCGTGCCTGGCATATCCAAGCGTTGGTGAAACTGTATTTAAATCCTCACAAATCATCTGAATCTGATGAGTGAGTTCATTATGACTGATGCTTCGATTCGCCATATCTGCAAGACGTTCCTGGATTTCAACACCCGTAATTGAACCATTTGTTCTCGTACTTAAAATGAGCGGAATGACCCCATTTCCTGAACAGAGATCAATCAGACTTCCCTTTCTGATCGGCACCTGCACAAAGCGTGCGAGCAGGACTGCATCCAGTGAGAAGGAAAAGACTGATGGACTTTGAATAATTCTTAAATCTTCAGCCAGGAGATAATCCAGCCGCTCATCACCAATTAATTGCATGTTGCGATCCTCTTTTCTGTTGGCTTTGTTAAAATGTGTGTCAATTGATGAAGGAGTACACTCGATCGGGTGGTGCACCTACTTCGATCTGCTGCATAGTGCACTCGATGACAGTGTGCACCTACGCCGATCCACTGGATACAGCACTCAATGGACACGCAACCCACCTCAATTGTCTGCATACCGCACTCAGTCAGCCACAGTCACGCTTCACCCACACATTCTACACAAAAAAAGCCCGGCAGGACGTCCGCCTGTTTTTCAACAGACGGCGTAATGCCAGCCTTTATTTTTTCGTTAAAAATGAAAGACAAAACAGGCAGTCTTCATCCTTGCGCGGGCTTCCAAAATGTATGTTGCAAATATGGAAGCCTTCATGATAAAGACGGGCAAGGTTATCGTATCCTTCACCAATATCTGTGCTTGGACCCACAGCTTTGCCGGCATCAGCTTTGCCTTCGGGTGCTGCTGTTTCATTCCCGAGCTGTTCAAGTCTTCTGCGCAGATGTTCATTTTCGATCTGCAGCGAATGATTCTCTTCCATCATGTCAGCCAGATGATGTTTCAGTTCGCCAAGCTGCTGGTATAACTGACCAATCTGCTGCTCCATATTGGATACTGAATCAAAGAACTCCTTCTTATCCACGAACTCCACCCCGTTACTCTGTGGCTTGAATTGACGCAATATCGTGATTCATAATTTCTTCAAGCGTATACTCAAGCGTACGGTCCTGCTCCTTCATTTCAATCTGAAGCACGCGCTCAAGCATATTCAGCCCGACAACTTTCCCTTTTCCTTCAGGTGTCTGAACAAATGCACCAAGGTCAGGCATTTCCTCTTTTGCCTGCTCATACTCGTCGTTTTCGTATTTCAGGCAGCACATCAAACGTCCGCACAGGCCTGAAATTTTCGCCGGGTTAAGAGAAAGGTTCTGATCCTTTGCCATTTTAATCGACACAGGCTCGAAATCGCCGAGGAAAGTGGAACAGCAAAGCATACGCCCGCATGGTCCAATACCGCCAAGCATTTTCGCTTCATCACGAACACCGATCTGTCTCAGTTCAATCCTTGTTCTGAAAACAGACGCCAGGTCTTTTACCAGGTTTCTGAAATCGACCCGTCCGTCCGCTGTAAAATAAAAAATTACTTTATTGCGGTCAAATGTATATTCAACGTCAACAAGCTTCATATCTAAATCATGCTCACTGATCTTTTCAGCGCACACCTGATAGGCATGAGCAGCCTCTTCCTTGTTTTCCTGTACAGAAAGGCGATCCTTCTGTTCAGCAATCCGGACGATTTTTTTCAGCGGCAGCACGACATCGTTCTTGTCCACTTTCTTGACTTCAGTGACGACTTTACCGTATTCCACACCGCGTACCGTTTCCACAATAACGTATTCATCTATGTTCAGTGAAAGCTGGTTCGGGTCGAAATAATATATTTTGCCCGCTTTATTAAAACGGACGCCTACTACTTCATACAAGTGCAGATCCCCCCTGCAATTTAAGCATCAGCTGTTCCATTAACAGCTGTGTATTCATATTTCTCTGTAGCTGTGTTTTCGCTTCGAGTATCACTGTCAGCTGGTGAGTAAGCTGATTTGCTGACGTCTGGAGTGCATCTGTACGAAACGTGTCCAGCCAGTCCGGGTACGACAGGTGATCGAGCTTGTCCGTTTGGATATAAAGGAGATCCTTATATATAAGAAGAAACAAATCGAGTGATTGGTCAATTTGCGATTTCTCTTTAAAATGCGGAAGATAGTCACTTTGAACCCTGATCATGGCTTCAAAGGGATCATCCTTTAGCACTTCGTATAATTTTAACATGATTTTTCTGGCTTGTACAAACCACTCATCATGACTGAGCTCAATTGCTTCATCAACCTGATTGGTTAACTTTGATACAAGTGAGGCCATCGTCGGGTGAACATCCTCTGAAATCAGCTTTTCTTTAAACAAAACAGGTGTCAACGGACGGAAAGATACGTGCTGACACCTGGAAAGTATAGTCGGGAGCATCTGGTGAATCTGCTCAGTCAATAAAATCGCTGTCGTGGATGGATGCGGTTCTTCCAGAAACTTCAGTAAAGAGTTCGCAGCCTGAACCGTCATTTTATCAGCACCGCTTACGATATATGCTTTTTTCATGGATTCCATACCCGTTTTACTGAACTCTTCCTGCAGCAATCTCACCTGTTCCTTTTTAATGGATTGCCCGTCCGGCTCAATCACGTGAACATCAGGGTGATTCCCCTGATCAATCCGCCGGCACTGTTCACAGGTATGACAGGGTTCACCTTCATGTGGCTGCCTGCAGAAAAGTCCTTTAGCAAGAAATAATGCCATTGCTTTTTTCCCTGTACCGCGACCGCCTTCGAACAGATAGGCATGCGCGACACGGTTTTTCTGCAGGCTGTTTTGCAGCATTTTCATTGCGACCGGCTGCTGTGTTGCCAGGTCCTGATGCATATCGGCCATACTATCTCCCTTTTCTGCGTGTATATACGAATGAGCGTTGCTGCTCTTTTAAAATTGGTGAAACTGCTCGATTGGCAGTACAAAAACCGTGGCGCCGCCAACTTCAACTTCGACAGGATAAGGAATGTAAGAATCCGCATTCCCGCCCATTGGTGAGACAGGGGCTACCATCTGTTCTCTTGAACGACAGCTGTCATTGATGACCTCTAACACTTTATCAACACGCGCATCCTCTGTACCGACCATAAATGTGGTATTCCCTGACTTTAAGAATCCTCCGGTACTCGCAAGCTTTGTAGCACGGAAATTATTTTTCATTAATGCCGTGGATAAACGGTTCGAATCCTGATCCTGCACAATTGCGACAACAAGTTTCATCCATTCCACCCTCTTCCTTTTAAATAGGTTCTGCCTTTATTATACCAATAATACGTATCGTTTACGAAATCATTCCGGAAATCATTATTTCTGTCTTTATTAAAGCTGGCTGATGATTGCAGCTCCAGGGGGACGCTTTTCGCGCGGCCGGCGGTGAGCCTCCTCATCACTTCGCGCCTGCGGGGTCTCACCTGTCCGCTGCAATCATCTGCTGTACAGTAACAACAATTGACTTTTCATAAAGCTAGTTCTTTAAAAGTTCCGAAAGCACTGTAACGGCTTCCGCTGTAACGTCTGCGAGCAATGCAGATGCATCAATCCGCGTGATTCTCTCCGGAAAGCGCTCCTGCAGAATCTGATAGCCTTCATATACTTTTTGGTGAAAAGCCATTCCTTCAAGATCCAGGCGGTTCACTTCACGGCCCGCGTTCTGTTCAATACGCTTCAGCCCCTCTTCAGGAGAGATATCAAAGTAAAGTGTACAGTCAGGCATCATTGATCCGATGGCAAACTGATTGATACTCCACACCTCATCAATGCCAAGACCTCTCGCGTATCCCTGATAAGCCAGTGAGCTGTCGATGAAACGGTCACACAGGACCACTTTCCCTGCCTCAAGCGCAGGCTTCACTTTTTCAGCTAGATGCTGTCTGCGGGCTGCAGCGTATAAAAGTGCTTCTGTCCGGCTGTCCATTTCAGTATGCGACGGATCCAGAATCACTTCCCTGATCTTCTCGGCAATTTTAATCCCGCCAGGCTCACGCGTCAGCATCACATCATAGCCAAGCGCTTCAAGCTCTTTCTTTATTTCAACAGAAGCAGTTGTTTTTCCTGCTCCTTCAGGTCCTTCTAACGTAATAAATAACCCTTTATTCATGTAAATCCTCCTGCACAACCTTCATTTTTCCTTCTATTAAGTGCACTCCGCCCTGAAAACGCATATTCGTTTTCGCAAGACGGCTCAGTTCATTACATTTTTCGGCGGTCAGTCTTTCACCTGCAATGATATATGGAATTCCGGGTGGATACGGTGTAATCGTCTCAGCCGCAATTCTCCCGGCAGCCTCTGTAATCGGCAGCACTGCACATGGCAGCTGATCTGCATCATGTACAGCTAATGTCGTAATCTTTTCTGTAAAAAACACAGCCGGATCATTTTCCGTCCATTCAGCCGTTTCAGCAATCTCACGCAATGACTGGATAACGCGATCCCACTTAAACTGACTGCCCTCTTTTAAAAGTGGGAGCATCCATAATACCTGAAGCGGATCTGCAAGCTCAGCGAAAATACCGCGTTCCTCACAGGCTTCCTGCAGATCATACCCATTCATCCCATCCAGCCTGATGATCAGCTTCAGTGGGTCTTCAGGCTCAATGACCGACAGCCGCTGGATCTCCCTCAGCCGGCTCACGAGTTCAGCGCGCTCACTTTTAAAATATGCTGCATCTTCACCCGAATACGTTGCTGCATAACACCGCGCATCATCAAGCGAAGCCATAATCGGGTAGGACGGACTGCTGGACTGAAGCATACCAAGCATCTGCTCAATCCTGTGATGATCCTTCAGCTCTTTTCCTATATGTAAATAAGAACCCATCGTCAGCGCAGGCAGTGTTTTATGAGCTGACTGAACGACTGCATCTGCACCCATGTGAAGCGTTGATTCCGGAAAGCCCGGCAGTGAAAAATGAGCCCCATGTGCTTCATCAACCAGCACTGTAAGTCCTGACGCTTTTGCGATCTCAATAACCGCCTTCATCTGGCCGGTGTGGCCGTAGTAAGAAGGATACGTCAATAAAACCGTTTTGGCATCAGGAAACTGCGCCATTGCTTTATTTAGCAGGTCAGGTGAAATGCCTGACGGTGTCATAGACTCCGGATGAACTTCTGGCGTTAAAAACACCGGCATCACACGCGCCAGACGACAGGCATGAATTACGGATTTATGTGCATTTCCTGCCACAAGCAATTGACTCCCCGGCTCACATAACCCCATCACCATCGCAAGGTTTCCGGTTGTCGAACCATTGACAAGAAAATAACTCTTTAAAGCCCCGGCATGCTGAGCTAAAAGGGATTGCGCTTTTGCAATCGGTCCCTCCGGCGCATGCAGGTCATCAAGCCCTGAAATCTCCGTCTGATCCCACGCCCCAAAACGACCCGCAACCTCACCAATCATGCCGTTTTTATGACCCGGCACGTGAAAAGACACCGGCTTCTGATTCATATGGTGCTGCAGCGCCTCAACAAGCGGTCTTTCTCTCTGATCCATAACGTTCTCCTTTAAACAAATCGTTTCTTTATTGTATCATGATTTATTTACAGCCGACCCTCTGGCACACAAAAAAGCCCGCACCAAGGCGGACTCCCTGCATCAACTATTCTTTTAAAATATGAATCCATCTGTCATATCCATTGTCCTCAGGCCTCAGCTGAATCAGTGACTGCTCACACCAGACGCAAATAAATTTTGAAGACAGGCTGATCGCCCGGTTGTATCGTCTTCCACACGCACGGCAATGTCTCATGTACTTTCCTCCACTTCGCAGCTGTTATACTACTCAGTATAGACACTGCGGATAAAAAGTAATCTCTCTATCCTATTCTTTTTATCCGCAAATGTGAAGGAAAGTCCTCAACAAACTTTTCAAAGCCTCGTGGACCGCCGCTCATCCTCCAATTTCGGTTCAGAAGGCGCTTCCTCCGGCTCTCTCACATCACTATATACAGCCAGACCTTTTCTTTTACGATTTCCATCAGACACCATACCGACTGACACAATAACAGTTAGAATCAAAAGAATGATCATCCACCACATCTTTTTCTCCTCCCTGCTTATTTAAAATTAAAAGCCAGTTGTCTTCCGGTCGTTATCCATCTGATACTGCTGAGGCGCTTCCTCGCCTCCGCTGCGGTACTGCTCAAGGTTTTTCCGGGAACTTTTCCTTCGGTCAACAAGTACACCAAATCCAATCAATCCGGCAATGATCCCAATCGCGTAAAGCATCCACAGACACCTCCTGTACCATCACTATACCCTGATTTTACGATTTTATCCAATACGCTGAGCCGTCCTGATTCCGGTCCATAAACCCATATTCAATAAAATAACGGCGAATCGTGACAAAATCAGCATACACCTGCTTAATCACTTCATTTACTTCCCGTTCCGTATACTGCTGCCCCGCATTAAACCTTTTCAGCAAATACTGAAGCACCACAATCTTCTTCTTCTCCTTACTTGGAAACTGACTCAGCGTCCCATCCTCTTTAAAATACGTCTTCAACACCTTTTCCTGCTCCTCAGTCGTAATCGCATAACGCTCATCCACCATCGTCGCCCCCCTATGTATATGAACAAGACTCTCAGGCCCCGTCTCCTCTTTCAACAGCTGCATTAACGCTAAAAACACACGCGCCTGCTTTTCCTTCTCCTTAAACTTAAACCGGTGATTCCGGATCGTCGAAGGACTGCCGCCAATTTGCTTCGCCGCCTCCTTATCAGACACTCCCTGCTTAAAAAAAGATAACAGCTCCTTCTGATGATCCGATAAACCCGTATACTTCTTATCCATATTCATTAAATACACAAACATCGACTCATGCTCAGCCTGCACATGAACCTCAGCAGCCCGGTAAGCCTCAAAAAAGCGCCCGTCAACCTGAAACACCTCACCCTCCTCAAAACGCTCACCACAAACCAGGCAGCAATAAGCACCATCAACCAGCTTAACCCCATGCGTCAGCTCCTCCACAGAAGCCTCCCAAAACAACTCACTCAAAACAAACACTTCCTTCAAAAGTTTATTATTTAATAAACATATTATATTATTATTTGTTATTAATCAAACATTATTTTGGATTGTTTGGTTTTTAATTAGATGGTATAAGGTTTGATTAGATTTTAGTACGGCGGGAGACTAGTTGAGAGAATTGCACTTTATTTTGAAGGAATTGCTGACATTGGTGATGGAAATATGTCAATAGATGATGGAATTAGGCGTAGTGATTAGACTGGTGAAGGGATTAGGATCAGGATTGAAGGAAATAAATCGTATATTGAAGGAATCGATCACAGAACTGATGGAAAAACTCTCAGATTGAAGGAATTCTCATCCGCGTGATGCCTTTGGGAAACTGGCTTTTTGCCATGAATGCATTCAGGATCTCGGCACTTTGCCTTTCATGCCTTTAGGACTCTGTCTTTTTGCTCTTCATGCCAGCATAATTCCAGATCTTTGCCCTTGATGCCCTTCAGATCCTGTCTCTTTTTAAACACAAAAAAAGCCTTCCCACTCAGGGAAGACTCAGTTTGCCTAGCGACGTCCTACTCTCACAGGGGGAAACCCCCAACTACCATCGGCGCTGAAGA
>NZ_JAXQNN010000008.1 GCF_034427455.1 Jeotgalibacillus haloalkalitolerans | reverse complement strand
GCGGATGTGAATTCCTTCAATCTGAAAGTTATTTCATCAGCCCTGCGTTGGATTCCTTCAATATATGATTTATTTCCCTCAATCCTTAAAAAGATTCCCTCATCATTCTAATCACTACGCCTAAATCCATCATCTATAGACATATTTCCATCACCAATCTCAGCTATTCCTTCAGTTAAAAAACAATTCCCTCATTTCTCCCTCAATCTCCTGCCCATCCGTTCATCCACCAGCAATCTATACCAAATCCCTTTACATAATTAAGTATCCCACCCCCTCAATTGCACATAAACTGAACTATGTTGTATAATCATAGTCAAAGATAGTCAAAGTCAAGGTGAGGGAGGTGGCAATGTGAAAAATATTTCGGATGTGATTGAAAACTATTTAAAAGAGGTTTTAGAAAAGAGCGGCAGTGAAATAGTGGAGATAAAGCGGAGTGAGATTGCTGAGCGCTTCCAGTGTGTGCCCTCTCAGATTAATTATGTAATGAAAACCCGCTTTACGATTGAAAGTGGCTATGTTGTGGAGAGTAAGCGTGGCGGTGGAGGGTATATACGTATTATAAAAGTAAAAAGTCATGATCATGCGCATTTAATTGATCAGATTTTAGATATTCTTCAGCCGGCGGTTTCACAGGCTGCTGCTGAGAGTGTGGTTTTCAGATTAATTGATGAAGGTGTGATTTCCAAACGGGAAGCGAAGCTGATGCTGAGTGCGATGGACCGGTCCACGTTGAATGTGCCTCTGCCTGTAAGGGATGAGGTGCGGGGCCGGATCCTGACTGCTATGCTGACTGTTTTAAAATATCAATAAGGTCGCGGGGTGATCGAGATGATGTGTGAGCAATGCCAGGAGCGGCCTGCTGCTGTTCATTTAAAAAATGTAGTGAACGGGAAGAAGACAGAGGTTCATTTGTGTGAAGTGTGTGCTCAGGATAAGGGCGAGGCATTTATGAATGATGATGGTGCTTTTTCTTTTAATCATTTGCTGGCGGGACTGTTGAATGTGTCTCCGGTGATGAAGCAGAGTCAGCCGCAGAAGAGCAGACGGCAGCCGGTTGAGTGCAGTGGCTGTCAGATGACGTTTGATCAGTTTTTAAAGATTGGGAAGTTTGGCTGTCCGAAGTGCTATGAATCCTTCAGAGAGCAGCTGCCGCCAATTTTAAAAAGGCTGCACAGCGGTAATACTGTTCATCAGGGGAAGCTTCCTGAACGTCAGGGCGGTACGATTCATATGAAGCGGAAGGTAACGGAGCTCCGTTCAGATCTGAAGGCTTTAATTGAGCAGGAAGAGTTTGAACAGGCGGCTGAGATCCGTGATCAGATTCGTTCACTTGAAGCTGAGATTCGTGATGAAGGGGGCGGTGCTGATGAGTCTTGAGAAGTTTTTGAGCCAGGCGGTCAGTTCCTGGATGAATGAGGATGGCCCTTCTTCAGAGATTGTGCTGTCCACCAGGATCAGGCTGGCACGGAATCATCATCAGTATGCGTTTCCGACTGTATTTACAAAGGAAGAAGCTCAGCAGACTGCAGAGGCAGTTGGTGCTGCAGTGCGACAAGCAGGGTATCCGCTTGAGGAGCTGAAGATGGAAGATCTGCAGGGGCTCGAGAAAAGAGTGCTTGTAGAGAAGCATCTGATCAGTCCGAACCTGGCAGAGGATTCAGGTTCTTCTTCTGTATGGCTGTCAGATGATGAGGATATCAGTCTGATGGTGAATGAAGAGGATCATTTGCGGATCCAGTGCCTGTTTCCGGGACTCCAGCTGAAGGAAGCACTGCGAAAGGCGCTTGAGATCGATGATGCGATTGAACAGCATTTTGATTATGCATTTGATGAGAACTTTGGTTATTTGACGACCTGCCCGACAAATGTTGGGACGGGATTGCGTGCATCTGTTATGATGCATTTACCAGGATTAATGATGACGCACCAGATGAACCGGATTATTCCTGCAATTGGACAATTTGGTCTTGTAGCGAGAGGAATTTACGGTGAGGGTAGCGAAGCTTTAGGTAACATCTTTCAGATCTCCAACCAGACGACACTCGGGAAGTCAGAGGAAGATATTACGGAGGACCTGCTGCATGTGGTGGATCAGATTATTGCGCAGGAAAAGTCGGCCAGGGAAGCGCTGGTCAAGTCATCAGGTATTCAGCTTGAAGACAGGGTTTTCCGTTCATACGGAACACTTCGTTACAGCCGCGTGATTGAGTCAAAGGAAGCGGCAAAGTGCCTGTCGGATGTGCGTCTTGGCATTGATCTCGGATTTATTGAAAATGTGTCAAGAAGCATTTTAAATGAGCTGATGATTTTAACGCAGCCAGGATTTTTACAGCAGTATGCAGGAGGTTTCCTGCGTCCTGTGGAAAGAGATATCAGGCGGGCTTCGCTGATCCGCGAGCGTCTGGAGATGGATGTAAGTAAAGATAAAGGAGGATCAGACATATGATGTTTGGACGATTCACAGAGAGAGCACAAAAAGTATTAGCATTGGCACAGGAAGAGGCGATCCGTCTTTCCCATTCAAATATCGGTACTGAACATATCCTTCTTGGTCTCGTTCGTGAAGGGGAGGGCATTGCATCGAAAGCACTGCAGACGCTTAACCTGAGCACAACGAAAATTCAGGAAGAAGTGGAAGAGTTAATCGGTAAGGGGACAGAACAGTCACCAAGCGTTCACTATACACCAAGAGCAAAGAAAGTCATTGAGCTTTCAATGGATGAAGCGCGTAAGCTTGGTCATTCTTATGTAGGAACTGAGCATATTCTGCTTGGTCTGATCCGTGAAGGAGAAGGTGTGGCAGCCCGCGTACTGAATAATTTAGGTGTCAGCCTGAATAAAGCACGCCAGCAGGTACTCCAGCTTCTTGGCAGTAATGAAGCAGGCGGTCAGCAGGCTTCAAATGCAAGTGCGAATACACCGACACTTGATGGACTTGCGCGTGACCTGACAGTAATTGCGCGTGAAGGCAGCCTTGATCCGGTAATCGGCAGAAGCAAGGAAATCCAGCGTGTGATTGAAGTATTAAGCCGCCGTACAAAGAACAACCCGGTATTAATCGGGGAGCCTGGTGTCGGTAAAACAGCGATCGCAGAGGGTCTTGCACAGCAGATTGTACAAAATGAAGTGCCTGAAATTCTTCGCGATAAGCGCGTGATGACGCTTGATATGGGTACAGTCGTTGCAGGAACAAAATACCGCGGTGAGTTTGAAGACCGTCTGAAAAAAGTGATGGATGAAATCCGCCAGGCAGGTAACGTGATTCTGTTTATCGATGAGCTTCATACGCTGATTGGTGCAGGTGGAGCAGAGGGTGCAATTGATGCATCCAACATCCTGAAGCCATCCCTTGCACGTGGTGAACTGCAGTGTATCGGTGCGACAACACTTGATGAGTACCGTAAGTATATCGAAAAGGATGCAGCGCTTGAGCGTCGTTTCCAGCCGATTCAGGTTGATGAGCCGACAGCTGAAGAGTCTGTGCTGATTTTAAAAGGACTGCGTGACCGTTATGAAGCGCACCACCGTGTATCCATTACAGATGCAGCGATTGAAGCAGCGGTGAAAATGTCAGACCGTTATATTTCTGACCGCTTCCTGCCGGATAAGGCGATTGATTTAATTGATGAAGCAGGTTCGAAAGTACGCCTGCGTTCATATACAACACCTCCAAACCTGAAGGAGCTTGAAGCTAAGCTTGAAGGCATCCGTAAAGAAAAGGATGCAGCTGTTCAGAGTCAGGAGTTTGAAAAAGCGGCTTCTCTTCGTGATTCAGAGCAGAAGACGAAAGAAAAGCTTGAAGAAACGAAGAAAGAATGGAAAGAAAAGCAGGGTCAGGAAAACACTGAAGTCACAGTCGAGGATATCGCGCACGTTGTGTCTACGTGGACGGGTGTACCGGTATCACGTCTTGCTGAGACTGAAACGCAGAAGCTTCTGCACCTTGAGGATTCACTTCATGGCCGCGTCATTGGTCAGGAAGATGCGGTTACAGCGATTGCGAAAGCAGTACGCCGTGCACGTGCAGGACTGAAGGATCCGAAGCGTCCAATTGGTTCATTTATTTTCCTTGGGCCAACCGGTGTCGGTAAAACAGAGCTTGCCCGCGCACTTGCTGAATCAATGTTCGGTGAAGAGGATGCAATGATCCGTATTGATATGTCTGAGTATATGGAAAAGCACTCGACATCACGTCTTGTCGGTTCACCTCCAGGCTATGTGGGATATGAAGAAGGCGGTCAGCTGACTGAAAAAGTTCGCCGTAAGCCTTACTCAGTCGTCCTGCTTGATGAAATCGAAAAAGCACACCCTGATGTATTTAACATCCTGCTGCAGGTGCTTGAGGATGGACGCCTGACGGACTCTAAGGGGCGTACAGTCGACTTCCGTAACGTTGTCCTGATCATGACATCCAACGTTGGTGCAAGCGCACTGAAGCAGAACCGTCATGTAGGGTTTGCAGTACAGGATTCCAACCAGGATTATAAGGATATGAAAGGCAAAGTGCTTGAAGAATTGAAGCGTGCGTTCCGTCCTGAATTCCTGAACAGAATTGATGAAACCATCGTCTTCCATTCGCTTGAGAAGAGCCACCTGAAGCAGATTGTTTCACTTATGGCTGGCGAGCTTGTGAAGCGACTGAAGGAAAAAGACATTGAGCTTGTCATTACTGAAGCGGCAAAAGAAAAAATTTCAGATGAAGGATTCGATCCGGAATATGGTGCACGTCCACTGCGCCGTGCGATTCAAAAGCATATCGAGGACCGTCTGTCTGAAGAGCTGTTAAAAGGTAATGTGCTTGAAGGCTATAAGGTGGAAATTGATTATAAAGACGGTGAATTTACCGTTTCACGTAAAGAAGAAGTAGATGTAACGCAATAATGTCAGAAGGTGCACGTGTGAAAGGCAGTCACGTGCACCTTTTTTAACGGAGGTAATTGGTTTGGCCAAAAAGAAATCCAAGTTTATGTGTAACTCATGCGGGTATGAATCTGCTAAGTGGATGGGAAAATGCCCGGGCTGCGGTGAGTGGAACACGATGGTGGAGGATGTGACGATCACCGGTAAGCAGCCGAGAAAGTCGTTCACGCATACGCCGGAAGGAAGTCAGTCGAAGGCGACGCCGCTGATTAAAGTGGAAACACGTGAAGAAACGCGTGTCATGACAAAGATGCAGGAATTAAACCGTGTGCTTGGTGGAGGAGTTGTGCCTGGTTCGATGGTGCTGATCGGGGGAGATCCCGGAATCGGTAAGTCTACGCTGCTGCTTCAGGTTTCCTCACAGCTTGCAGAGACGAAGAATAAAGTGCTGTATATTTCAGGTGAGGAATCAATTAAGCAGACGAAGCTTCGCGCCGACCGTCTGAGCGTGACATCTGAAGAACTGATGATCTATGCAGAAACAAATCTCGAGTCGATTCACCACTCCATTGAGCAGGTATCCCCTGATTTTGTCATCATTGATTCAATCCAGACCGTCTATCATCCTGAAGTCACATCAGCACCCGGAAGCGTCACGCAGGTGCGTGAGTGTACGGCGGAGCTGATGCGCATTGCTAAAACGAAAAATATTGCGATTTTCATTGTTGGACACGTCACTAAAGAAGGCTCAATTGCAGGTCCGAGAATTTTAGAGCATATGGTTGATACCGTGCTTTATTTTGAAGGGGAACGTCACCATACGTACCGGATTCTGCGGGCTGTGAAAAATCGTTTTGGTTCAACGAATGAAATGGGTATTTTTGAAATGCGTGAAGAGGGCTTAAGAGAGGTTGGAAATCCATCTGAGATCTTCCTTGAAGAGCGCTCTCAGGGTGCAGCAGGCTCAACAGTTGTTGCTTCAATGGAAGGAACGCGGCCGATTCTCGTTGAAATTCAGGCGCTAGTCACACCGACAAGTTTTAACAATCCGAGAAGAATGGCAACCGGGATTGATCAGAACCGCGTGTCGCTTTTGATGGCTGTACTTGAAAAGCGTGTCGGGTTAATGCTGCAGACGCAGGATGCTTATTTAAAAGTGGCAGGCGGGGTGAAGCTGGATGAGCCGGCAGTTGACCTGGCTGTACTCGTTAGTATTGCCTCAAGCTACCGTGATCAGCCGCCAAAGCCGTTTGATTGTATGATCGGTGAGGTTGGATTAACAGGTGAGGTACGCCGCGTCTCAAGAATTGAACAACGCGTCCAGGAAGCGGCAAAGCTCGGGTTTAAACGGGTGATTATACCTGAAAATAATATCGGGGGCTGGACATTTCCTGAAGGTATTGAAGTCGTCGGCGTATCAAATGTGGCGGAAGCACTAAAGAAAACACTGGAGGGATAAACCATGGATAATCGGAGAAGAAAGCGTCCGTCAGCTGATATTATTCAGCTCGTGGCACCGGGGACACCTTTTAGAGAGGGAATAGATAATGTCTTGCGTGCCGGGACAGGCGGCCTGATTGTAGTTGGCTGTAATGATAAGATGAAGCCGCTTGTAGACGGGGGCTTTCAGATCCATTGTCCATTTTCCCCAACGTATCTGTATGAGCTTGCAAAGATGGATGGGGCGATTATCCTCAATGAGTCAGGCAGTAAAATCCTGATTGCGAACGCGCAGCTGAATCCGAGTCCGATGATTCCCTCGTCAGAGACAGGGATGCGTCACCGGACAGCGGAGCGGGTAGCGAGAGAGACAGATTCTCTTGTAATTGCTATTTCCCAAAGACGGAACGTGATCACGCTTTATAAAGGGACTTACCGCTATGCACTGAAGGAAATTGCAGTCATTCTTGCTAAAGCGAATCAGGCGCTGCAGACACTTGAAAAATATCGCACAGTGCTTGATCAGAGTCTTTCTCATTTAACACTGCTTGAGTATGAGGAAGCCGTCACGTATAACGATGTCTTACAGGTCGTTCACCGCTTTGAAATGGTGATCCGGATTAAAAATGAGCTCCTGCTTTACCTGAATGAACTCGGTTCTGAAGGCAGGCTGGTGCGGCTGCAGCTGAATGAATTGCTTTCTGACCTTGAAAAGGAAGCGGTGATGGTGATGCGCGACTATGCCTGCGCTGATAATGCTCCTGCTCAGGATATGTACAGCTCATTTTCTGAAGCGGTATCTTCAGAAGTGATGGAGGATGAATCCATCATGAAGTTACTTGGCCATCCATCTTCTACAGAATATGAAAGTCAGGCTGAACCAAGAGGTTATCGCGTGCTGAATAAAATCCCGCGTCTGCCGCTCACGATCATTGAAAACATAATCGGAGATTTCGGCACACTTGATAAATTAAAGCAGGCAACTGTAGAAGAACTTGATGAGGTTGATGGTATCGGTGGTATACGGGCGAGAAAAATAAAGCAGGGTCTGAAATCAGTGAAAGAGCAGTCTTTAGCAGACCACTAACAAAAAATGGTTTGTAAGCATTTGCATTGTATGATAGAATATTTTGTTTTTGTTTAAATTGACTTGCTTATTGTACTCATGCTACTCTTTTCACAAGCTTTACTGATAGAAAATTTTTCATCTGAGGAGGTGAAGGGATGCTAAAACGAATTATTCAAATCTGTTTCCTTATTGTCGGCGGAACATTAGGCGTATTTTTATTACCTGAATTAGTCCTTATACCTTTTAATCTTGATTATGCACTTTTAAACAACCCTTATGTAACCGCGATTTTGGGAGCCATCATTTTTTATGCAATAACGTTCTGGGCGATTAAGTATGTCGTTAATTTTATTAAATGGGCAGAAGATTCCCTTATTAAAGCGCCGGTCACTGATATTTTATTTGGCGCACTCGGGCTCATTATCGGTCTGATTACTGCTTTCCTTCTGGGGGTGGCAGTCAATGATATTGAGATTCCGATCGTCAATACGGTTGTACCGATTCTGCTCACGCTGATTCTTGGGTATCTCGGATTTCAGGTCGGATTTACGAAAAGAGATGAACTGGTTCACTTATTCTCAAGGGGCGGTTCAACTAAGAAGCTGGAAGAGTCAGCTGCAAAGGAAGTCAGTGATGTGCCGGCTTCAAAGCGTCATAAAATCCTCGATACGAGTGTAATTATTGACGGCCGGATTGCTGATATTTGTCAGACAGGCTTTTTAGACGGAGAGATTGTCATTCCTCAGTTCGTACTCGGGGAGCTCCAGCATATCGCAGATTCATCAGATGCCCTGAAGCGTAACAGAGGGCGCAGGGGGCTTGATATTTTAAAAAGGATCCAGCGTGATATCCCGATTCAGGTTACGATTTATGAAGGTGACTTTGAAGACATCCAGGAAGTTGACAGCAAACTTGTCAAACTTGCGAAAGTACTGAACGGGATTGTCGTAACGAATGATTTTAACTTAAATAAAGTATGTGAGCTGCAGGATGTGCAGGTATTAAATATTAACGATTTAGCCAATGCGGTGAAGCCGGTTGTGCTTCCGGGTGAAGTGCTGAATGTGCAGATGATTAAAGACGGGAAAGAGCAGAATCAGGGAATTGCCTATCTTGATGATGGCACGATGATTGTTGTGGAAGACGGTAAAAACTTTATCGGGAAGCAGATTGATGTGATTGTCACAAGTGTGCTTCAGACATCTGCAGGCCGCATGATTTTTGCTAAGCCAAAGTCTTATGAGAAAGCGTTGTAAAAGGAGTCTTACATGAATTACGAAGTAGTCATTCCGGCAGCGGGCCGGGGTAAACGGATGGGAGCGGATCGTAATAAGCTTCTGCTTGAACTGAACGGGGTTCCCGTCATTATTCATACGCTGCGTGTGTTTGAAGATGACCCTTTATGCAGCGGAATTATCCTTGCGATCCATCCTGATGACAGAGATACACTCGAGCAGCTGCTTACGCAATATGATATTAAGAAAGTCACACATATGGTGCAGGGCGGGGAAGAGCGTCAGCACAGTGTCTATGAAGGGTTAAAAGCAGCTGCTGAAGAGATTGTGATGGTTCATGACGGGGCGAGGCCTTTTATCAAACAGACCGTGATTCACCGTCTGGCTGAAGCAGCTGAAACCCGCGGAGGTGCCATTGCAGCTGTTCCTGTAAAAGATACAATTAAGAAGGTACAAGATGGCTTTGTCACAGAAACCGTTGAGCGTTCCAGCCTGTGGTCAGTGCAGACCCCGCAGGCTTTTCTGCTTGAAGTGCTGATGGAGGCACACCGGGAAGCGATACGCACCGGCTTTCTTGGAACAGATGAAGCCTCATTAGTCGAAAAAACCGGCGGAAAAGTAACGGTCATTGAATCAGATTATGATAATATAAAGCTGACTACAAAAGAAGATCTCGTTTTTGCTGAAGCCATTTTAGCTAAAAACGATCAATAGAGAGGGGAAACTGCCATGTTTCGAATTGGACAGGGATACGATGTCCATCAGCTTGCAGAGAACCGTCCGCTGATTATTGGCGGAGTAACCATTCCTTATGAAAAAGGACTGCTCGGACACTCAGATGCAGATGTACTGCTTCACGTTGTCGCAGATGCAGCACTTGGTGCAATCGGTGAAGGTGATATCGGACGACACTTCCCGGATACAGATCCGGAATTCAAAGATGCCGACTCTAAAAAACTGCTACAGCACGTCTGGAGCATTGTCAGAGAGCACGGCTATCGCCTGGGCAACATTGACTGTACAATTATTGCACAAAAGCCGAAGATGGCGCCTCATATCGGGGACATGCGCACAGTCATTGCAGAACTGCTTGAAGCCTCTGAAACTCAGGTGAACGTAAAAGCAACCACAACCGAAAAACTCGGGTTCGAAGGCCGCGAAGAAGGAATCGCCGCCCAGGCAGTGATTCTTTTACAGAAGACCTAATCAATAGAACAAATATCAATATAGCAAATAATTATTTGCTTTGTTAAAGTCCATCATTGTATTTGCACAGCTGATGATTGGAGCGTAAGGGGGCGACTCCTGCGGCGGAAAGGGACAGGTGAGACCTTACGGCGAAGCCGGAGGGGCTCACCGCCCGGCCGGGGAAAGCGTCCCCCTGAAGCGGAAATCAGCAGCCGAACTTAACAAAGCGATCATTTTAGGAGGATTTCTATGTCTACAGACATTCGCGTACGTTACGCACCAAGCCCGACAGGACACCTGCATATCGGGAACGCAAGAGCAGCACTATTCAACTATTTATTCGCAAGAAGCCATAACGGTACGTTCATCATCCGCGTAGAAGATACAGATACAAAACGTAACATCGAAGGCGGAGAAGAATCTCAGCTTGAGTATCTGAAATGGCTCGGCATCGACTGGGATGAAAGCATTGACGTTGGCGGCGACTATGGTCCATACCGTCAGTCAGAGCGTAATGACCTTTACAAAAAGCATTACGATGACCTGCTTGAGCGCGGGCTTGCCTATAAGTGCTATTGCACAGAAGAAGAGCTTGAAGCAGAGCGTGAAGGGCAGATCGCACGCAGCGAAATGCCGCGTTACAGCGGAAAGTGCCGCAACCTGACAGATGACGAGCGTGCAGCACTTGAAGCTGAAGGACGCAAGCCAAGCATCCGATTTGCTGTGCCACAGGGCAAAACGTATACGTTCAATGATATCGTAAAAGATGATGTGTCATTTGAAAGTGATGGCATCGGCGATTTTGTTATCGTGAAGAAAGACGGAATTCCGACTTATAACTTTGCGGTGGCAGTGGATGATCATTATATGAAGATCTCTCACGTACTGCGCGGGGATGACCACATTTCAAATACACCGAAGCAGCTGATGATCTATGAAGCGTTCGGCTGGGAGATTCCGAAGTTTGGACATACGACACTGATTGTCAATGAAGAGCGTAAAAAGCTGAGTAAGCGTGACGGTTCAATTATCCAGTTCATCGAGCAGTATAAGGACCTTGGCTATCAGCCTGATGCGTTATTTAACTTTATTGCATTGCTTGGCTGGTCTCCAAAAGGGGAAGATGAGCTGTTTTCTAAAGAAGAGCTGATTGAGCGTTTTGATGCTGACCGTCTGTCGAAATCACCGGCAGTATTTGACACGAAAAAGCTTGAGTGGATGAATAATCAGTATATGAAGAATCTTGACCTGGATGCAGTTGTGGCATTGTCGACACCTCATCTTGAAGAAGCGGGTAAAATCCCGAAAGACCGTACACCTGAGCAGGAAGAGTGGGTGCGCAAGCTTGTGGCACTTTATCAGGAGCAGATGAGCTATGGTGCTGAGATTGTGGCACTGTCTGAACTGTTCTTCAAAGATGAGATTGCGTATGATGAGGAAGCGAGTGCAGTGCTTGCTGAAGAGCAGGTTCCTGAAGTGATGGCAGAGCTCAGCCGTCAGCTTGAAGCACTTGAAAACTTTGAAGCGGCAGAAATTAAAAAGGCGATTAAAGCTGTACAGAAGGAAACGGGACATAAAGGTAAAAAGTTATTTATGCCAATCCGTGTAGCAGCGACAGGCCAGACGCATGGACCGGACCTTCCGAGCGCTATTGAAGTGCTGGGGAAAGAAAAAGTACTTGCACGTTTGAGTAAGCTGACTGATTAACATTTCGAAAAGAATGGTATATAGTATGTCTATAGAAAACTTTTAAACAGCTCACCAAGTGATTGATATATGAAAGCTTTGAGAGGGAGAAGTAAGAAAAACAGAAGCTCAGGAAGAGAGAACCGCCACAGGCTGAAAGCGGTTTGGGCTGAGTGTTTTCTGAAATGCACCCTTGAGTCTTTTGCTGAAAGTTTACGTAGGCAACAGCGGTTCAGGCCGTTATCCTGGTTAAGTTGGGGGCAGTATTGCCTCAAACAGAGTGGAACCGCGCAAAAGCGTCTCTGTCATTTGACAGAGACGCTTTTTCTATTTTAAAACAGTTAATTCTTATCGTATTAGTTGGAATTATACGAAAATCGGCTAAAATGAAAGGAGTGAATGGTATGTTCAAAAGAATTCGTGAAGATATAGATACTGTATTTGACCAGGACCCTGCAGCCCGCTCTTCTTTTGAAATCGTTCTGACTTATTCCGGGCTTCATGCGATCTGGGCTTACAGGGTTGCGCACTGGTTTTATAAGCGGAAAATGTTTTTTATTGCACGGGCAATTTCACAAATAGCGAAAGTGCTGACAGGGATTGAGATTCACCCTGCAGCTAAAATCGGACGCCGATTTTTCATTGATCACGGAATGGGTGTGGTTATCGGGGAAACGTGCGAAATCGGGAATAATGTGACAGTTTTTCAGGGCGTGACATTAGGCGGTACCGGGAAGGAAAAAGGGAAACGCCACCCGACACTTGAAGACAATGTGCTGATTGCAACAGGTGCAAAGGTGCTTGGTTCCATTATTGTCGGTGAGAATTCAAAGGTGGGGGCAGGGTCAGTCGTCTTAAAAGATGTTCCGCCAAACTCCACTGTTGTCGGTATTCCCGGCAAAGTCGTCATTAGGGACGGCAAGAAAATCCGCAGGGATCTGGACCATCAGGATATGCCGGATCCAATCTGGGAGCGGATCAGAACACTTGAAACAGAGCTGGCTTTTGTCAAAGACCAGTTGAAGAAAGAACGTGAAAGGAGCTCACAGCCATGAGCATTCAGATGTATAACACTGTAACAAGAAAAAAAGAGCCGTTTAAGCCGCTGGAAGAAGGAAAAGTATCGATGTATGTATGCGGTCCGACGGTTTATAACTATATTCATATCGGTAACGCCCGTCCGCCGATCGTATTTGATACGGTGAGACGTCACCTGGAATACAGAGGATATGACGTGAATTACGTCTCCAATTTTACAGACGTGGACGACAAATTAATCCGTGCAGCGAATGAGCTTGGTGAAGAAGTGCCTGCAGTTGCTGAGCGATTCATTGATGCTTACTTTGAGGACGTTGGTGCACTTGGATGCGCACGCGGTACCGCTCATCCGCGGGTCACTGAAAATATTGACCTGATCATTGAATTTATTCAGTCACTGATTGATAAGGATTTTGCTTATGAGTCAGGCGGGGACGTTTACTACCGCACTAGAAAGTTCGATGGCTACGGTAAGCTGTCTCATCAGTCGATTGATGAGCTGCGGATCGGGGCAAGAATCGAATCTGACGAGCGCAAGGAAGATGAGCTTGATTTCGTGCTATGGAAAGCGGCGAAAGAAGGGGAGATCTCATGGGAGAGTCCATGGGGAGCAGGACGCCCGGGCTGGCACATTGAATGCTCTGCGATGGCAAGAAAGTACCTTGGAGATACAATTGATATCCACGCCGGCGGTCAGGACCTTGCGTTTCCGCACCATGAAAATGAAATTGCACAGTCAGAGGCTTTAACAGGAAAGCCTTTTGCCAACTACTGGCTGCATAATGGCTATATCAATATTGATAATGAAAAAATGTCGAAGTCACTCGGTAACTTCGTACTTGTACATGACATTTTAAAAGAGGCAGATCCGCAGGTGCTGAGATTCTTCATGCTGTCTGTGCATTACCGTCACCCGATCAACTATAACCGTGAGCTGCTTGAAGCGGCAGGAGCGGGACTCGACAGAATCCGTACAGCATATGAAAACCTGAAGCACCGCAGAAATTCGAGCTCAGGCCTCACTGACAATGATGCAGAATGGATTGAAAAAGCGGCTGCTAAAAAGGACGCGTTTATTAAGGAAATGGATGATGACTTTAACACAGCGAATGCAATTTCAGTGTTATTCGACCTTTCAAGTGAAGCCAACCTTTACCTGAGAGAAAAGAATACATCTGTTGACGTGATTGATGCATTTACAGATACGTTAAAAGAACTAACAGCTGTACTTGGCATTGAGCTGAAAGAGCAGGAAATGCTGGATGAAGAGATTGACGAATTGATCCGCAAGCGTGAAGCGGCACGTAAAGACCGCGATTTTGCAACAGCGGATGCGATCCGTGATCAGTTGAAGGAAATGAATATCATTTTAGAGGATACAAAGCAGGGTATCCGCTGGAGAAGAGGGTAATCATGGATGACTCAACTTCTTCACTGGATCCAAAACAGCTGAATGCATTAGCGCTTGCTTATATGGGGGACGGTGTCTATGAGCAGTATGTCAGACACCATCTTCTCAGGGTTGGTACAATTCGTCCGAATGCACTTCAGCGTGAGGCGATCCGCTATGTATCAGCAAAAGCGCAGGCGCAGGTGCTGCACAGAATGTTTGAAATGGAGCTTTTTTCTGAAGAGGAAATGGCGATTATCCGCCGCGGACGCAATGCAAAGTCCGGCAGTGTTCCGAAAAATACAGATGTGGCAACCTACCGTTACAGTACAGCATTTGAAGCGTTAATCGGCTATTTATATTTAACAGACCGTAAAGAACGGATGGAAGAAATTATTGTAAAAGCCATCTCCATGATTGTAGATGAGCAGAAAGGAGCCGGGCGATGAGTGAAGAATTTATTGGCGGAAAGAATCCGGTGCTTGAAGCGCTGAGAGCCGGAAGAGAAATCAATAAAATCTGGATTGGTGAAGGTTCTCAAAAAGGACAGATGCAGCAGGTCATCCAGCTGGCAAAAGAAGCGAATGTACTCGTTCAGTTTGTACCGAAAAAGAAAATTGACCAGCTGATGGATGGGCAGCACCAGGGTGTTGTCGCATCCATTGCTGCATATGAATACGCAGAAATGGATGACGTCTTTGCACTGGCTGAAAAGAAGGGTGAAGATCCGTTTATTCTCATACTGGACGAGCTTGAAGACCCACATAATCTTGGCTCAATTATGAGAACAGCAGATGCCGTTGGTGTACACGGTATTATTATTCCGAAACGCCGTGCAGTAGGGCTGACAGCGACTGTCGCAAAAGCTTCTACAGGGGCAATTGAGCACGTACCGGTTGTCCGAGTGACTAACCTGTCCCGTACCCTTGATGAGCTGAAGGATAAAGGCCTGTGGATTGCCGGAACAGATGCAAAAGGCAGTGAAGACTACCGCCGTTTTGATGGGACGATGCCTGTCGGACTGATTATTGGCAGTGAAGGAAAAGGAATGAGCCGAATCCTGCGTGATAAGTGTGATTTCCTGATCCACCTTCCGATGAGCGGTCATGTCACTTCACTGAACGCTTCCGTTGCTGCAAGTATCTTAATGTATGAAATCTACCGTCGCCGTCATCCGCTGGAAGGATGATCCGGGATGAAAAATGTACTGCTCGTCGATGGCTATAACATTATAGGCGCCTGGCCTGAACTGACTGAACTGAAAAGCCATGATCTCGGCTCTGCAAGGGACAGGCTGATTGAAATGATGGCAGATTATCAGGGGTATACCGGGCACCGCGTCATTATTATCTTTGACGCGCAGTTTGTCGAAGGCATGTCTAAGAAAATGTACAATTACCGCGTGGAGATCATCTTCACGCGGAAAAATGAAACAGCTGATGAGCGGATCGAGAAACTTGCGATTGAATTAAACGATATTCAGACACAGGTGATCGTTGCGACAAGTGATTTTACCGAGCAATGGGCTATTTTTGGTCAGGGAGCGCTCAGAAAGTCTGCCCGCGAACTTTTAATTGAAGTGAAGCAAATCGAAAAGAAAATCTCTAAAAAGATCGAAAAAAACCAATCAGCACGCCCTGTATCAAAGATTCCAATTAGTGACGAAATCGCCGAAATATTTGAAAAATGGAGACGGGGCGGAAAATGAGCGGTTGACGCTTAAAAATTCTGTAAAGTATAATAATTCTATCTATTTGTTTCACAGAGGCGGGGGGATCCTTTTGAACGCACATACTCAGACAGCAGGAAACGTATTCAGTGGAATGGAAGACGATAAAATTATCGAACAGATTCACAGCGGAAATAGTGATGCACTTGATTTTCTGATCAATAAATATCGCCATTTTGTCAGAGTGAAAGCACGCTCATATTTTCTGATCGGCGCTGACAAAGAGGATATTATACAAGAGGGAATGATCGGTCTTTATAAAGCGATCCGCGATTATAAAGGTGAAAAGCTCACTTCCTTTAAAGCATTTGCTGAACTGTGTATTACCCGTCAGATCATTACAGCGATTAAGACAGCGACCCGCCAAAAACATATCCCGCTTAATTCCTATGTGTCACTGGACAAGCCGATTTACGATGAAGAATCGGACCGGACACTGATGGACGTGATCTCACCTGCAAAGCAGACTGATCCGGAAGCACTCGTGATTCACCGGGAGGAATTCAGTAAAATTGAGGGTAAAGTAGCTGAGCTCTTAAGTGACCTTGAAAGACAGGTACTTTCTCTTTATCTGGATGGACAGTCCTATCAGGAGATCTCAGAAGAACTGGACCGTCACGTGAAATCAATTGATAACGCACTCCAGCGCGTGAAAAGAAAATTAGAACGCTATCTGGAGGCACGGGAATTGACTTTCTAGCTGGAATGTTATATTGACATGACTTCCATAGAGTGTTATTTTTTAAAGGATGCACATCCTGAAAAGGAATGAACATTATGACTAAAAAGACAATCCTTGCCTGTACAGAATGCGGGTCCCGTAACTACTCGGTACCTTCAAACGAAAACAGGCAGACCGATAGATTAGAAGTAAAGAAATTTTGCCGCTACTGTAATGCTCATACTGTCCATAAGCAGACAGTATGATGGCCTGCCCCCTGGCAGGCTGTTTGAAATAACACTGGTTGGAGGGTACGTCATCATGAGTAAAATCAGCAACTTCTTTCGAAACGTTGCTTCCGAAATGCGTAAGGTCAGCTGGCCGAGACGTAAAGAACTCACAAAGTACACTGTTACAGTTTTATCAACAGTCATCTTTGTTGCAGTATTCTTTTTCGTGATCGACATGGGTATTGATGCGATCATTAACTGGATTCTATAATCCGCTTTCTTTTCGCACCTGATCAACATTTCGTGTACAATAGCAGGAGACATGTCAAAGCCCGTTTAACGGGTTTTTTCATTGTTTAAAATGAATTTTGGACATTATGACAGTCAGATAGATAAGTGTTATATGAAAAAGGCCAGCGCCTTAAAAAGGAGGAATCTCTTCGTGGAAAAGAATTGGTATGTGGTTCACACTTACTCAGGTTATGAGAACAAAGTGAAAATGAACCTTGAAAAACGAGTAGAGACAATGGGAATGCAGGATAAAATCTTCCGCGTTGTCGTACCTGAAGAGGAAGAAACTGAAATCAAAGACGGTAAAGCAAAAACAGTCAAGCGTAAAACATTCCCTGGTTATGTGCTTGTAGAGATCGTGATGACAGATGACTCATGGTATGTCGTGCGTAATACGCCGGGCGTAACAGGATTCGTCGGCTCATCAGGCGGCGGCGCGAAGCCAACACCGCTTCTGCCGGAAGAAGTCACACAACTGCTTAAGCAAATGGGTATGCAGGAACGCTCAGTAGACGTAGACTTTGAACTTGGTGAAAACGTAACAGTAAACGAAGGGCCATTTGCTAACTTCGCGGGTGTCATCGAAGACATCGACGCTGACAAAGGCAAAGTCAAAGTACTCGTCAACATGTTCGGGCGCGAAACACCAGTTGAACTTGAGTTTACACAGATTACAAAGCTGGATTAATTTTATGGAATTTCGTTAAGAATAAGTGAGTGTACTCTCACTTCAAACAATTGATGAAACGCAATTTATTTAATAAAGAATAGGTTGATTGGAGTGGAAGGCGGGGACTCCGGGGCGATAAAGCGGGACGCTGAGACCCCGCAGGCGGAGCCGAGGAGGCTCAGTGACCGCCGCCCGGAAAGCCTCCGCCTGAAACGGAAATCAACCGGACTGCTTTTTAAATTAAACCGCTTATTTCACCAATTTCCTTAAAATATAAAAAGAACGTCTTGAATTATGATTTGAAAGATGGTAACATTTTTTAAGTCAGTATGTCTCAATAGAGAGACTGAACTAACATTTTATATTCTTTATATAAAAGAATCAGTTTTGAGTGGGAGGGCAAAAACAAAAGCCCTATTACCACATCACGGACTTAAGGAGGTGTGTCTCGTGGCTAAAAAAGTTATTAAAATGGTAAAGCTTCAAATCCCTGCTGGGAAAGCTAATCCAGCTCCGCCGGTAGGTCCTGCGCTAGGTCAGGCTGGTGTGAATATCATGGGATTCTGTAAAGAGTTTAACGCTCGTACAGCTGATCAGGCTGGTCTTATCATCCCTGTTGAAATCACGGTTTTTGAAGACCGTTCATTTACATTCGTTACTAAAACTCCGCCAGCTGCAGTTCTTCTTAAGAAAGCAGCAGGAATCGAGTCAGGTTCTGGTGAACCAAACCGCAACAAAGTAGCGGCTGTCAAGCGTGACAAGGTACGTGAAATCGCGGAAACAAAAATGCCTGACCTTAACGCAGCTGATGTTGAAGCAGCAATGCGTATGGTTGAAGGTACGGCTCGAAGCATGGGGATTACGATTGAAGACTAATTGATGTTTTGTCTTGGACAGGGTTGCGAAGCTGAAGATCTTTCACTCGCAACCTTTATTCGTGGGAGGTTATTCCGCTAAAACCACATTAGGAGGAACTTATAATGGCTAAAAAAGGTAAAAAGTATCAAGAAGCTGCAAAGCTTGTTGACCGTTCAGTAAACTATTCAGTAACTGAAGCAATTGAGCTTGCGCAAAAGACAAGCACTGTAAAATTCGATGCAACTGTGGAAGCAGCATTCCGCCTTGGTATCGACACTCGTAAAAACGACCAGCAGATCCGTGGCGCAGTAGTGCTTCCAAACGGAACTGGTAAAACGCAAAGCGTTCTTGTTTTCGCTAAAGGCGAAAAAGCAAAAGAAGCTGAAGCGGCTGGCGCAGACTACGTTGGAGACAGCGACCTTGTTCAAAAGATTCAGGGCGGCTGGTTTGATTTTGACGTAATCGTTGCAACACCTGACATGATGGGTGAAGTTGGTAAACTGGGACGCGTTCTTGGACCAAAAGGCCTTATGCCAAACCCTAAAACAGGTACAGTTACATTTGACGTTGAAAAAGCTGTAAATGAAATCAAGGCTGGTAAAGTTGAATACCGCGCTGAAAAGTCTGGTATCATCCACGTGCCAATCGGTAAAGTTTCATTTGATCAGGAAAAGCTTGTTGAAAACTTCAACGCAATCTTTGATGTTGTCCAGAAGGCAAAGCCAGCTTCATCTAAGGGAACTTATATGAAGTCAGTAGCTGTAACAACTACAATGGGCCCTGGAATCAAAGTTGACCCATCTTCTGTAACAGTAAAATAATTAACAAAAATTATTGACACAATATGAGAACATCTGCTATGATGTTCTCTGTTGTGAAATTATATATTCATTTGTACCGTAGACAGCAGGTGTCCTGAGTGACTTAATTTCCTGCCGAGGTCATGACGATTAAAAGAACTTTCTTTTATTTGAAATGATACGCCTCTATGTCTACTTTCCGGCATAGAGGCTTTTTTATGATCGGAACGGTATAGATGACGCCTACAGCAAATATTACAGGAGGTGTTAGGATGAGCAGTATTATCGAGCAAAAGAAACAGCTTGTAACAGAAATCCAGGAAAAGCTTCAATCAAGCGCAGCATCAGTGATTGTTGATTACCGCGGACTATCTGTTGCAGAAGTAACTGAGCTTCGTAAACAGCTTCGTGAAGCAGGCGTTGAGTTCAAGGTATACAAAAACTCAATGACTCGCCGTGCGGCAGAAGCTGCTGGTCTTGAAGGTCTTGATGAAAGCCTTACAGGTCCTAATGCAATCGCATTTTCTGCTGAAGATGTTGTTGCACCAGCGAAGATTCTTAACAACTTTGCGAAAGACCATGAAGCACTTGAACTTAAAGCAGGTGTGATCGAAGGAACTGTTGCTTCACTTGAACAAGTGAAAGCTCTTGCAGAACTTCCATCACGCGAAGGCCTACTTTCTATGCTTCTTAGCGTTCTTACTGCGCCAATGCGCGGATTCGCAGTTGCAACTCAAGCAGTTGCAGATCAAAAAGAAGAACAGGGCGCATAATTCCCTGTTAGCCGGATAGCAATATCCAAACCAAACTAAAAACATTCCACAAGGAGGAACTATATCATGACTAAAGAACAAATGATCGAAGCAATCAAAGAAATGACAGTTCTTGAACTGAACGACCTAGTAAAAGCAATCGAAGAAGAATTCGGCGTATCTGCTGCTGCTCCTGTAGCTGTAGCTGGTGGCGGAGCTGGAGAAGCTGCTGCTGAGCAAACTGAATTCGATGTTGTTCTTACTGAAGCTGGTTCTCAGAAGATCAAGGTTATCAAAGTGGTTCGTGAAATCACTGGTCTTGGCCTGAAAGAAGCTAAAGAAATGGTAGACAACACGCCTAAAGCTGTTAAAGAAGGCGCTTCTAAGGAAGAAGCTGAAGAGCTTAAAGCTAAGCTTGAAGAAGTTGGCGCTGGCGTAGAAGTTAAGTAATTTTGTCCTAAGAGAAAGTCCGCTTGAAATAGAGCGGGCTTTTTTTATCGAAAAGAAGAAGGGTGGGGTGGTCGCGATGCCGGATCATTATTACTCAAAAAAGCCCGGGGTTGAAAGTAAGCCAAGCTGGTGGGACTTTACACTTCGTGGACACAAAATAAAATTCAAAACTGATCAGGGTGTATTCTCAAAAAATGAAGTAGATTTCGGTTCGAGGGTGCTAATTGAAGCGTTCGAAGAGCCCGCGGTCAGCGGTCCTGTGCTTGACGTCGGCTGTGGCTACGGCCCGATCGGTTTGACGCTTGCTAAGGAGATGCCTGAGAGAAAGATTCATATGGTGGATGTTAATGAACGGGCGCTTGAATTAGCAAAAGAAAATGCGGAGCAGAATCAGGTTCGCAATATCTCAATTTATGAAAGTGATTGCCTTGATCAGGTTGAAGAGCAGTCCTTTGCGGCAATTCTGACAAACCCGCCGATCCGCGCAGGAAAGCAAACCGTTCACCGTATTTTGGAGCAGAGTGCAGCGAAAGTTGTATCCGGCGGGACGCTTTGGGTGGTTATCCAGAAGAAGCAGGGTGCACCATCTGCCAGGGCGAAGCTTGAAGAGCTGTTTTCAAGTGTAGAGGTTGCAGACAAGCAAAAAGGCTACTTTATCTTCAAAGCAAAAAAAGATTGACCGCCTATAGTGGTTGTGTTACTATTATAAGATGTAAAAATATTAATATCAGTAAGTATGTCCATTTTGTATAAATGGGCTGCCTTTTGGGTAAAATGGTTTAAATAAAGTTTTAAAGAATAGAAAATGTGGAGATTTCCCGTTTTCTATTTGTGTTATGTTCGTTTTTTCTATTTATGGGACTAACGGACGCTAAAATGCTTGATTTGAGGGGTGAATCAGTTGACAGGTCAACTAGTTCAGTATGGACGACACCGCCAGCGCAGAAGCTATGCGCGTATTAGTGAGGTGCTGGATTTACCGAATCTGATAGAGATTCAGACAGCTTCTTACGATTGGTTTTTAGAAGAAGGATTACGTGAAATGTTCCGCGATATTTCGCCGATCGAAGATTTCACAGGAAACTTGTCGCTTGAGTTTATTGATTACAGCCTTGGTGAGCCTAAGTATTCTGTTGACGAATCAAAGGAGCGTGACGTGACTTACTCTGCGCCGCTTCGTGTAAAGGTACGTCTATTGAATAAAGAAACTGGCGAAGTAAAAGACCAGGATGTATTTATGGGAGACTTCCCGCTGATGACTGAAACAGGTACCTTCATTATTAATGGAGCAGAGCGTGTTATCGTATCTCAGCTTGTTCGTTCTCCAAGTGTATATTTCCACGATAAAATGGATAAAAACGGGAAGCGTGGCTTCGGTGCAACGGTAATTCCAAACCGTGGTGCGTGGCTTGAGTACGAAACAGATGCAAAAGACGTTGTTCACGTCCGTATCGACCGTACACGTAAACTTCCTGTTACTGTATTGCTGCGTGCACTTGGCTTTGGATCTGACCAGGAGATTATCGACCTGATCGGAGACAACGAGTATATCCGCAATACGCTAGAAAAAGACAATACCGAAAGTGTTGAAAAAGCGCTTCTGGAAATCTATGAGCGTCTGCGTCCTGGTGAACCACCGACTGTAGAAAATGCCAAGAGTCTTCTGGAATCACGTTTCTTTGACCCTAAGCGTTATGATCTGGCTAATGTAGGCCGTTATAAAATGAATAAAAAGCTTCATATTAAGAATCGTCTTTTCGGACAGGTCCTTGCTGAAACGCTTGCTGATCCTGAAACAGGCGAAATCCTAGCTGAAAAAGGAACAACACTTGACCGTCGTAATCTTGACAAGCTGATTCCTAACCTTGAAAGCGGAGTAGGTTTCATTACTTACAACCAGGTAGGCGGAGTCGTTGAAGAAGATTTAACACTACAGACGATCAAAATTCAAGTGCCTAATTCAGAAGAAGGCCAGGAAATCAACGTAATCAGTAATGCTTATGTTGATGACAGCGTGAAGAACATTACGATTGCTGATATCGTTTCTTCAATCAGTTACTTCTTCAACCTGCTGCACGGCGTTGGCTTAACAGATGATATTGATCACCTTGGTAACCGTCGTCTGCGTTCAGTAGGGGAGCTTCTGCAGAACCAATTCCGTATTGGTCTGTCACGTATGGAGCGTGTGGTCCGTGAAAGAATGTCAATCCAGGATACAAATACAATCACGCCTCAGCAGCTGATTAACATCCGTCCTGTTATTGCTTCTATCAAAGAGTTCTTTGGAAGCTCTCAGCTTTCACAGTTCATGGATCAGACAAATCCGCTTGCAGAATTGACGCACAAACGTCGTCTGTCTGCACTTGGACCTGGTGGTTTAACACGTGAACGTGCAGGCTTTGAAGTACGTGACGTTCACTACTCTCACTATGGCCGTATGTGTCCGATCGAAACACCTGAGGGTCCGAACATCGGGCTGATCAACTCACTGTCAAGCTTTGCGAAGGTAAACCGTTTCGGATTTATCGAGACGCCATACCGCCGCGTTGACCCTGAGACAGGCAGAGTAACAGAGCGCATTGATTATCTGACTGCTGATGAAGAGGATAACTATGTTGTAGCACAGGCAAATGCACGCCTTGGTGATGACGGTTCATTCCTTGATGAAGAAGTTGTTTCCCGTTTCCGCGGTGAGAACACAGTCTTCAAGCGTGACCGCATTGACTATATGGACGTATCGCCTAAGCAGGTAGTATCTGCTGCGACAGCATGTATCCCGTTCCTTGAAAACGATGACTCGAACCGTGCTTTAATGGGAGCGAACATGCAGCGTCAGGCAGTTCCGCTTATGAATCCGGAAGCACCTTTTGTAGGTACAGGAATGGAACACGTTTCTGCGAAGGACTCAGGAGCTGCTGTCATTAACAAGCATGAAGGGATCGTCGAGCGCGTACAGGCCAACCAGGTTTGGGTACGCCGCTTAACAGATGTTGACGGTAAGGAAACAGAAGGCGACCTTGATAAATACAAACTGCAGAAATTCATCCGTTCAAACCAGGGTACATGCTACAACCAGCGTCCAATCGTTGCTGTAGGTGACCGTGTTGAGAAAGGTGAAATTCTTGCTGACGGACCATCGATGGAAGCAGGAGAGCTTGCGCTTGGACGTAACGTACTTGTTGGCTTCATGACATGGGACGGCTTTAACTACGAGGATGCTGTCATCATGAGTGAGCGCCTTGTAAAAGACGATGTATACACTTCTATTCATATTGAAGAATATGAATCAGAATCACGTGATACAAAGCTTGGACCTGAAGAAATCACACGTGATATTCCAAACGTCGGTGAAGATGCACTCCGCAACCTTGACGACCGTGGAATCATCCGTGTTGGTGCTGAAGTAAAAGACGGAGACATTCTTGTTGGTAAAGTAACGCCTAAGGGTGTAACTGAGCTGACTGCTGAAGAACGTCTGCTTCACGCAATCTTCGGTGAAAAAGCACGTGAAGTGCGTGATACGTCACTTCGTGTACCACACGGAGCAGGCGGTATCATTCTTGATGTGAAAATCTTTAACCGTGAAGACGGCGATGAGCTGCCTCCTGGTGTGAATCAGCTGGTACGCGTTTATATCGTACAGAAGAGAAAGATCTCTGTAGGGGATAAGATGGCCGGACGTCACGGTAACAAAGGTGTTATCTCGCGTATTCTTCCGGAAGAAGATATGCCATACCTTCCAGACGGCACGCCGATCGACATCATGTTAAATCCACTTGGTGTACCATCCCGTATGAACATCGGTCAGGTTCTTGAGATGCACATGGGAATGGCTGCCCGTGCAATGGGTATCCATATCGCAACACCAGTATTTGACGGTGCCAATGAGGAAGACGTATGGGAAACAATCGAAGAAGCAGGTATGTCACGTGATGGTAAGACAGTTCTTTATGATGGAAGAACTGGTGATCCATTCGACAACCGTGTATCAGTAGGCGTCATGTACATGATCAAGCTTGCGCACATGGTTGATGACAAGCTTCACGCACGTTCAACTGGACCATACTCACTTGTTACACAGCAGCCACTGGGCGGTAAAGCACAGTTTGGCGGACAGCGTTTTGGTGAGATGGAGGTTTGGGCACTTGAAGCATACGGTGCTGCATATACACTTCAGGAAATTCTGACTGTCAAATCAGATGACGTTGTCGGACGTGTGAAAACGTACGAAGCGATCGTTAAAGGTGACAGCGTTCCGGAACCGGGCGTTCCTGAATCATTTAAAGTATTAATTAAAGAACTTCAGAGTCTTGGTATGGATGTGAAGATGCTATCTGCCAACGACGAAGAAATCGAAATGCGCGACCTTGATGACGATGACGACATCCATCAGGCTGATGCATTAAACATTGCGCCGGAAACAGAGGCTCCAGCTTCTGAAACTGTCGGTACGAAAGAATAGTTGTGACACTGGGAATCAACAATAGGGTGAAACCTTTAAACGAAAAGGGAGGTAGGCTCCTTGATAGATGTTAATAACTTTGAATATATGAAAATTGGTTTGGCCTCACCTGACAAGATCCGCTCTTGGTCATTTGGTGAAGTAAAAAAACCTGAAACGATTAACTATCGTACACTGAAGCCTGAAAAAGACGGTCTTTTCTGCGAGCGAATCTTCGGCCCGCAGAAAGACTGGGAGTGTCATTGCGGTAAATACAAGCGCGTCCGTTATAAGGGCGTCGTTTGTGACCGCTGTGGTGTTGAAGTAACGCGTGCAAAAGTCCGTCGTGAACGTATGGGTCACATTGAACTTGCTGCACCTGTATCTCACATCTGGTACTTCAAAGGTATTCCAAGCCGTATGGGACTTGTTCTTGACATGTCACCACGTGCGCTTGAAGAGGTTATCTACTTTGCTTCTTACGTAGTAACAGAAGCAGGGGATACTGCTCTTGAAAAGAAACAGCTTCTTTCTGAGAAGGAATACCGCGCGTACCGTGAAAAGTACAGCGGCAAATTCCAGGCTGCTATGGGAGCTGAAGCGATCCGCAAGCTTCTTCAGGACATCGATCTTGATAAAGAAGCGGAAATGCTGAAAGAAGAACTGAAAACTGCTCAGGGACAGCGTCGTACGCGTGCGATTAAGCGTCTTGAAGTAGTAGAATCATTCCGTAACTCAGGAAACCTTCCTGACTGGATGGTTCTTGATGTATTACCTGTCATCCCGCCGGAACTTCGTCCGATGGTTCAGCTTGATGGTGGACGTTTCGCCACATCTGACCTGAACGACCTGTACCGTCGTGTGATCAACCGTAACAACCGTCTGAAGCGCCTATTGGACCTTGGTGCGCCAAGCATCATCGTTCAGAACGAGAAGCGTATGCTACAGGAAGCTGTAGATGCACTGATCGATAATGGCCGTCGCGGTCGTCCGGTTACAGGACCGGGTAACCGTCCACTAAAATCTCTTTCTCATATGCTGAAAGGGAAGCAGGGACGTTTCCGTCAGAACCTTCTTGGTAAGCGTGTTGACTACTCAGGCCGTTCAGTTATCGTTGTTGGACCTAGCCTGAAAATGTATCAGTGCGGACTGCCGAAGGAAATGGCACTTGAACTGTTCAAGCCTTTCGTGATGAAAGAGCTTGTTGAGCGCGGACTTGCGCATAACATTAAGAGTGCAAAACGTAAGATTGAACGTGTCCATGATGAAGTTTGGGACGTACTTGAAGATGTAATCAAGGAGCACCCGGTTCTTCTTAACCGTGCCCCTACACTTCACCGTCTTGGTATCCAGGCATTCGAACCAACATTGGTTGAAGGCCGTGCGATCCGTCTTCACCCGCTCGTATGTACAGCCTACAACGCTGACTTTGACGGTGACCAGATGGCGGTTCACGTACCACTATCATCTGAAGCTCAGGCTGAAGCGCGTCTTCTTATGCTTGCTGCACAGAATATCCTTAATCCGAAGGACGGAAAGCCAGTTGTTACACCGTCTCAGGATATGGTACTTGGTAACTACTACCTGACATTAGAGCGTAAAGACGCTGTAGGTGAAGGTTCAGTATTCCGCGATGCGGATGAAGTCCTTCTGGCATACCAGAATGGTTATGTTCACCTGCACACACGTATTGCGATCCATGCAGGTGCTGTAAACAAACCAACATTTACAGAAGAGCAGAATAAGAAGCTTCTTCTGACAACTGTCGGAAAAGTGATCTTTAATGAAATTCTTCCTGAAGAGTTCCACTACATTAACGAGCCGACAATGGAGAACCTTGAGGTTAATACACCTGATAAGTACTTTGTTGATCCGACGACGAATGTAAAAGAACACTTCAAATCAGCTGATCTTGTAACACCGTTTAAGAAAGGATTCCTTGGAAGCATCATTGCTGAAGTCTTCAAGCGATTCCACTTAACGGATACATCTAAAATGCTGGACAGCATGAAAAATCTTGGATTCAAGCACTCAACGCGTGCAGGTATCACAATTGGTATCGCTGATATCGTGGTACTTCCTGAGAAGCAGGAAATCCTTGACGATGCACAGCTGAAAGTTGATAAAGTCCAGAAGCAATTCCGCCGTGGTCTGATTACAGAAGAAGAGCGCTATGAGCGTGTCATCTCAATCTGGTCAGCAGCGAAGGATGTTATTCAGGACAAGCTGATGCTTACACTCGACAGCCTGAATCCGATCTACATGATGAGTGACTCAGGTGCCCGTGGTAACGCATCTAACTTTACGCAGCTTGCCGGTATGCGTGGTCTGATGGCCAACCCGGCTGGACGTATCATCGAGCTTCCGATCAAGTCAAGTTTCCGTGAAGGTCTGACAGTACTTGAGTACTTCATCTCTACACACGGTGCACGTAAAGGTCTTGCCGATACAGCACTGAAGACTGCCGATTCAGGTTACCTGACTCGCCGACTTGTAGACGTAGCACAGGATGTAATCGTCCGTGAAGAAGATTGCGGCACTGACCGTGGTCTGCGCGTAAGCTCACTGAAAGACGGAACAGAAGTCATCGAAGCGCTTGAAGAGCGTCTCGAAGGCCGTTACTCAAACCAGACTGTCAAGCATCCTAAGACTGGAGAAATCTTCGTGAAGCGCAATGAGCTGATTACAGAAGATATCGCCCGTCAGATTATTGAAGCTGGTGTAGAAGAAGTATCAATCCGTTCTGCATTCACTTGTAACACGCGTCATGGCGTATGTGAGAAGTGTTACGGTAAGAACCTTGCGACTGGTGAAAAAGTTGAAGTCGGCGAAGCAGTCGGAATCATCGCAGCACAGTCAATCGGTGAGCCGGGTACACAGCTTACAATGCGTACATTCCACACAGGTGGTGTAGCAGGAGACGATATCACGCAGGGTCTTCCACGTATCCAGGAAATTTTCGAAGCGCGTAACCCTAAAGGTCAGGCGACGATTTCTGAAATTGATGGTGTCGTAACGGAGATCACTGAAGGTAAAGACCGTCAGCAGGATATTACAGTGAAAGGTGAAGTAGAAACAAAGACTTATTCTGCTCCTTACACTGCACGTCTGAAAGTAGCAGTTGACGATGTCATCGAACGCGGTCAGGTTCTGACAGAAGGTTCAATCGATCCTAAAGAACTGATCAAGATCCGTGACGTTGCTGCAGTTCAGGAATATCTGCTGAAAGAAGTACAGAAAGTATACCGTATGCAGGGTGTTGAAATCGGTGATAAGCACGTTGAAGTCATGGTTCGCCAGATGCTTCGTAAAGTACGTGTCATTGAAGCCGGAGAAACAGAACTGCTGCCAGGTTCACTGCTTGATGTACACCAGTTCATGGAAGCAAATCAACAGGTTCTGCTTGATGGTAAGCAGCCGGCAACTGGCCGCCCGCTTATCCTGGGGATCACAAAAGCATCTCTTGAAACAGAATCATTCCTTTCAGCTGCATCATTCCAGGAGACAACTCGTGTCCTGACAGACGCAGCAATCAAAGGGAAGCGTGATGAGCTCCTTGGTCTGAAAGAAAATGTTATTATCGGTAAACTTGTTCCAGCCGGAACGGGTATGCAGCGCTATCGCCAGGCTGAGATCGAAAACGAAGACATTCCAGAGGAAGAAGCAGTTTCCGTGGAATAATTCACAGCCTGTGAAAGCAAAAAAGGTGGCGCCCTGGTGGCGTCACCTTTTTTATCTATTATGAATTCAATCGGGAAAAGAGCAGTTTGCCCAGGCAGATAGGAAGTTATCTGCAGGATGATCAGCTTGCTTGAAGGGATAAATGTTAAAATGATGTAATGCTCTTCATTGTTGAAGGAATTCCAACTCCGTATGAAGGAATTAACAGGTGTTCAATAGAGAATGAAGGAATCCTATACAAGATTGAAGCAATCAATTGCAAACTAAATGAATTCATTTCTATTCTGAAGCAAAAGTTGCCGGATCTGATAGAAAACAAACTGTCGTCCTGATTACTCAAATCAACATTGATTACCGGAAACCAGCCGATCCTCATTAATCTTTATAAAGACACCGTAATTATTTACAAACTTTGTTGACAACCTATCATTGAGATGATAATATATTCAAGGTTGCTACTAATTAACAACCTGTTACTTTGGAGGATATGATTATGTCTTATGAAAAAGTATCACAGGCTAAACACATCGTTGTAGGATCCAAACAAGTTGTAAAGGCACTCAAAGCAGGGTCAGTAAAGGAAGTCATCGTTGCAGAAGATGTCGACCGCCATGTAATTGACCGGGTGCTACTCACCGCTGAAGAGATGAACGTCAACGTTACCCATGTGGATTCAATGAAGAAGCTGGGGAAAGCGTGCGGGATCGAGGTTGGTGCTGCTGCGGTAGCCATTACTATGTAAACATGTTTTTGCAGCAAAAGTTGCAAAGACTTTGTTTTTACCCTAAAATGAACCACCTGGATGTGTGGGCTTAAAATATTGAAGAAGGGAGGACATAAACATGCCTACTATTAACCAATTAGTGCGTAATCCACGCCAATCAAAGGGCTCAAAGTCTGACTCACCAGCACTTAACAAAGGTTACAACAGCTTCAAGAAGAAAGCGACTAACCTTTCATCACCACAAAAGCGTGGTGTTTGTACTCGTGTTGGTACAATGACACCGAAGAAGCCGAACTCGGCACTTCGTAAATACGCTCGTGTGCGTCTTACAAACCAGATCGAGGTTACAGCATACATTCCTGGTATCGGGCACAACCTTCAAGAGCACAGTGTTGTTCTTATCCGTGGAGGACGTGTAAAGGATTTACCAGGGGTACGTTACCACATCGTACGTGGTGCGCTTGATACTGCTGGTGTAGATGGACGCCGTCAGGGTCGTTCACTATACGGTACTAAGAGACCTAAAGACCAAAAGTAATCGATTCAATATAAAGAAGTTATTTTCCTATGAAAGGAGGAAATCACATGCCTCGTAAAGGTGCAGTTGCAAAACGTGATGTTTTACCGGATCCGATTCATAACTCGAAACTGGTAACTCGTCTAGTAAACAAAATCATGATTGACGGAAAGAAAGGTACAGCTCAGCGTATCCTTTATTCTGCTTTCGATATCGTTCAGGAACGTTCTGGTAAAGATGCTCTAGAAGTATTCGACCAGGCGCTTAAGAACATCATGCCAGTTCTTGAAGTACGTGCTCGTCGTGTCGGCGGAGCGAACTATCAGGTACCGGTTGAGGTGCGTCCGGAACGTCGTACTACACTTGGACTTCGCTGGTTAGTTAACTATGCGCGTCTTCGTGGAGAAAAGACAATGGAAGAGCGTCTTGCTAATGAAATTCTTGATGCAGCAAACAACACTGGCGCTTCAGTTAAGAAGCGTGAAGATATGCATAAAATGGCTGAAGCAAATAAAGCATTTGCTCACTACCGCTGGTAAGATTCAGCATTTTATAACACAAATCTCATTTAGTAGGAAGGAGAAAGACCAATGCCTAGAGAGTTCTCCTTAAAAGACACTCGTAATATCGGTATCATGGCTCACATCGATGCTGGTAAAACGACTGCTACGGAGCGTATCCTTTACTACACAGGCCGTATCCACAAGATCGGTGAAACGCACGAAGGTGCATCACAGATGGACTGGATGGAGCAGGAGCAGGAGCGTGGGATCACGATCACATCTGCTGCAACAACTGCTTCATGGAAGGGCCACCGTGTAAACATCATTGATACACCAGGACACGTAGACTTCACAGTAGAAGTTGAACGTTCACTGCGTGTACTTGATGGTGCTGTAGGTGTACTTGATGCCCAGTCGGGTGTTGAGCCGCAGACAGAAACTGTATGGCGTCAGGCGACAACATACGGTGTACCTCGTATCGTATTCGTTAATAAAATGGATAAGATCGGGGCAGACTTCCTTTATTCTGTAGGAACACTGCATGACCGTCTTCAGGCGAATGCACATCCAATTCAACTGCCAATCGGTGCGGAAGATGAATTCGAAGGAATCATCGACCTAGTTGAAAATGTTGCATACTTCTATGAAGATGACCTTGGTACTCGTACTGAGCAGCGTGAAATTCCTGAAGAATACAAGGAACAGGCTGAAGAATACCGTGGAAAGCTAATTGAAGCGGTAGCGGATCTTGATGAAGATCTAATGATGAAATATCTTGAAGGCGAAGAAATGACAGTGGATGAAATCAAAGCTGCAATCCGTAAAGGAACTTGTGACGTTGAATTCTATCCTGTAATCTGTGGTTCTGCTTTCAAAAACAAAGGTGTTCAGCTTCTGCTTGATGCAGTTCTTGACTACCTTCCGTCACCACTTGATGTTAAGCCAATCACAGGACATGTTCCTGAGAGTGAAGAAGAAGTTGTTCGTCCAGCTAGCGACGAAGAGCCATTCTCTGCGCTTGCATTCAAAGTTATGACAGACCCTTATGTAGGTAAGCTTACATTCTTCCGTGTTTATTCTGGTGTACTATCTTCTGGATCTTACGTACAGAATGCAACGAAAGGTAAGCGTGAGCGTGTAGGACGTATCCTGCAGATGCACGCTAACTCTCGTGAAGAAATCGCTGAAGTATATGCTGGAGATATCGCTGCTGCAGTTGGTCTTAAAGACACAACTACAGGGGACACACTATGTGACGAAAAGAGTCTTGTTATTCTTGAGTCTATGGAATTCCCTGAGCCGGTTATCTCTGTTGCGATCGAACCTAAGTCTAAAGCTGACCAGGACAAGATGTCTCAGGCGCTTCAGAAGCTTCAGGAAGAAGATCCAACATTCCACGCGCACACTGACCAGGAAACTGGACAGACGATCATCGCGGGTATGGGTGAACTTCACCTTGATATCCTTGTTGACCGTATGAAGCGTGAATTCAAAGTAGAAGCTAACGTGGGTGCTCCACAGGTATCTTACCGTGAAACATTCCGCGGCTCTGCACAAGTTGAAGGGAAGTTCGTCCGCCAGTCTGGTGGTCGCGGACAGTTCGGTCACGTTAAGATCGAATTCTCTCCAAACGAAGAAGGAGCAGGCTTTGAATTTGAAAATGCAATCGTTGGGGGATCTGTACCACGTGAATACATCCCGGCTGTTCAACAGGGTCTTGAAGACTCACTTGACAACGGTGTACTTGCTGGTTACCCTCTAATCGACATCAAAGCGAAGTTATACGATGGTTCATACCACGATGTTGACTCCTCTGAGATGGCGTTTAAGATTGCTGCATCTATGGCACTTAAAAATGCAGTTTCTAAGTGTAACCCGGTTCTTCTTGAGCCGCTAATGCGCGTAGAAGTTATGATCCCTGAAGAATACATGGGAGACATCATGGGTGACGTTACAGCTCGCCGTGGACGCGTAGAAGGTATGTCTGCTCGCGGTAACACACAAATCGTTAAAGCATTTGTACCGCTTGCTGAAATGTTCGGTTACGCAACTTCACTTCGTTCTAACACGCAGGGACGTGGAACATTCTCAATGTTCTTCGATCACTACGAGGAAGTACCGAAGTCTGTGAGTGAAGAAATCATCAAAAAAAATAAAGGTGAATAATTGATTTCACCCTTACAATAAAGTATAACTACTTATGTAAGCTATGGTGACTCCTGGGACACGTTCCCAGGGTAAGCCATATTTAAAAATAAAACTAATTAACTTTAATTATTTTAAGGAGGAATTCCGTAATGGCTAAGGAAAAATTCGACCGTTCGAAAACCCATGCTAATATTGGTACAATCGGACACGTTGACCATGGTAAAACAACTCTAACTGCTGCAATCACAACTGTACTTCACAAGAAATATGGTCGTGGAACTGCAATGGCATACGATCAAATCGATGGTGCTCCAGAAGAGCGCGAGCGCGGAATCACAATCTCAACTGCACACGTTGAGTACGAAACTGACACTCGTCACTATGCACACGTTGACTGCCCAGGACACGCTGACTATGTTAAGAACATGATCACTGGTGCTGCTCAGATGGACGGCGGTATTCTTGTAGTATCTGCTGCTGATGGCCCAATGCCACAGACTCGTGAGCACATTCTTCTTTCTCGTCAGGTAGGTGTACCTTACCTTGTTGTATTCATGAACAAGTGTGACATGGTAGACGACGAAGAACTACTTGAACTAGTTGAAATGGAAATCCGTGACCTTCTTTCTGAGTACGATTTCCCAGGCGACGATGTTCCTGTAATCAAAGGTTCTGCTCTTAAAGCTCTTGAAGGAGATGCTGAGTGGGAAGAAAAAATCTATGAGCTTATGGAAGCTGTAGATAGCTACATCCCAACTCCAGAGCGTGACACTGAAAAGCCATTCATGATGCCAGTTGAGGACGTATTCTCAATCACTGGTCGTGGTACAGTTGCTACTGGACGTGTTGAGCGTGGACAAGTTAAAGTTGGTGACGAAGTAGAAATCATCGGTCTTTCTGAAGAGCCGAAGAAAACTACTGTTACTGGTGTTGAAATGTTCCGTAAGCTTCTTGACTATGCAGAAGCTGGCGACAACATTGGTGCACTTCTTCGTGGGGTTTCTCGCGACGACATCAACCGTGGACAGGTTCTTGCTAAGCCAGGAACAATCACTCCACACACTAACTTCAAAGCTGAAGTTTATGTTCTATCAAAAGAAGAAGGTGGACGTCACACTCCATTCTTCACTAACTACCGCCCACAGTTCTACTTCCGTACTACGGACGTAACTGGCGTATGTAACCTTCCTGAAGGAGTAGAAATGGTTATGCCTGGCGACAACATCGAAATGACTGTTGAGCTAATCTCTCCTATCGCAATCGAAGAAGGAACTAAGTTCTCTATTCGTGAAGGTGGACGTACAGTAGGCGCTGGCGTTGTAGCTTCTATCCAGAAGTAATTTCTGCTTGCGTATACAGATCCTGCATCCTTATGGGTGCAGGATTTTTTTATTTTTGCATAGGACCTTTTTGATGAATGCTGCAAAGCGCATCAGAAATCAGACCAGCTGAGGAATGTGATCTAAAAATTGGTGAATGTGACCTGAAATTTCATGGATGTGACTCGGAATCTGAGAAAGTGATACAAAAATCACCAATCCGAAAAAATGTGACCCGAAAAATCCGGTATCTGACCCGAAAATCTCAGAATGTGACTCAACAACCTCCACATGTGACCGAATTCCAGCAACAATCTCTCACCACAGCCCGCGTCACACATGCACCACCTCATTCATCATCCAGCTTCCCCACATCCACCAAATCCGCTACACTACTATAGTAGAAACTCATTAACCTGAAAGGAGCATCACCCAAATGCAGCCAATCCACCTCTGGCTATCAGTCTATGACAAGCAGACTAAAAAACCAAAGCGTCAGATCCAGCCGATTCTGCCAATCGTTATGCTTACATACAGAGAATCTCTGAAACACACTCCTGTCACGGAAGGGGAGCTTGCTGCTCTGATTGATCAAAGCCAACTGCACCAACAGTACATCGCACAATTAAAACGATGGGAGAGAGAAGGGTACTTTACTATAGAAGAAAGACGATTCGGTGCCATGGTCTCGAGACTATTTCATTTAGATGAAAAGGCAGCTGCAGCCAATCGCGATTTGAAAAAATTAAAAGACCGCATCGAGTTGCATATGGTCTCTGATGATGATCTTCACTACTTATCTTTCAGTTCGTTATTACAGGACAAACACAAATCATTTCGCACAAATCACCAATGGACAGAAGCAGCCGATCAGCTCATCGCACAGAAAAACCTATGAATTTTCTGCATATTTTCATACCACTTGAAAGACTGGCGGAAGGGTCTTATAATAGACAAAGTGTATTCAGAAAGTAATTTTGCAACAGGGGTTGCACAAATGAATTATTTTCTGTATAATATTTAATGTTGGTCTTTGACTTGCGATGATGCAGGAGGTTGCCGACACACCCGGCCGCTTTGCCATGGCTCGTGTGTGGGAAATTTCTGCGGAGAATGTCTATTCCTAAATAGGCGATAAAGGAGGGAAAATAATGGCAAAACAAAAAATCCGTATCCGTTTGAAAGCATATGATCACAGAATTCTTGATCAGTCTGCTGAGAAGATTGTTGAAACTGCAAAACGTTCAGGTGCTAGTGTTTCGGGTCCAATCCCGCTTCCAACTGAAAAGTCTGTTTACACAATTCTTCGTGCGGTCCACAAATATAAGGATGCTCGTGAGCAGTTTGAAATGCGCACGCACAAGCGTCTGGTAGACATTGTGAACCCAACACCACAAACGGTAGATGCGCTAATGCGTCTTGATTTACCGTCTGGCGTTGACATCGAAATCAAACTTTAATCAACAAAAAATACATGAATAAACATTATAGGAGGTGTGACTAATGACCAAAGGAATCTTAGGAAGAAAGATTGGAATGACTCAGGTTTTTGCTGAGAACGGCGATCTTATCCCAGTAACAGTTATCGAAGCTACTCCAAACGTAGTTCTTCAAAAGAAAGCTGTTGATACTGACGGATACGAATCAATCCAGATCGGTTTCGAAGACAAGCGCGAAAAGCTTGCTAACAAACCATCAAAAGGACATGCCGCTAAAGCTGAAACGGCTCCTAAGCGCTTCGCCCGTGAAATCCGCGGTGTTGAGCTTGGCGAGTATGAGATTGGTCAAGAAGTCAAGGTTGATATTTTCGCAGAAGGCGATGTAGTAGATGTAACAGGAGTATCGAAGGGTAAAGGTTTTCAGGGTGCAATCAAGCGTCACAACCAATCCCGCGGACCGATGACACACGGTTCTCGTTACCACCGTCGTCCTGGTTCAATGGGTCCTGTAGATCCAAACCGCGTATTCAAAGGTAAACTACTACCTGGACGCATGGGCGGAGAAAGAATTACAGTTCAGAACCTTTCAATCGTTAAGGTTGATGCTGAGCGTAATCTATTACTTGTAAAAGGGAACGTTCCTGGCCCTAACAAGTCACTTATCACAGTAAAAAGCGCGATTAAAGCGAAATAATAAACGTTAATCGGAAAGGAGGAAACAGGAATGCCTAAAGTATCCGTATTCAAACAGGATGGTTCACAAGCTGGTGATATCGAGCTTAACGAATCCATCTTCGGCATTGAGCCAAACAACGCAGTGATGTTCGAAACTGTACTGATGCAGCGTGCTGCACAGCGTCAGGGAACTCACAAAGTAAAAAATCGTTCTGAAGTAGCCGGCGGCGGTCGTAAGCCATGGCGTCAGAAGGGAACTGGACGTGCCCGTCAAGGTTCGATCCGTTCACCACAATGGCGCGGCGGTGGTACTGTATTCGGTCCAACACCACGCAGCTATAGCTATAAGCTTCCTAAAAAAGTTCGTCGTCTGGCGATCAAATCAGCTCTTTCAAGCAAAGTTGCTGAAGAAAACATCTTAGTTCTAGAGGCGCTTTCATTCGAATCGCCAAAAACGAAGGAATTTGCTTCAGTATTAAGCAGCCTTTCACTAGACAAGAAGGTCCTAGTTGTGACTGAAGGTCTTGACGAAAACGTTGCTCTATCTGGACGTAACATTCCAGGCGTAACAGTTATTTCTGCTACTGGCGTCAACGTACTTGATGTACTTGGCCACGACAAAGTGGTTATGACGAAAGGTGCAGTTCAAAAAGTAGAGGAGGTGCTTGCATAATGGATGCTCGCGATATTATTAAGCGCCCCGTAATTACTGAGCGTTCTTCAGACCTTATGGGTGAGAAGAAATACACGTTCGAAGTCGACACTCGTGCGAACAAAACACAAGTGAAAGACGCAATCCAGGAAATCTTTGGAGTGGATGTTGAGAAAGTAAACATCATGAACTACAAAGGTAAATTCAAGCGCATGGGACGTTACACTGGTTTTACTAACAAGCGTCGCAAAGCAATTGTAACCCTGACAGAAGATAGCAAAGAAATCGAATTTTTCGAGGTTTAAAATAAACCGATAAATAGAAGAGGAGGGAACAGACATGGCGATTAAAAAGTACAAACCTACCTCTAACGGTCGTCGCGGCATGACAGCTTCTGACTTTGCTGAGATTACAACTAGCAAGCCGGAAAAATCACTTCTTGCGCCTATTAAGCGTAAAGGTGGCCGTAACAACCAGGGTAAGTTAACAGTTCGTCATCATGGTGGAGGCCATAAGCGCCAATACCGTGTCATCGATTTCGCTCGTACGAAAGATGGCATTCCAGGACGCGTTGCTACGATCGAATACGATCCAAACCGTTCAGCAAACATTGCACTAATCAACTACGTTGATGGTGAGAAGCGTTATATCCTAGCTCCTAAAGGATTAGTAGTAGGCATGGAAATCATGTCAGGTCCTGAAGCGGACATCAAAACAGGTAACGCACTTCCACTAATCAACATCCCAGTGGGTACTGTAATCCACAACATCGAGCTTAAGCCTGGTAAAGGTGGTCAGCTAGTACGTTCAGCTGGTACATCAGCACAGGTTCTAGGTAAAGAAGGTAAATACGTACTTGTACGTCTTAACTCAGGCGAAACTCGTATGATCCTTGCAACTTGCCGTGCTACAGTAGGACAAGTTGGTAACGAACAGCACGAACTAATCAACATCGGTAAAGCAGGACGTTCACGCTGGTTAGGCAAACGCCCAACTGTACGTGGATCTGTAATGAACCCGAATGATCACCCACACGGTGGTGGTGAAGGTAAAGCGCCAATCGGCCGTAAATCACCAATGTCACCATGGGGCAAACCAACTCTTGGTTACAAGACTCGTAAGAAGACAAACAAGTCCGATAAGTTTATCGTACGCCGTCGTAAAAAATAACGGGATTGAGCTACGGTTCAACAAACGAACCGTAGGGCAATCACGAAAGGAGGTTCCAGTATGGGTCGCAGCTTGAAAAAAGGACCTTTCGTGGACGATCACTTAATGTCAAAGGTTGAGAAGCTTAATGAAGCGGACAAGAAGCAGGTTGTAAAAACTTGGTCTCGCCGTTCTACAATCTTCCCTAACTTCATCGGTCATACAATTGCTGTATACGATGGACGTAAGCACGTACCGGTTTACGTGACTGAAGATATGGTTGGTCACAAACTTGGTGAATTCGCACCAAGCCGTACGTACAAAGGTCACGCAAGTGATGATAAGAAAACAAGACGCTAATTGAGAGGAGGCTATCCTAATGCAAGCAAAAGCTGTTGCAAGAACAGTTCGTATTGCTCCTCGTAAAGTACGCCTAGTAGCAGATTTAATCCGCGGTAAGCAGGTTGGCGAAGCGGTGGCTATTTTAAACCACACACCACGCGCTGCATCACCAGTAATCGAGAAAGTATTAAAATCTGCTGTAGCGAACGCTGAGCATAATTACGACATGGACATTAACAACCTTGTGATTTCTGAAGCATTTGTAAACGAAGGACCAACACTTAAACGTTTCCGTCCTCGTGCACAAGGCCGTGCAAGTGCCATTAATAAACGTACAAGCCACATTACAATCGTGGTATCTGAAAAAAAGGAGGGATAACGCGTGGGTCAAAAAGTACATCCAATTGGACTACGTATCGGAGTCATTCGTGACTGGGAATCAAAATGGTTCGCAGGAAAAGACTACGCAGACTTACTTCATGAAGACCTTAAAGTACGTGACTACATTGAAGGTCGTCTGAAAGAAGCATCAGTTTCTAAAGTAGAAATCGAACGTGCGGCTAACCGCATTAATATTACAATTCACACTGCTAAGCCAGGTATGGTTATCGGTAAAGGTGGTACTGAAGTCGAAGCACTTCGTAAAGACCTTAACAAGATCACTGGCAAGCGAGTTCACATCAACATCGTTGAAATCAAACGCGCTGATCTTGATGCGAAACTTGTAGGTGAAAACATTGCACGTCAACTGGAAAACCGTGTGTCTTTCCGTCGTGCACAAAAACAATCAATCCAACGCACAATGCGTGCTGGCGCTAAAGGGATCAAAACTCAGGTTTCTGGTCGTCTAGGCGGAGCAGACATCGCACGTGCTGAACATTACAGTGAAGGTACTGTTCCACTTCATACTCTTCGTGCTGACATCGACTACGCTCACGTTGAAGCGGATACTACGTATGGTAAGCTTGGAGTTAAAGTATGGATCTACCGTGGAGAAGTTCTTCCTACCAAGAACCACAAGAAATCCGAGGAAGGAGGAAACTAATCATGTTATTACCTAAACGCGTTAAATATCGTCGTGTACACCGTGGAAAGATGCGCGGACAGGCAAAAGGCGGTACTGAAGTAAGCTTTGGTGAATACGGTCTTCAAGCTCTTGAAGCTAGCTGGATCACTAACCGTCAGATCGAGTCTGCTCGTATCGCGATGACACGTTACATGAAACGTGGCGGTAAAGTATGGATTAAAATCTTCCCACACAAGCCTTACACTAAGAAACCTCTAGAAGTCCGAATGGGTTCCGGTAAAGGGGCACCAGAAGGATGGGTAGCAGTTGTAAAGCCGGGTAAGATTATGTTCGAAATCGCTGGAGTATCTGAAGAAGTTGCTCGTGAAGCACTTCGTCTTGCATCACACAAACTTCCGGTTAAGACTAAGTTTGTAAAACGAGAAGAAATTGGTGGTGAATCAAATGAAAGCTAATGAAATTCGTGACCTAACCACTGCCGAAATTGAACAAAAAGTAAAATCTTTGAAGGAAGAGCTATTTAACCTTCGTTTCCAACTGGCTACTGGTCAGCTTGAAAACACTGCTCGCATCCGTCAAGTACGAAAAGCCATTGCTCGCATGAAAACCGTGATTCGTGAAAGAGAAATTGGCGCTAACAACTGATAACTGAGAGGAGGTTTGCAGCATGAGTGAACGCAACCAGCGTAAAGTTTACACTGGCCGTGTTGTTTCGGACAAAATGGACAAAACAATCACAGTGCTAGTAGAAACGCAAAAGAAACATTCACTTTATGGCAAACGAGTAAAGTACTCTAAAAAGTACAAAGCTCACGATGAACAAAACCAAGCCAAAGTTGGCGACATTGTTCGTATTATGGAAACTCGTCCGCTTTCAGCAACAAAACGTTTCCGTCTAGTGGAAGTCGTAGAAGAAGCGGTTATTATCTAATATATTGTTCGGAAATGTTAATTCCGAAGGGAGGTAACCTACATGATTCAACAGGAATCGCGTTTAAAAGTAGCTGACAACTCTGGCGCACGTGAAGTGTTAACCATTAAAGTTCTTGGAGGTTCAGGCCGCAAGACTGCTAATATTGGTGATGTGATCGTCTGCACAGTGAAACAAGCAACACCAGGAGGCGTTGTTAAAAAAGGTGAAGTTGTAAGAGCGGTAATCGTTCGTACAAAGAGCGGCGTTCGTCGTAAAGATGGTACGTACATCAAGTTCGATGAGAATGCTTGTGTCATCATCCGTGACGACAAAGGCCCTCGTGGAACTCGTATCTTCGGACCGGTTGCTCGTGAACTTCGTGACAGCAACTTCATGAAGATTGTTTCTCTAGCACCAGAAGTTCTTTAATTGATAATCAACCACCGTATCAAGGAGGTGCGACAGGATGCACGTTAAAAAAGGCGACAAAGTAATGGTTATTTCCGGAAAAGATAAAGGCAAAACAGGTACTGTTCTTGCTGCTTCTCCGAAAACTGACCGCGTAGTTGTTGAAGGTGTGAATATCGTTAAGAAACATTCAAAACCTTCACAAATGAATCCACAAGGTGGAATCTCCAATATGGAGGCAGCTATTCACGTATCAAACGTGATGCTGATCGATCCGAAAACAAACGAACCAACACGCGTTGGTTACAAAGTTGAGGACGGCAAGAAAGTACGTATTGCTAAAAAATCAGGTGAATCTTTAGATAAATAGTTAATGAAGAGGGGAGGTACTCAAGCATGAACCGCCTAAAAGAAAAGTTCAATAATGAAATTACACCTGCTCTAGTTAAGAAGTTCGATTACACTTCTGTAATGCAGGTGCCAAAAATCGAAAAAATCGTAATCAACATGGGTGTTGGTGAAGCAGTTCAAAACACTAAATCACTAGATACAGCTGTAGAGGAGCTTACGACAATCACTGGTCAAAAGCCTTTGATTACAAAAGCTAAGAAATCTATCGCAGGCTTCCGTCTTCGTGAAGGTATGCCAATCGGTGCGAAAGTTACACTTCGCGGCGAGCGTATGTATGACTTCCTAGACAAGCTAATCTCTGTATCTCTTCCACGTGTACGTGACTTCCGCGGAGTATCTAAAAAGTCTTTCGACGGTCGCGGTAACTACACTCTTGGTGTTAAAGAGCAGCTTATCTTCCCAGAGATCGATTATGACAAAGTGAACAAAGTACGTGGCATGGACATCGTAATTGTAACGACAGCTAACTCAGACGAAGAGTCTCGTGAGCTTCTAACACAATTCGGTATGCCATTCCAAAAGTAATCTCTATAAAAGGGAGGCGTAAACGTGGCTAAAAAATCAATGATTGCGAAACAACAGCGCAAGCAAAAATTTAAAGTACAAGAGTATACACGTTGCGAACGTTGCGGACGTCCACACTCAGTACTACGTAAATTCAAGCTGTGCCGTATTTGTTTCCGTGAACTAGCATACAAGGGTCAAATTCCTGGCGTTAAGAAAGCCAGCTGGTAATACCCGATTTTGGGAAGGAGGTAAATTAATATGACAATGACAGATCCAATCGCAGATCTTCTGACTCGCATCCGTAATGCGAATCAAGTTCGTCACGAGAAGCTAGAGGTACCTGCTTCTAACATGAAGAAAGAAATCGCAGAAATCCTTAAGCGTGAAGGTTTCATCCGTGACGTTGAATATATCGAGGACAGCAAGCAGGGTATCATTCGCATCTTCCTTAAGTATGGTGCAAACAATGAGCGTGTTATCACTGGCCTTAAGCGTATTTCAAAACCAGGTCTTCGTGTTTACGCAAAAGCTGATGAGCTTCCACGCGTACTGAACGGCCTAGGAATTGCAATCGTATCTACTTCAACTGGCGTTGTAACTGACAAAGAAGCTCGCGCTAAGCAAGTTGGCGGAGAAGTTCTAGCATACGTCTGGTAATATTTTTTAATCGAAAGAGAGGTGCAACAAAATGTCTCGTGTAGGAAAAAAACCAATCGAGGTACCTTCAGATGTAACATTAACTTTTGACGGTTCACATGTTACTGCTAAAGGACCTAAAGGTGAACTTTCATTCACTTTTAACTCAGAAATGAAATTCGAGCAGGAAGGCAGCACACTTACAGTTGTCCGTCCTTCTGACTCTAAAGAACACCGTACAATCCACGGTACAACTCGTGCGATCCTGAACAACATGATCGAGGGTGTATCTAAAGGTTTCGAACGTAGCCTTGAGCTTATCGGGGTTGGATATCGTGCACAGAAACAAGGTAACAAGCTTGTTCTTAACGTAGGATACTCTCACCCAGTTGAGATCACACCGGAAGAAGGAATCGAAATCGAAGTTCCTTCAAACACAAAGGTTACAATTAAAGGCGCAAGCAAAGAGCGCGTTGGCGCACTAGCTGCAAACATCCGTGACGTACGTCCTCCAGAGCCTTACAAAGGTAAAGGAATCCGTTACGAAGGCGAATATGTTCGTCGTAAAGAAGGTAAAACAGGTAAATAATGCCGCCTAGGCGCATGAAAGGAGTGACCTTGATTGATTACTAAAGTTGACAAGAATGCGGTACGTAAGAAGCGTCATGCACGTGTTCGTACAACGATCACGGGAACTGAATCTCGTCCGCGTTTGAATGTTTACCGTTCAAACAAGCACATCTACGTTCAGCTTATCGATGATGCAAACGGCGTAACACTAGCTGCAGCATCTACGAAAGAGCTTGGTCTTGAAAACGGCGGAAACGTCGAAGCTGCACAAAAGGTTGGCGAAGCAATCGCTAAGCGTGCAACTGAAAAAGGAATGAAATCAGTCGTATTTGATCGTGGAGGATATCTTTACCACGGCCGCGTGAAAGCTCTTGCTGATGCTGCACGTGAAAACGGACTTGAATTTTAATAGAAAAAGGAGGGACAATCCAGATGCGTCGCATTGATCCAAACAAACTTGAACTTGAAGAACGCGTAGTTACGATTAACCGTGTCGCTAAGGTTGTTAAAGGTGGCCGCCGCTTCCGTTTCTCTGCTCTAGTAGTAGTAGGAGACAAGAATGGCCATGTAGGTTTCGGTACAGGTAAAGCACAAGAGGTACCTGATGCGATCCGTAAAGCAATCGAAGACGCGAAGAAAAATCTGATTGAAGTACCAATGGTTGAAGGAACAACTCCTCACCTTGTTACAGGCCGCTTCGGTGCAGGCTCAATCTTAATCAAACCAGCATCTCCTGGTACAGGAATCATCGCTGGTGGACCAGTTCGTGCGGTACTTGAACTTGCAGGTGTCCACGACATTCTTTCAAAATCACTAGGTTCTAACACACCAATCAACATGGTTCGTGCCACAATTGACGGCCTTAAGCAGCTTAAGCGTGCAGAAGACGTTGCTAAGCTACGTGGTAAGTCAGTGGAAGAACTGTTAGGATAAGGAGGGATAAGTGATGGCAAATAAACTAGCAATTACCCTCACTCGCAGCGTGATCGGACGCAGTAAAGATCAGCGTGCAACAGTTCAGGCTCTTGGTCTTCGTAAGACTAACCAGACTGTTGAACAGCAGGATAACGAAGCTATTCGCGGAATGATCAATAAAGTGTCTCACCTGGTATCAGTTAAAGAAATCTAATTTCATGTTTATCAACAAGGAGGTGCCACTATGAAACTTCATGAGTTAAAACCTGCAGAAGGATCTCGCAAAGAGCGCAATCGCGTTGGCCGCGGAATCGGTTCTGGTAATGGTAAAACTTCAGGTAAAGGTCACAAAGGTCAAAACGCACGTTCAGGCGGAGGCGTAAGACCAGGCTTTGAAGGTGGTCAGAACCCATTAGCACGTCGTCTTCCAAAGCGTGGATTCACAAACATCCACCGCAAGGAATTTGCGATTGTTAATCTTGACACACTTAACCGTTTTGAAGAAGGTACGGAAGTAACACCGGAACTTCTAATCGAAACTGGAGTAGTAAGCAAAGAATTAGCAGGAATTAAGATCCTTGCTAAAGGTAACGTAGAGAAGAAGCTGACTGTTAAAGCTCACAAATTCTCTTCTGCTGCTAAAGAAGCAATTGAAGCTGCCGGCGGAACAACTGAGGTGGTTTAATGTTTCGGACAATCTCCAATTTTATGCGCGTGGGTGATATAAGAAATAAAATTATTTTCACCCTTTTAATGTTGGTGGTCTTTAGGATCGGAACTTTCATTCCGGTTCCGGGTGTAGATGCACAAGTTCTTCAGGCACAGGATGAAATGGCCGGCCTGATCGGATTTATGAATACATTCGGCGGTGGAGCATTAATCAACTTCTCGATCCTGGCGATGGGCATTATGCCGTACATCACGGCCTCCATCATTGTTCAGCTTTTGCAAATGGACGTTGTACCGAAATTTGCTGAGTGGTCCAAACAGGGAGATGTAGGACGTCGTAAGCTGGCTCAGTTTACACGTTACTTTACGATTGTACTGGCATTTATCCAGGCAATCGGAATGTCTTATGGCTTTAATCGTATGTATGGAGGATCACTGATCCCTGATACATCGATTACAACGTACATGCTAATCGCAGTCGTACTGACAGCCGGGACAGCCTTTTTAATGTGGTTAGGAGAGCAGATCACAGCAAAAGGTGTTGGAAATGGTATTTCCATCATCATCTTTGCAGGTATCGTGGCCGCTATTCCTAATGGCGTTAATCAGTTATATGCACAACAGATTGAAGGTGCAGGGGAACAGCTTTTCCTTAACATCGTCATTCTGGCACTACTGGCACTTGCGGTTGTTGCAATCACTGTTGGCGTAATCTTCGTTCAGCAGGCATTGCGTAAAATCCCGGTTCAGTATGCAAAGCGTGTAGGCGGCAAGAATGCACCGGCAACGGGCGGACAGTCGTCACACATTCCATTGAAAGTGAATGCTGCAGGGGTAATTCCGGTAATCTTCGCGATTTCCTTTATTATCACACCGCAGACACTCGTAACTTTCTTTGGTCAGAACAACATTACAACAACGATTCAGGAAGTGTTTGATTACACACAGCCAATCGGTATGACGATTTACGTTGCACTGATCGTTGCGTTCACGTATTTCTACGCATTCATTCAGGTGAATCCGGAGAATATGGCAGAAAACCTTAAAAAACAAGGTGGTTATATCCCAGGGATCCGACCTGGACAAGCGACTCAGGATTACCTGACAAGCGTTCTTTACCGTTTAACTTTCGTAGGAGCGATTTTCCTTTCAGTAATTTCAATCCTGCCAATCTTCTTCATTAATCTTGCGGGTCTTCCACAATCGGTTCAAATTGGCGGTACCAGCCTGTTGATCGTTGTAGGGGTTGCGCTTGAGACAATGAAGCAGCTTGAAGCACAGCTGGTAAAACGGAACTATAAAGGGTTCATGAGATAATCACATGGTTTTGGGGTGCGAGCCCTGAAGCCCATCGTAAATGAGGGGGCTTACTTGTGAATATTGTTTTAATGGGATTACCTGGTGCCGGAAAAGGCACTCAGGCTGAAAGAATTATTGAAAAATATAACATCCCTCATATTTCGACAGGGGATATGTTCCGTGCAGCAATTAAGAACGGAACAGAACTTGGATTGAAGGCGAAATCGTACATGGATCAGGGCGACCTGGTACCGGACGAAGTAACGATCGGTATTGTTCGTGAACGATTAAGCAAAGACGATTGCCAAGAAGGGTTTCTGTTAGATGGATTCCCGAGAACAGTGGCACAGGCCGATGCGCTTGATGCATTACTCAAAGACCTTGGCAAAGAACTTGACTATGTTCTAAACATTAAGGTGGAAAAAGAAGAACTGATGACGCGTCTTACCGGCCGCTGGATTTGTAAGACCTGCGGTGCGACGTATCACACAGTATTCAACCCTCCTGCAGTTGAAGGTAAATGTGATAAAGACGGTGGAGAGCTTTACCAGCGTGAAGATGACAAACCGGAAACTGTTCAAAATCGTTTAGATGTTAATATGAAGCAAACTCAGCCGCTTCTTGACTTCTACAGTCAAAAAGGTGTGCTCAGAGACATTGACGGCCAGCAGGATATCAACAAGGTATTCACTGACGTTGATGAATTGCTTGGGGGCCTTCGCTAATGATCATTTGCAAGACTCCTCGCGAGATTGAGATCATGCGCGAAGCAGGCAAGATCGTTGCGTTAACCCATCAGGAGCTGCAAAAGCATATAGCGCCTGGAATCACAACGAAGGAACTTGATGAGATTGCTGACCGGTTCATCCGTCAGCATGACGCGGTTCCATCCTTCAAAGGATACAACGGTTTTAGTGGAAGCATTTGTGCCTCTGTGAACGAAGAACTCGTACACGGTATCCCGGGTAACCGTAAGCTTGCGGACGGCGACATTATCAGCATTGATATTGGCGCAAAGTACAAAGGCTATCACGGTGACTCAGCCTGGACTTATCCGGTAGGAGATATTCCGGAAGAGACACAGAAGCTGCTTGAAGTGACGGAAGAATCACTCTACCGTGGCTTGGAAGAAGCAAAACCGGGTGTTCGACTATCGAACATCTCTCATGCTGTTCAAACGTATGCTGAAGAAAACGGTTTTTCAATCGTACGGGAGTATGTGGGGCACGGTGTAGGGCAAGACTTACATGAGGCACCGCAAATTCCTCATTTTGGTCCGCCTGATAAAGGACCTCGCCTGAAGCCCGGCATGGTACTAGCGGTTGAACCGATGGTGAATGCAGGAAGTCGCTACGTCAAGACACTTGCTGATAACTGGACAGTCGTAACAGTTGATGGTAAAATGTGTGCGCACTTTGAACACACGATTGCGATCACAGAAGAAGGTTACGAAATCCTGACAAGAACCTGATTGAAGGTGATCCTTTTTGTTTGAATCCGATTCGCCCCCCGGGATAGGGCAAATTGTGCAGGTGAACAAGGGCCGCGATACTGGAGTATATGCGGTTGTCATTCATCGGTTAGATGAAAAGTTTGTTTTAATTGCGGACGGTGAAAACCGGAAGTTTGACCGGCCAAAAAAGAAAAACATCCATCATTTGACTTCATGCGACTATGTATCCCCTGAAGTTCAAAATAGTATATCCGAAACAGGGCGTGTGACAAACGGAAAACTGCGTCATGCAGTACAGACATTTGTCAGCACTCTGCAAGATTGATAAAGAAGGGAGATTTGTTCGATGGCGAAAGACGATGTTATCGAAATTGAAGGCACCGTTGCTGAAACTTTGCCTAATGCAATGTTTAAGGTAGAATTAGAAAATGGTCACACTGTGCTTGCACACGTGTCAGGCAAAATTCGTATGCACTTCATTCGAATCCTGCCAGGCGACAGAGTAACTGTGGAGTTATCTCCATACGATCTGACTCGCGGCCGTATCACTTACCGTTACAAATAATCTTTTGCACTCCGAACCACTAAGGAGGTTTAGATAAGATGAAAGTGAGACCATCTGTTAAGCCAATCTGCGAAAAGTGCAAAGTCATCCGCAGAAAAGGTAAAGTAATGGTGATTTGCGATAATCCTAAACACAAACAAAAACAAGGCTAATAATGAAGGAGGTGCTCATGTAAATGGCACGTATTGCTGGAGTAGATATCCCTCGCGATAAGCGCGTTGTGATTTCTCTAACTTATATCTTTGGTATCGGTAAATCAACTGCAAGTCAAATCCTTAAGGATGCTGGTGTTTCTGAAGACACTCGCGTTCGTGATCTGACTGAAGATGAACTTAACAAAATCCGTGAAATCCTTGACAGCTACAAAGTGGAAGGTGACCTTCGTCGTGAAACGTCACTTAACATTAAGCGTCTAATGGAAATCGGTTCATACCGTGGTCTTCGCCACCGTCGTGGTCTTCCTGTAAGAGGACAGCACACGAAGAATAACGCACGTACTCGTAAAGGTCCTCGTAAGACTGTAGCGAACAAGAAAAAATAATTAGGTAAAGGAGGTTACTTCCTACAATGGCACGTAAACAACAAACTCGTAAGCGTCGTGTGAAAAAGAATATCGAAGCTGGTATTGCACACATCCGCTCAACTTTTAACAATACAATCGTGATGATTACAGATACGCAGGGTAATGCAATTGCATGGTCAAGTGCTGGTGCACTAGGCTTCCGCGGATCTCGTAAGTCTACTCCATTCGCAGCGCAAATGGCAGCTGAAACAGCAGCTAAAGCTTCAATGGAACACGGACTAAGAACTCTAGAAGTAACAGTAAAAGGTCCTGGTGCAGGTCGTGAAGCGGCTATCCGCGCACTACAAGCTGCAGGTCTTGACGTAACGGCAATCAAAGACGTAACGCCAGTACCTCACAATGGCTGCCGCCCGCCAAAGCGTCGTCGTGTTTAATTTTTCTGTATAAGATCGGCTGATTCTGGTCAATACTGGAAGAGGCGTTTCCTTCTTACAGAAAAGATAGATCCAGTTGTAAAGCACAATGGGAACCGTAAACATGGGGAATTTCGGAATACATTCCGGGATTTCGACGTTTTGAAGGAGGGTAAATTTGAATGATCGAAATTGAAAAGCCAAAAATTGAAACGGTTGAGATCAGCGATGATGCCAAGTACGGAAAATTCGTTGTAGAGCCACTTGAGCGTGGGTATGGTACAACATTGGGTAACTCCTTGCGTCGTATCCTATTATCTTCACTTCCTGGTGCAGCAGTAACGTCAATCCAGATTGACAGTGTACTGCACGAATTTTCAACGATCGAAGGCGTCGTAGAAGATGTCACAACAGTTGTAATGAATATCAAGAAACTGGCATTGAAGATCTATTCAGATGAAGAAAAAACATTGGAAATTGATGTTCAGGGTGATGGACAGGTAACTGCAGCCGATATTACTCACGACAGCGATGTAGAGATTCTTAACCCGGATCTATACCTTGCAACAGTTGGGAAAAACGGCCACCTTCGCATGCGTTTAACTGCATCAAGAGGACGCGGTTATACACCAGCAGACCAGAACAAGCGTGAAGATTTACCAATTGGAGTTATTCCGGTTGATTCAATCTACACACCTGTTTCCCGTGTAAACTATCAGGTTGAAAACACTCGTGTTGGTCAGCTGACTAACTTCGATAAGCTTTCACTTGATGTCTGGACAGACGGAAGCATTGGCCCGAAAGAAGCTGTTGCTCTAGGTGCTAAGATTCTGACTGAACACCTTAATATTTTCGTTGGATTAACGAACGAAGCACAGAATGCAGAAATCATGGTAGAAAAAGAAGAAGATCAGAAAGAGAAAGTATTGGAGATGACCATCGAAGAACTTGATCTATCTGTCCGTTCTTACAACTGCCTGAAGCGTGCAGGAATCAACACAGTCCAGGAACTGGCTAACAAGTCAGAAGAGGATATGATGAAAGTGCGTAACCTTGGACGTAAATCCCTTGAAGAAGTTAAGGCGAAATTAGATGAACTTGGGTTAGGCCTTCGCAAAGAAGACTAATTGACCGATAGAACAGAATTTTAATAAAGGAGGGAACCCTTCATGGCTTACAGAAAGTTAGGACGTACAAGCTCTCAGCGTAAAGCACTTCTACGTGACCTTACAACTGACCTTATCGTCAACGAACGTATTGAAACAACTGAAGCTCGCGCGAAAGAACTTCGCTCAACAGTAGAAAAAATGATCACTCTTGGTAAACGTGGTGACCTGCACGCACGTCGTCAGGCAGCTGCTTTCATCCGTCGCGATCAGGCAACTGTTAAGAACGAAGAAGGCGAAGAGTCTACAGTATATGCTCTTCAAAAGCTTTTCAACGATGTAGCACCTCGTTACACTGAACGTCAGGGTGGATACACTCGTATCATGAAAGTTGGTCCTCGTCGCGGAGACGGCGCACCAATGGTAATCATCGAATTAGTATAATTCAGATTACACACAGAGAGGGCGGAGCCTAACTGCTCTCGCCCTCTTTGTTTAACGATTCATACGACACGCAAAAAGCAGAGCGCTACGATGGGCAGGTCCGCCTGTCCCGTCTAGCTCTAAGCACCTCATTCATCCATCGTCACAATGGAAACGGAAATAAATAAGTCACAAACTTGCGCATTTCCTTGAATGAGGTGCGCGCTTTTTTTGTATTAAGCTATGTTAAACTCAGGGGAGAGTTTGATGGAGTTTAGTATAAAAATAAACGAGAATTGATCTCCGCTTCAGAGGGATGATTTCCACTACAATCAATTCTCTGAATGTGATTTTAAATATATAGATAATAGACTGAGGTATTCTCTTTTGTAAGAAGTAAGCTAACTATAAATGAAAGCTCAGCTGGTGATTGGAGCGTAAGGCGGCGACTCCTGCGGCAGGAAGGGACATGTGAGACAGAGCATGGCGAAGCCTGCTGGCTCACCGCCCGGCCGCGGAAAGCGTCCGCCTGAAGCGGAAATCATCAGCGGTTCTTGAAGTAATAAGCAGAGCAGAGAATAGATGAAAGGAGTTCCGGAACAATGAGCAATATGATTTCACTAGAGAACATTACATTTAAATACCCCGGAACAGAAAGAGAAGTATTAAAAAACGTCTCCATCTCCATCAAATCAGGTGAGTGGACAGCAATTGTCGGACATAACGGATCAGGCAAATCCACCCTCGCCAAGCTGATGAACGGGCTTTACTTCCCTGAACAGGGATCTGTCACCATCGCAGGGATCGGGTTGAATAAAGACACCGTCTGGGACACGCGCCGGCACATTGGCATGGTGTTTCAAAATCCGGACAATCAGTTTGTCGGGACTACGGTTCAGGATGATGTTGCGTTTGGTCTTGAGAACCACGGCATCCCTCAGGAAATTATGGTGGAGCGTGTTCAGACTGCATTGAAGCAGGTGAAGATGGATGAGTTTCTTCAACATGAGCCCCATCATCTGTCAGGCGGCCAGAAGCAGCGTGTTGCGATGGCAAGTGTGCTTGCACTCAGACCCGATATTATTATTTTAGATGAAGCGACTTCCATGCTTGATCCTGCCGGACGTGCAGAGGTGATCGAGCTTGTAAGAGAGCTTAAGAGACAGGAAGAGATGACCGTGCTGTCCATTACACATGACCTTGAAGAAGCTGCAAAGGCAGACCGCATCATTGTGATGAATCAGGGAGAAGTGTACAGGGAAGGAACACCGGAGGAGATTTTCGCACTTGGTCAGGAGCTTGTGGACCTTGGGCTGGATCTGCCGTTTCCTCTGAAAATGGCGCACGTATTAAACGAAAAAGGTATTCCACTTGAGCGGAAGCCTTTGACGGAAGAAGAGTTGGTGAATGAGTTATGGACATCATACTTGAGCAAGTAGAGTACCGCTATGCGGCGAATTCCCCGTTTGAAAAAAAAGCAGTGGAGGACGTGAGCTTTAAAATTCCTGAAGGACAGTGTACCGCGATTATCGGTCATACGGGCTCCGGGAAGTCGACGCTTTTACTGCATCTGAATGGGCTGTTAAAGCCGACTTCAGGTACGGTTCAAATTGGAGACCGGACTGTAAAAGCCGGGCGTAAAGAGAAAGACCTCAAGCCGATCCGTGAAAAGGTCGGGATTGTCTTTCAATTTCCTGAGCAGCAGTTGTTTGAGGAAACAGTGATGAAAGATATCTGCTATGGCCCGATGAACTTTGGCGTGTCAGAAGCGGAAGCGAAAAAGCGCGCTGCTTTCTGGCTGAAGGAAGTCGGGATGCCTGAAGAGGTGCTGGAGAAATCTCCATTTGACCTGTCAGGCGGGCAGATGAGAAGGGTAGCGATTGCCGGTGTACTTGCAATGGAGCCTGAGGTACTCATTTTAGATGAACCGACTGCAGGACTTGATCCGCGCGGACGTCGCGAAATGATGGAAATGTTCTATCGTCTGCACAAAGAGCGCGGGATTACACTGGTGCTCGTCACACACAGCATGGAAGACGCTGCACGCTACGCTGATAAAGTTGTGGTGATGCATAAAGGCAGAAAGGTGCATGAAGCGCCGCCGAGGGATCTTTTCAGTGACACAGCACGTCTTGCAAAGTGGGGGCTTGGTGTGCCTGAGGTTGTGAAATTTCAGCGGATGCTTGAAGAAAAAGCAGGAAAACCATTTCCAAAAGTGTGCCTGACAATGGATGAACTCGCTGACATGCTGAAGCAGGGAGGCGATCCATTATGATGGAGAAAATGATTTTCGGACGCTATATTCCGGCGGACTCCATTGCCCACCGGATGGACCCGCGTGCGAAACTGATCTTTGTATTTGCCTTTATTGCGATTATTTTTATTGCAAATGATGTATGGGGCTACGTGGTGGCAGCCGCATTTACCTACGCAAGTATCAAGCTCTCAGGACTGTCACTCAGATTTCTGATGAGTGGCTTAAAGCCTGTGATGATTCTGATTGCATTTACGTTCCTGCTGCAGCTGTTTTTCGCACGTGAAGGGAATATTGTATTTGAACTTGGGTTTATTAGAATCTATGAAGAGGGGATCCGTCAGGCATTCTTTATTTCAATGAGATTTACATTGCTTGTCTTTATGACCTCTCTGTTAACACTGACGACAACACCAATCTCTATTACAGATGGACTGGAGAGTCTGCTTAATCCATTGAAAAAGATCAGGTTCCCGGCCCATGAGCTTGCGCTGATGATGTCGATCGCACTGCGCTTTATTCCAACGCTGATGGACGAGACGGATAAAATCATGAAAGCACAGATGGCACGCGGCTCAGATATGTCGAGCGGACCATTGAAAGACCGGATCAAGGCCATTGTGCCACTGATGATTCCGCTGTTTGTCAATGCATTCAAGCGTGCAGAGGATCTTGCAACCGCAATGGAAGTACGCGGTTACCGCGGTGGAGAAGGCAGAACCAAATACAGGCTGTTATTCTGGAAGGCGCGCGATACATTCGCGCTGCTATCACTTGTCCTGCTCGCAGCAGCTCTTGCAGCATTCCGTTTTTGGATTTAAGGAGTGAAACCAATGCGTATTAAATGCACCGTCTCGTATGACGGCTCACAGTTTTACGGCTATCAGGTGCAGCCCGGACAGCGGACTGTGCAGGGAGAGATTGAACAGGCACTCAGTGAAGTGCATAAAGGCAGGTTTGTCCGCATCACAGCGAGCGGCCGAACAGATGCAGGCGTTCATGCAATGGGACAGGTCTTTCATTTCGATACAGACCTTCAGGTGCCCGCTGCGAAATGGCCGGTCATCCTGAATCAGAAGATCGGTGATGACATTGCCATATTAAGCGCTGAGGAAGCGCCAGATACGTTTCATGCGCGCTTTGATGTAAAAACGAAGGAATACCGCTATATCGTCAATACAAGCCCTGTAGCCCTGCCATTCAGACGTCACTATGCCGTACACTACCCATACACAGTTGATATAGAAGCCATGCGTAAAGCGGCTGCCCATTTAGAAGGGGAGCACGACTTTACAAGCTTCTCATCTGCTAAAACAGAAGTCATCGATCGCGTGCGGACCATTGATTTTATTAAAATCGAAGAATTCGAAGACGAACTGATTTTCCGTGTAAAAGGAAATGGCTTTCTCTACAACATGGTCCGCATTATTGCAGGTACCCTGCTTGAGGTCGGAAACGGCAAGTATGAGCCTGAAGAAGTGGTCAGGATGCTTGAAGCAAAAGACCGCAGCGCTGCCGGTAAAACAGCTCCTGCCCACGGGTTATATTTGTGGGAAGTGAATTACTAGAAGAGGCTTGCTGACAGTACTAGAAAGCAATTTTTCCGGTGCTTGTTAATAAAATTTTAAAAAGTCCATTTGAGTTTCTGCACAGCTGATGATTGGAGTGGAAGGGGGCGACTCCAGTGGCAGGAAGGGACGTGTGAGACCAGGCATGGCGAAGCCTGCGGGCTCACCGCCCGGCCACGGAAAGCGTCCCCCTGAAGCGGAAATCATCAGCCAACTTTTAAAAAACCATCAAAAAATAAAAAAAATCACTAAAACAACTAATCCGGGTGTGACATCCCCTTGACAACGAGTGTCAAACATTATAAGATAGCCTATGGTATGTATTTCACCCTCATGTAAGAACCCGGACCTTACAACGAGTGAAGTGTTATAAATACAACAAAACTAATGAAGCGATTCATAACGATATAATCTTATTTAGGAGGTAAACTCATGCGTACAACATTTATGGCTAAAGGCCACGAAGTAGAACGCAAGTGGCTAGTTGTAGACGCTGAAGGTCAAACTCTTGGACGTCTTGCAAGCGAAGTAGCTGCGATTCTACGCGGTAAAAACAAACCGACATTCACACCTAACGTTGACACTGGTGATCACGTGATCATCATTAATGCTGATAAAATTCATCTTACAGGTAAAAAGCTGACTGACAAGATCTACTACCGTCACAGCATGCACCCAGGTGGACTTAAGCAGCGTACAGCACTAGAAATGCGCACTAAGTACCCACGTCAAATGCTGGAGCTTGCAATTAAAGGTATGCTTCCAAAGAACTCTCTTGGACGTCAGATCTTCAAAAAGCTTCACGTATATGCAGGCGCTGAGCACCCGCACCAGGCTCAAAAACCAGAAGCGTACGAACTACGCGGTTAATTCAATTTAAGAGGAGGTAACTATCTTGGCACAAGTTCAATATATCGGCACAGGCCGTCGTAAGAGCTCTACTGCTCGTGTACGTCTAGTACCAGGTAACGGAACAATCGTTATTAACGGACGCGACGTTGAAAACTATATCCCATTCGCAACTCTACGCGAAGTAATCAAGCAGCCACTTAACATTACTGAAACGCTTGGAAACTATGACGTTCATGTAAATGTTAACGGTGGTGGTTACACTGGACAAGCTGGAGCAATCCGTCACGGAATCTCCCGCGCACTTCTTTCAGTAGATCCAGAATTCCGTGGCTCACTTAAGCGCGCAGGTCTTCTGACTCGTGATGCTCGTATGAAAGAGCGTAAGAAGCCAGGTCTTAAAGGCGCACGTCGTGCACCTCAGTTCTCAAAGCGTTAATTTTCTTTTTCGCTTACAAAAACCCTCAGGCAGATGCCTGGGGGTTTTTCTTATGGTCTTATAGATAGAATTTTTTCTACTTTACTTAGTAGAGGTGGAGCTGGATGTGTATGAGGTTTTGGATCACATTTAAATGATTTCGGTTCATATCCGCAAAATCTCGGGTCACTTTCCGGATTTTTCAGATCACATTTTCCTGAAACGAGACTTTTTTCAGGTCAGATTCAGAAATTTTCGGGTCACATCCGTAAAATCCCAGGTCATATCCATCCGCGACGTCTTCACTCCAAATCACTCTTTTTCTGCTCCTTCCTCTTCTTCAATTCCATCTGATGTGTACTGGCCAGCTCAAAGATCTTCGTCGCAAACCCGATGATAATGCCAACCCCCGCAAAAATATAAACAATAGTAAATACTTTTCCGAAATCAGTCTGAGGCGAGAAATCCCCATAACCCACAGTAGAAAGCGTAGTCACACTAAAGTAGAGAGCATCTAACACACGCAGGTTTTCAACTGTACTGTAAAAAATCGTACCTGAGATCAAAGTGAAAATCGTAAGTGTCAGCAGTACTTGAAATTCAGGTTCCTTTAACCCTCTTAAAATGGCACGCATCATTCGTTGAAAGGTAATCAAAAAAGAGATCATGAGGATCCTCCTTTACATTCAATATGTCTTTTCGTTTATCATACACTAACCCATTTAGATAAAAGCAATATATTTCCCTGCATTCTACTTCTCCCGCTACCTGCATATACTCCTCTAGAAAATAAGGAGGACAGGACATGCTGAGGAAATCAATCATACTCGCAGCGATTGTGCTGCTTGTTGGACTTGGTGCAGGTGCGCTGCTGTATGCAGTGGAGGAGTGGAGCCTGCCGCTGACGGGGGAAGTGATTGTGCTGGATCCGGGTCATGGCGGCCTGGATGGTGGTGCCAGTTATGAAACCATACTTGAAAAGAACCTGACGTTATCGATTGCAAAGAAGCTTCAGGCCTACCTGGAGGAGCAGGGCGCCATTGTGATTCTTTCGAGGGAGACGGATAAGGACCTGGCAGCTGAAGACACAAAAGGGTTTCGGGATCGCAAGCGGGAGGATCTAAAACAGAGGCTTGAGCTGATTAATAACAAAGACAATGATTTATTTATCAGTATCCATCTGAATGCAATTCCTGAAGCGAGATGGAAGGGTCCGCAGACATTTTATACGACCTATAACGATCAGAATGAGCGGCTTGCACGGTTTATTCAGCATGAGCTGAACCGGCATATTCCGGACAGTAAAAGGAAGTCGAAGCCGATTGACGGCATCTATGTACTGAGTCATGCTGAGACGCCCGGGGTGCTGGTGGAAGCCGGATTCCTTTCTAACCCTGAGGAGCGGTACTGGCTGTTGCAGGATGATTATCAGCAGCAGGTGGCAGCTGCCATTTATATCGGAATTCTGAGACATTATTCCAAAGAAGATGAGCCTCCTGAGTGAACTTGAGTGTTTCACCTATGTTATACTTGCATAGATGAAAACGAATTCAAAAGGAGTGTCTTGTTTTGGTAACTGAACAGCAGGTCAGAGAATTGCTCGGTTCGATGAATGATCCGATTTTACATACACCGCTTGCAGAAACAGAAGGCATTGTGGAAGTAAGCATTAAGGAAGAAAAGAATCACGTCAGCGTGAAAATTGCCCTTGCGAAAACAGGGACAGCTGAACAGATGCAGCTTCAAATGGCGGTTGTTGAAGCGCTTAAAGGAGCCGGAGCTGAAACAGTCGGCATCCGTTTTACAGAGCTTGAGCCTGAAAAACTTGAGAAATTCCGCGGCCAAAAGGGTGATGCTGTAGAAGATAACCTGCTCGCACCGGGCAATAAGGTCCAGTTTATCGCAGTAGCCAGTGGTAAAGGCGGCGTAGGGAAGTCAACGGTATCTGTAAACCTTGCAGTTGCACTTGCGCGTCAGGGGAAAAAGGTTGGTTTGATTGATGCAGATATTTACGGATTCAGTGTGCCTGATATGATGGGCATCAATAAGCGTCCGGTTGTACGCGGCGAGCGTATTATTCCGGTTGACCGTAAAGGTGTTAAAGTCATTTCCATGGCGTTTTTCGTTGAAGACAATGCGCCTGTGATCTGGAGAGGACCAATGCTTGGTAAGATGCTCAACAGCTTCTTTACTGAAGTGGAATGGGGCGAGCTGGATTACCTCCTGCTTGACCTGCCACCGGGTACGGGAGATGTAGCGCTTGATGTACATGCAATGCTGCCATCAAGTAAGGAAATTATCGTCACAACACCTCACCCGACAGCTGCATTTGTTGCAGCGCGTGCAGGGGCAATGGCGCTTCAGACAGAGCACTCGATTCTTGGTGTAGTGGAGAATATGTCCTACTATGAAAGCAAGAAGACAGGTGAGCGTGAATACGTATTCGGCCAGGGCGGCGGAGAGAAGCTTGCAGAAGAGCTGCGCACAGAGCTTTTAGGTAAATTGCCGCTTCAGCAGCCTGACTGGGATGAAGACGACTTTGCACCATCTGTATACGCAGAAGATCATAAGCTGGGTAAGATTTATGATCAGATTGCTGAAGAAGTGATTGATAAGACAACTGAATGATTCATGTGAAACGGCCTCATTTGATGGGGTCGTTTTTTATAATTTAGGCTTTTTTAAAGTTGGCTGTTGATCTCGGCTTCAGGAGGACGCTTTCCGTTGGTGGACCGTTTTTTGGTCCTGTCCTTGAGCCCGCAGGCTTCACCATGGCCTCACACGTCCCTTCCTGCGAGTCCGCCCCCCCTTACGCTTCGATCACCAGCTGTGCAGAAACAACAATGGATTTTAACAAAGCAACAATTTAAAAAAGGTTCCATGGTCATACACTCCCCGTTTTTCTCCAATCCACCCCAATACATCTACTTATTTTATAAGTCATTAGTTCTGAAAAAGCTGCTCTGACACCATACCATTTACCTGATTCATAAAAATCGGCCTGCAACTATTTTCTATACCATAAGAAAGATTGATTTCCCCTTATTTGACAGTCCTGCTATTTTCCATTAAAACATGAAAGAGATTCATAGCTGGTAAATTAGACGCATTAATAATTGTTTATGTGAAAGGGGATTGTAAAATGAAAAAACCAATACTGTTGTCAGTATTCTTACTTAGTTTCGGATTAGCAGCCTGTCAGGAAGAAGAGCAGTCACCGGCTGAACCGGAGCAGACGGCGGAAGCGGTTGATAAGATGGAAAAACCGGCAGATCAGGCTGAGGAAGAGGCTAGCGTAAAGCAAACCGGGCAACCTGAAGGGGATCTGGTTGAGGCAGTTGAAGCATTGAATGTAAGAGGAGCTGCCGAAACTGCACAGGATCTTGTTGATCAAAAGGTTGGTATTTTTGGCGAAGAACAATTTCAAAGAAGTAATAAAGAGCATCAGGAAATGCTGATGGAAGCCCTTGAGGAAATTCCGCCGCTTCCTGAAGAACCGACTCAGAAAGAGTATGACGCTTATTTTGATTATTTGTATGATCTGAATGCAAGAGCATTCCCGGATCCGAATGACACGATTGCGAAAATGGAGTTCGCTTTATCCGGTATGCCTGAAGCCAGCGGAAACTATACATTTAAAGAAAACTACAATGTGGAAATTATTCTGGATGCGAGTGGATCAATGGGTGCAGAGTCAGGCGGCAGCACAAGAATGGAACAGGCCAAGAGCGAAATACAGGACTTTTTATCGTCGTTACCAGAAGAAGCGAATGTGTCATTAAGGGTGTATGGACATGAAGGAACAGGAGACGAAGCGGATAAGGCGATGTCCTGCGGGGCAATAGAGGAAGTATATGAGCGTGGCACATACGATGAAGATGCGTTCCAGTCAGCACTTGATCAGTTTGAGCCTGCAGGATGGACGCCTGTCGCAGGTGCACTTGAATCAGCAATGGAAAGTTTTAAAGATCTTGATGGAGAGGAAAATACGAATCTGATCTATCTGGTCAGTGATGGAATCGAGACATGTGACGGAGATCCTGCTGCTGTTGCTAAAACATTTGCAGACAGTAATATCTCGCCAATCATTAATGTCATCGGCTTTAATGCAGACTCAGAAACACAGGATCAGCTGCGTCAGGTGGCGCGTGAAGCGGATGGCGTTTTTACAAATGTTCAGGGTGCGGATGAGCTGAGAAAAGAGTTTGATCAGACAGAGGAAATCCTGAAGCGCTGGGAAAGGTGGAAACGTCAGGCGGATCTTGACGTTCAATCCGCGAGCAATAAGAGTTATTTTGCCATGCTGGCATTCTCTAATGAAAACTTTAAGGTGGGGCTGTCACAGCACGTTTCGATGATTCATACACTCGATTACCTTCGACACGAAGAGGAAGTGCTGAGTATGGACCAGGATTCGGAACTGAATAGACGAAATCAGGAAACAGATGAACGAATCAAGGACGTAACGTCTGAAGTAGAGGAAGAAATTGAGGTATTAAGAGATGCAGGGTTAGCTGAGATGGAGCAATTGGTTGAAGAGCTGTATCCGGATGATCTTGAATAACGTTTATATGTGACAGCTGCGACCTCATTTGATGAGGTCGTTTTTTTAGCGGGGAGAGTAATTCGTGATCATAAATGAATCTTTCCCCTGCGCATTTGAACGATAATCATACCCCCAATCACTCCAAAACCATTTCAACCTCAAATATATCAGCTTCAAACCTCTCAAAATCAAGGTTTTTCCCATCCTGTTCCATGGAAAAAGGTGCTATGGTCGCATGTTTTGTAAAGAATGTAACAATCAAATCGAGGAATTTGTCGAATCAATTCCAAGTTACTATGTGTGAAATGAGATACATAGTTCGTATGTCCCTGACTACATTTATACAACCTGGACTATCTTCTTTGCCTGTAATATTCAATTTCCTCCACGATTTGACAGTAATCCAAAAATCCATTAAAAACAGTAATAGCTATTTCAGCTCACTTTGTAAAAATGTGATGAACGACACGAATGTCATATTAGAAAATGTTTATATGATTCCATTCGACTATATTTTACCGGTCAGTGAAAGAGAGGCGGAAAGTCATGATTGAATCGAAAAGAAGAGCGCTTATATTTTTCATCATTGCGGCTCTATTTGCAGCAGCAGCAGGATATTTCACGCTTCAAAAGGTCAAAGAGCTAAACAATGACCTTGGGACGATGGTGACCGTCTATGTAGCGGGATCAGATATTGATGCGCGAGACGTGATTACACCTGAAGCAGTTGCGGCTGAGAGCATCCCGCAGAAGTTTGTCACAGCAGAGCATATCCGCGATCCTGAGGAACTGATGAATAAGGTATCTGTTGTTCCTTTATCTAAAGGGGATGTGATTTCCAAAAATATGCTCAAAGAGGCATCGGCAGTCACAGAAGAGAATAACCGGCTGGTCACGATGATGTCTTCAGAGCGGGTGTCATTTGATGAACCGCTTGAGCCGCTCGATCGCGTCGATATTGTGGTATCGAATAGAACGGATGAAGGCAATAACACAGAGATCTTTATGAAGGATGTCAAAGTAGCCCGTGTGGCGAACGACGATGGCCAGTTCTCAGGCGTTCAGGTTGAAATTTCGCTTGAGGATACCCCGGAGCTGATTCATATGCAGAATTACGCAGACAGTGTACGGGTGATTAAAGCGAATGTCGGGGTTTCCGGTCAGGAAGTAGCAGCTGCTGAAGAAGAGCCGGCAGAAGAGACTGAGCCGGTCGAGGAAAAAGCAGAGGAAAAACCGGCAGAGCCTGAAGAAAAAGAAGAAAAGCCCGCTGATAAGAAAAAAGAAGAGTCAGGTGAGTAAGCCTGAATGATTAGACGCATGTGTCGAATAGAGGAGGCTGTGCCATGGAAGAATTAGATGTGTTAGTGATTGGAAGAGAAGGTACCCTGATGTCTGCGATTCGCACAAGGCTGCCTGAAACATTAAAAACAGAAGCGCTCGATCCGTCCCATCTCAGATCCGAGCTAAAAAATAAACAGCCCAAAGTCATTTTACTGCTACATGATGAAGGCGACATTGAACGTGTTGCGCTGATCCAGTCCGAGCAGCTGCATGCGCCGGTCATCTTTATTCATGAATCTCATGACTTCCAGCTGTTCAGAGATCTCGTCAGAAGAGGCGTAACTGATTATCTCGTGATGCCGGAGGACCTTGAAGGACTGGGCGACCGGGTTGAAACGATTGTCTCAAGAGCTTCAGCTGAACAACCGAAAGAGCAGCTTTTCAAGAGAGGGAATGGAAAGGTCTTCAGTTTTTACAGCGGAAAAGGCGGCAGCGGGAAGACGTTTTTAAGTACTGCTTTCGCTCAGACACTGAAGCTGGAATCAACTGCCCAGGTTATTTACATTGACCTGAACCTTCAATACGGAGGCGGGGAAACATTCCTTGGCATTGAGCCGAACCGGACCATTATGGATTTAGAGCCGGTCGTGGAAGAGCTGAGCGAACACCATTTAAAAAACGTATCTGAAAAAGAACCGTTTTCCAAGCTCGACCTGTTAATTAGTCCGAGAGATGCCGAGCTTGCCGAGCGCCTGACAGAGGATTTTGTCACAAAAGTGCTCAGAGCCTGCCGCAGATCTTATGACTTTATTATTGTGGACCTGCCATCCTCTATTGATGAGAGAACATATGGCGCACTGATTGAAGCGGATAAAGTATTCTACACAATTGCACTCGATACACCGTCTATCCGCGTGTTAAAGCATGTAGAGAGCCTGTTTCAGAAGCTTGGGATTCCGACAGAGGATCGGCTGGAGCTTGTACTGAATGAAGTCGGTAAAGAAAATGAGCTGTCCAAAAAAGACCTTGAACGTTTTGTTACCTATCCGCATGCAGCGGAGATCAGACGGGATCTGAAGGGTGTCCAGGCCGGCATTAATAAGGGACAGCCCATCAGAAAAGAACCGAAGGAAAAGAAATTGATACCGGCAGCAAAAGATATGCGCAAGTGGGTAAGATCGATGCTGAAGTAAGGAGGGGAATGCAATGTCACTGTTTCAACGTACTAAACGCTCTCAGGCTGAACCGCAAAAAGAAAGCGTCCAGTCGGTGATGACGCCTTATCTGGAAGAATTGCTCGATCATTATAAGACGCGCCTGCTGGCTGAGACAAACCTTGAGCAGCTGACAGCAGCCGATGAGCATGAACGGAGAGCGTCGATTGACCGGCTTGTGAATCAATTCATGCTGGAAGAGAAAGTGGTCATTCCGCGCGGCGACCGTGAAGTGCTGATGTCACGCCTCATTGATGAAAGTGTCGGGTTCGGACCACTTGAGCAGCTGTTAAAAGATCCGACCATCACTGAAATACTCGTAAACGGTCCAAAAGAAGTATTCATTGAGCGTAACGGGCAGCTGCAGGAAAGCAGTGTCACCTTTAAGGATGATGATCATGTCCGCCATATCGTCGACCGCGTCATTGCACCGCTTGGCCGGCGGATTGATGAAAGCTCGCCGATGGTTGATGCCCGGCTACCGGATGGCAGTCGTGTGAATGCCGTGATTCCGCCGGTCAGTCTGAACGGTACGCTGATTTCCATCCGTAAATTCAGACAGGAGCCGATTGAAATGGACGATCTGCTCGAATTCGGCTCACTTGATGAACCGATGGCTGCATTTATCCAGGCGATTGTTGAAGCCAAAATGAATGTACTCATTTCAGGCGGAACCGGCAGCGGAAAGACGACACTCCTGAACGCTGCTGCTAAGGCAGTTCCTCCGGGAGAGCGGGTTATTACGATTGAAGATTCCGCAGAATTACGGCTCAACCGTGCAAGTGTCGTTGGCCTTGAAGCCCGCCCGCCAAATGTGGAGGGATCAGGTGAAGTTTCGATCCGTCAGCTTGTTAAAAACGCACTGCGTATGAGACCGGACCGGATCATTGTCGGTGAGGTGCGGGGCCCTGAAGCCTTTGACATGCTCCAGGCGATGAACACCGGTCACGAAGGCTCACTGACGACTGTTCACGCAAATACGCCAAGTGACGCAATCAATCGTGTAGAAGGCATGGTCGTTATGGCCGGAATGGATCTGCCGACACATATTATCCGTGAATACATTGTCGGCGCGCTCGATATGATCGTGCAGGCAGAGCGTCTCGGAGACGGGAAACGGAAGATCGTCAATATTTCTGAAGTATACGTGGATGACCATAACCAGGTAAAGCTGCAGGACATTTTTATTTTCAAACGCACAGGAACAGGTAAAGACGGAGAAGTACTTGGACATTTCGAACCGACCGGTATGATTCCAAAATGTGTAGAGCGGCTCAAACTGTTTGGAATTGAATTCGACGAACGTCTCTTCCAAAAAGGAGGCGAACCAATATGGACATGATCATTGCAGGCCTGATTGGTTCAGCTGCCCTCGCTCTTATCATCATGGTGTACTTCCTGCTTGATTACAGGCGTCACAAGCAGGACTGGAAAAAGAAGATGCGCACCTGGTACCCGGAAGAGAAGCGCAAGAGTGCGATCAGCGTCCTGGGAGACAGATATGATGAGTCACCATCATCTGAAAAGCTTCACAAAAAGCTGCAGCTGGCGAATGTGGGGCTGCTGCCATCTGAGTATATCGGTGCTCATATTGTAGGTTTTCTGCTCCTTTATGTGGTCTTTAACATGATTTTCAGTATGTCAGCTTTTATCAGTCTGGTACTGACAGTCGGGCTTCTGGCTTCATCACACTTCCTGCTCTTCTATTTACGTAAAAACCGCTATGAGGAGCGCTTTAATGAACAGCTGAGTGAAGTCTGCCGGCTGCTTGCGAATGCTTCTAAGAGCGGGATGACGGTAACGCAGGGGATTGACCTTGTAGCAAATGAAGTCAGCACGCCAGCTAAAGAAGAATTTAAAAGGATGTCATACGAACTCAAACTCGGTGTACCGCTTGAACAAGTGCTGAAAAAAGTGCAGGAGCGAAATACCTCAAGAGACTTTCAGCTCTTTGCAGCCACCCTCCTGATCCAGAAAAAAACAGGAGGCAACCTTGCTTCCACACTTGAGACGATGGCAACCACACTCGAAGACAGAAAAATTCTGCATCAGACAATCCGGACAATGACGTCAGAACAGCGTTACATCTCAATCATTGTACCGGCAATGCCAATTTTCATCCTGCTCGTCATGAACAATGTGATGGACGGCTTCACTGACCCGCTGACCACCACACCAGGGCTCATCATCCTTGCATTGTTCGGTGCAGGCATCATTCTTTCGTTCTTCCTGATCCGGAAGATTACGAATATCAAAGTGTAGGTGATCAAGATGGATGCCTTAATCATTTTATGTATTGTGCTGTTCTGGTTTCTCGTCCTGCTCGGACTCAGGAACTGGTCCGTCTATATCAAAGAAAAACGGGAATTGCTGCTTCATATCTCTGACGTCACAATGGTCGATGCATTCGAAAAAAAGGAGAAGAAGCGTAAGCAGCGTGCAGGGTTTATCGACAAGGCAACTAAATTCGCAGATGAATTTGCAGACCTTGGCCAGCGCATCAACTTCTTCAGTGTCAATCAGGATGTAGCAGACTGGCTGAAGAAATCGGGTAATCCATATGAGTTGACAGTTGCGCGTTTTCAGGGGCTGAAGATGATGCTAATGACAGTCGGCTTTTTCCTCGGAATGTTTTTCTTCTTCCTTGGACTGCCGCTATCACAATTTGGCATTGTACTGACACCGCTGCTTGGATATTTCCTGCCGATTATTGTCATACGTCAGCAGGTCAAACAGCGTCAGCAGGCCCTGCGGATGGATCTTCCGGACTTTCTGGATACTGTCAGTACAAGCCTTCAGGCAGGTGTAAGTCTGGACCAGGCTTTAAGGGAGGTGATCCGCTTTTTTGATGGTCCGCTCAGAGAAGAATTCACCCGCTTTATCCAGGAGATCGACTTAGGCGTACAGCGTGAGCACGCCTACCGCAATCTCCTTGAACGTAACAGCAACCAGGAATTCCAGCAGCTGATAAAATCACTCCTTCAGGGAATGAAGCTTGGCGTTCCGGTCGCCTCAACCTTTAAGCTGCAGGCAGAGGATATGAGGCAGTTAAGAGAAGAACAGGTCAAAGAGCTTGCAGCAAAGGCTTCACCGAAAGTGACGCTGGTAACGACTTTTATTGTGGCGCCGGTGTCGATTTTGATGGTAGCAGGACTGATGATATTGAATCTGATTTATGGCGACAACAGCTTAACGAATTTATTTTAAAAACAATCCAGGAGGAATAAAAATGAAAATGTTAAACGAATGGACACTTAAATTACTGATGGTGGTAGCAGCTCCGGTTAAAAACGAAAGAGGTTCCCAGACACTTGAATGGCTTGGAATTGCAGCGGTAGTCGTGATTGTTGTAGGCGTTATATCTCAGGCGTTCTATGGAGAAACAGCTGTCGGTGATGCCGTCTCAGGTAAGTTTATTGAGTTTATTAAATCAATCGGTTCATAAACAGACAGTTTGGAGGGATACAGATGACCGTAAAGAAATGGATACCGGCTGCATTGCTGATACTGGCACTTGCAGCCTGTGATGAAGAGGCAGAAAACGGGAGTCTGTCGGAAGAAACGCCAACAGAAACATCAGAGGAGTCAGTAAATAGTGACTCCTCTGATGAATCCGGGGAAGAAACACAGGAGTCTGAACAGGATGTACTTTCAGCAATTGGAGCACTTGATATTCCTGCTCCACCTGAATCAACAGAGGAATTCATCAGACAGAAATCGGGACCAATGGGCAGTGCCCAGATAGAAAGGTCTGCTGAGAAACATAAAGAGGAGTTTCTTGAAGCTTTTGGTGATATTCCTGCACTCCCTGAAGAGGCAACAGAAGAAGAGCTGGACGCCTATTTCAACTATATCTATTACCTGACGGCATACAGCTTCCCGGATCCTAAACATATTAGCGATCAGATGCAATTTTCACTATCAGGAACGCCTGAAGCTGAAGAGCGATTCCAATTTAAAGAGAATTATAATGTCGAGATTATATTGGACGCCAGCGGGTCGATGGGTGCCTATGCAGGAGATCAGACGAGAATGGAACAGGCAAAAGAGGAGATTAACAGCTTCCTGTCCTCAGTACCTGAAGAAGCTAACGTATCACTGCGTGTATATGGTCATGAAGGTACAGGAGATGAGGCGGATAAAGCCAAATCCTGTGGTGCGATTGAAGAAGTGTATGAAAGAGGTCCTTATGAGTCAGCTGCTTTCCAGGAGGCACTTAATCAGTTTGACCCTGCAGGCTGGACACCGGTAGCTGGTGCACTTGAATCATCTGCAGAGAGCTTCGCTGACCTGGATGCCGAAGAAAATACCAATCTTGTTTATCTGGTCAGTGATGGAATTGAAACCTGTGACGGCGATCCGGTAGCGGCTGCCAAAAGCTTTGCTGATAGTAACGTATCACCGATCATCAACGTCATTGGATTCAATGCAGATTCAGAAACGCAGGCACAGCTGCGTGATGTAGCAGAATCAGCTGATGGTATTTTTACAAATGTCAACAATGCTGCACAGCTGAGAGAAGAGTTTAAGCAGACTGAGGACATTCTGTTGAAATGGAAGCGCTGGAAGCAGGACGCCTCGATTGACTTAACGGATCATTCAAACACGCTCGCATTTGAGATTATTGATCTATCAAATGATTGGGATACTGCTGAATTAGGTCAAAAGCTGTCACTATATAATGCGAACCAGATTCTTCGCGAAGAAGGAAAGCTAACGCTTGACCAGCAGAAGATTCTTGAGGATAAAGCAGATGAAGTTCAGGAACGTTCTAATCAGGCAAGAGAAACATTGAAAGCTGAGCTTGAAAAACTCAATGAAGAGGAAGAGGCGGAAATCCAGAAACAGATTGAAGCGCTCTACCCGGATGAAGCGGAATAAGTGAAGTGGGTCCCCCGCTTCCGGAAAGGAGGAGAGAATCGTGCTGACAAAGCTTAAGCGTCATCTTGACGAAAGAGGTTCCATGACCATTGAATTTCTTGGGATGGTCCCACTCGTATTTTTAACAATCATGATTGCCTGGCAGCTGATTGCCGGCGCCCATGCTGTGATGCTGGCAGAATCAGCTGCAAGTGAAGCAGCAAAGGTATATGCGATTACGGCAGAAGCCTCCGAAGCACAGTCTGCTGCTGAAAACATTGTCAGTGCAGGAGGGAGCCACGTGAGTTTTAATGGAGCACCCATTTCCGGTACTGACCAGTTCTCTGCAGCTGTTACTGTAAATATCGATTTTGTCTTTTTGCCTTCCTCCTTTTTTCCGGAAGGGAAACCGACTTTCAGCTATACAGCTGATACCTCAGGAAAGGTGATCAAATGAGAGATGCAGTGAATAATGAGCGGGGGAATATCAGTATCTTTGTACTTGGTCTTCTGGTTATTCTGGCTGTGATGTTTGTGCTCGTACTGAACCTTTCTAATGTCCTGGTGGCAAAAGAACAGGCAAACAGCGCTGCACAGCAGGCAAGTCTTGCAGCCACTGCCGAGCTCTATGACAAGATGTATGAAGTCATTGAGGAATATGAATCTGAGGTGATCGGTCTGGTAGATTCCTATCCTGAAAAGATCGAAGAGAAAGTAGATAAAGAAGTTGAGCGGCTATCCTCAGGAGAGATGAGCGGTTATACGCTCAATGAAATTCAGACTGAAGCATTTGACCGCGTACTCGCTGAGGAGCTCTCTAAGGGGCTCGGAGATGATCTCCTTCGCAAAAAGATAGAGGAAGAGCTTGAATTCGACTGGTCTATTAGTATCCGTCAGACAGCGCGTAATGCCATTCTGACGAACGGAGGCTCACTTGAAGATGCAGAGCTGAAACTATTTGAGGATGGACGTATCGTGGTCAGAGCTTCACGTGATATAGAAGTGACAGACTCAAATGGCTGGCTCTCAGGTGTTGAAGAAAATATCGCAAGAACATCGGCCGGTCCGGAGATGTCCTTTGTAAAAGAGCTGAAAGATTGGGAGGAAAGAACTTACTCATTGAATTAAAGGAGCGGATTAATATGAAAAAACTACAACGCTGGAAGAGAACATACTTCTTTCTAATGATCTTTATCTATGCAGTCTTTATCCCTGTAACCACACTTGAATGGCTATTTGCAGACGGAAGCTTTCCTATCACAGCAATTGCGGTTGGATCTGCTTTGCCAGTCATTAAAAAAAATCACCTGAACCAATTAGAACAGCAGGCAGTTTGAAAGGAGTGAGGGGGAGATGGATCAGCCTCTTAAATTTGCTTTAACTTTTTTCAGCAGGACCTACGAACGGATCCTGCTTATCGTATTATTCATTCAGGTCCCGCTTTTAGCTGCGTATTTTTTCATCGCAAACTATATATATGCTGTAACCCCTACCTATGGAAGCCTGTATTCGGCTGCAGATATTTATAATGCGTGGTTCATGATTATGTTCTTTTTATTCGCGCAGGTGCCGTTTTTATACTTCTGGCACTACGAAGAATCCGGTCATGAAAAACCACTGAGATATGCATTTTTGCAAACGATGATCCAGTCATTTCATTTCTTTGTATTTGCCGTTGCAATCAGTCTGCTGGTTACGATCGGTTTCGCTGCTTTTGTATTGCCGGGGTTAATTATACTGGGTCTGTTCATCAGTGCCCCGGTTATTGCCATCATGGATCAGAAATCAGTATGGAAATCGGTGAGAGAAAGCATTAGATTGTTTAAACGCAACCACTGGAAAATAATGCTTCTGATGATTTTCTTCAGTATCACTGAACTCGCTGTGTCTGTCTTTGCCCAGACAATGATTATCTCCATTACAGAATCATTCATGGCGATCGTGCTGAGTCATCTTGTGCTGAATACAATTTTTCTTCCTCTGTTTTACTTGACCCTCGCTGTTTTAGTAGCGAAATGGAGACAGGAACTTGGACTATTTGAGACGGGAGAAGAACTTACTACTTATTGAGGAGGACTTATACATGCTTAAAAAAATCTTTGCAGCAATTGTCATTTTATGTGTCGTCTCAAACTCAGTCCTTTTCTCCTTCGCTGCCGCTGTCAGTCCGTGGGATGGTAACTCATGGGAGGGTAATGCCTTTGATGGAAATCCATGGGACGGTAACTCGTGGGAAGGAAATACGATTGATGGAAATCCGTGGGATGGTAACCCATGGGATGGAACTTCAGGTAATCAAACTGGAGGCCCTTCAAATGGAACCGGTGCTAATGGAGGCGATTATTCATTTGAAGGTGCACCTTGGACGCTGGCGCCATGGCTGGGACAACCCGGGCTGGGACAACCAGGGGCAAACCCTTATCCGGTAGGACCTAATCAGCCGGGCTATATAGGAGATTTGCAAGGACCTATCATGTGGCCTGGTTTCACAGGAAATAATCAGGTGCCTGGAATGCTGGATGGAAACCAGGGCTTGGTTACAGATTTAAATGTTGATGGAACAGCGCCTATTGACCCTATAATCCCAGTCGGTTTAAGCCCTTATGAATATAGCGCTTATGCCCAGGCATTGGAAAGTGGTGGTGGTGGAGTCGGTCAGGAACCTGGGGTAGAAACGCCTGAGTGGGTTGGGGTCTCGAAATACATAACAAACGACCTCATCATGAGTCAGGTGAAATTGGCAGTTGATGCTTCTACTAATGAAAGCTTTGGTTTCAAAGATGTAGCCTCATTCAAACGTGGAATCTTGTGGGGCGGTATGAAAACTTTCATGAAGGATAACGAGACCGTTAAGCTTGTGGATGACATGATTACCGCTAAAAGTGTTATCACAGAGGGGTATACAGCAGCGCGCTCTTTTGGTCAAAGTGGTGCCGCTTTGGATTCAGCAGCAGATAGTATAAAGGCACTTCAACAGGCTCAACCTTTAAGTCAGATCAGTTCTTCGCCGGGTTCAACAGCGGCCGCATTAAGTACTACGACCGGAGCGCTAGCTAAGTTTAATTTAGCGAGTGCTGCTGTTGGAACTGTGTTTGGCAGCATTGAAACAGGGTTTAAGTCAGCAAATGCTTATGATGTAATAAACTCAAATGCCGCTACAACTGAAAAAGTATCTGCTACTGCTGACGCTACGGCTTCTCTTGGTCAAACACTCATGAGTGCAGGAACCGTTGCAGGGTTTATTCCAGGCGCACAGGCAGCCGCACCATTTCTCATCGTGGGTGGAGCAGTGCTTTGGGGTGGATCGCGTGCAGTTAAGTTTTTAGCTGATAATTGGGAAGGTGTTAAGCAATTTAGAAGGGACTTTATGAAAAATCCATTGAATGCAACAAAGGATCTTGCTTCAAAGGGTGTTGATAAAGTTCAAGAGCATCTTTCAAATGGCTGGAGTACTGTAAAGGGTCTCTTTGGAAATTGATCAGCTGTCACGATATAATTAAGTCAGTTAATAAACAGTGCTGACTGAAGGAGGTAGACGGATGATCCAATTAGAATGGGAACAGGCAAAAAAGAACGCCAAAAAGCATAAAAAACTGTTTGAGGATATGGTTGTGCATCCTAACTCGGTAAAGCTGAATGGTGCTTATTATTTTGAAGCGAATTACCTTAAAAAGAGAACTGATCACGCGATAGGTAAAGCAATTATTTCCGGAAATGGCGGGAATGAAGAAGATGCAAAAAAAGTGCATGACCTGCTAATCACTTTTCATCATACAATTATTGCGATATTTACCTCGTCTGACGAAAGGTCCAGGATCTCACCCGTTTTTTACGATGAAGCTTTAAAGGTGTCTGAAAGAGGATCAGGTGAAAAAATAGAAAACGGCAAGGCTGTTATCACTGAGATGGGAGAATTGCTCAAATATTTGAAAGTAGAATATAAAAAAGTCACGGATTTCATCAGCGGTTCTGTTGAAGTCACAGAAGAAGCACACCGTTTTTTAACAGACCAGGCGGCTAGATTGACAGCTTGTCAGATCAACATGATCCGTCTTTCTGCAGATTTTGACGGCATACTTGCGGATTGGAAAGAAGAGATGAAAGAGCAGGGGCTGTGGAATGAACTAAGTCGTGAAACGCAGAATTATTATCATGGAACGCTTATGCCTTCCGGAAACAAAATAAGCAGGGATTTATACAATGGATATCCTGAATTACCAGACGGTAGTCTTGAGGAACAGGCAGCTTCCCTGGACAATGCTTTTCAGGAAAGACATGCAGAATGGATTGTTAAATCAAGAAGTCTGTTGAGATGGCCAAAGGTTTAAATAACTTTGAAGAGGAGAGGGATTCATTTTTTTATGAACCCTCTTTTTTATAAAATGCTTATTGTCAACAGGGATATGCTGATTTTAAGAAGATTGATCATGAGTGTGATAGAGAGCGAAATAAAAACTGTCGAGAAGAAAGCAATATAAAAAGTTCATGGAGAAATTCGAAGTAAATCCAAACCCTGTGAATGTCAATCATAAGCACTACTATGAAGCCATTTATACAAACTTTAAAGGCGAGGTAACCGGTACTGCGATTCTCGGTGAAAATGTCCGGACGTTCTATCAGGAGATGCTTAAGAGAAAAGAATCTGGCTCTTCTTGCGACAAAAGATGTCCCGGAGGCAAAGTATTGGAAAGGTCAAATAGATGAGATCTATCCGATTGGGGCAGAAAGAATAGAACATGAAATTATCGGCTATAGAAAGAACTTGCGATTTCCAGAGCCGTGGTGAAAAAGCACCTTTAACATTGAAAGGTGCTCTTTGAAGGACAAATCACTGCCCCATCCCGCCACCGCTCTCACTTTCACTGTTACCATCACCGCCGCCATCTCCCCCACCGCCACTACCACCGTCTCCCTGACCGCCACCGCCTTCACCGCCGTCAGCCTGTTGCTGTGTGCCTTCTTCGCCCATTTCCTTAGCTGCTTCAAGCAGCAAGTCCTGGATTTCCTTTTTCACCAGCGGACTTTCCATCATCTCAAGCATCAGCTTTTTCGTTTCTTCTTTATAAGCCTGGCTGTTCAGGACGGACATGGTCTGCTCGTGCATCGCGGGATCCTGCATGATGGTCAGGATCATACTCTGATATTCGGGATCTTTCATGAGGTCCTTCAACAGCTGCTCCTGCTCAGTTTTCATACTTTTCGCAAGTGTTTCTGCAAATTCGGGATCAGCAAACGTCTTTTTCCAGAATTCCTGTCCTTCTTTAGATAAGAGGGTCGTCTGAATGGACTCTTTGACAATCGGCTGATCAATGACAAGCTCTTTTTTGATTTCTTCATCTGCCAGCAGCTCTTTGACTGCTTTTTTCCCATCATCGGTTTTTAAAAGGTCAGTCACCATCTGCTTTGTTTCCTCATAACTGGTCTTTTCTCCCGCACATCCGGTTAAAAGCAGAACCAACGCTGAACTCACTAACAATTCTTTCTTCATCTCGACACCTCCCGTACAGGCATTTTACATAGCTTTTGCGTAAAAGGCTGAAATATACACGTTCACATAGCAGTCATGGATTTTTCACATGACGACTGGTACAATCGAATGAGAATGTGTATTTACAGATGTGGAGGATATAGACGTGACCATACGAAATTGGATCCGTTTCTTTATGATGACACTGCTGGTCGGCGGAGTCACCACAGGAATCGTAGGAATTACAGTCCGCTGGAGTGAGTTATCAACTCAGTTCGCGGGTGAAGATAGTATAGAGATATTATCAGTCATCGTGTGGATGATTGGGGTCGGGATGACATTCAGTGTATTAAGTCAGATGGGGTACTTTGCCTACCTGACCATTCACCAGTTCGGGCTCAGCATTTTCCGTTCACTAAAGCTGTGGAACTGGGTGCAAATGGTACTTGTCGCATTCGTCCTGTTTGACCTGGTATACTTCCGCTTTGAAGCATTTGCAGATGACGGCGATTCGCTGCTGCCATACTTCTCACTCGCTGCATTTTTACTTGTAGTCGGTGTGATTGTATCGCTGCTAAAAGCGAAGCAGGCGAAGAATAAAATGATTTTCCCATCAACGCTATTCTTCATGGTCGTTGTGACAACACTTGAATGGCTGCCGGTGCTCAGAAGTAACGAAAACTACTGGCTGATCACGATCATGTTCACACTGATCGCGACCAACGCATACCAGATGCTTGCGTTACCTAAATATAATGAGCGGTCTAAAAAGGATCGTGAAGCACGACTGGCGCGGAAAGCCGCACGTGAACAAGAAGCAAAAGCAAAGTAAAAGCATGCCTGCGGGCGTGCTTTTTTCTTTTTGTGGGGAAGGGCGAGCGTCCGGTTTTCTGTGAGCGAATATTTTAAAAGGTGATGTAATAACTACCAAAGGTGAGCGAATCAATCGGGAAGGTGGCGTAATTCCGCTGTCCGCAGCAGCCGGTGAACGAATAAATCAAAAGCTGGTGCGAAAAACATAAAAGGTGATAGATATAACCAGAAAGGTGATCTAATTAACCGGCCGAACGCCGCCCGCCCGCGGAGCCCTGTAGTAGAGCGGTTCGGTAGTGCGTGCTCGAATACTTTAAAAGATGATGTAATAACTTACAAAGGTGAGCGAATAAATTGAGAAGGTGTCGTAATTCCGCTGTCCTCAGTAGCCGATAAACGAATAAATCAAAAGCCGTCGTGAAAAACTCCAAAGGTGATAGATATAATCCGAAAGGTGATCTAATTCACCAACCGCCCGACCGCAGAGCTCCGGCCCAGTGGAAGAGCGGTTCGATGATGGATGTTCGAATACTTCAAAAGATGATGTAATAACTTACAAAGGTGATAGATATAATCCGAAAGGTGATCTAATTCACCAGCCGCCCACCACCCGCCTGCAGAGCCCGTCCACCCGCAAAGTCATACACCCATTCAGCCCATACACACTCCGCCAAAACCCAACCTCATCTAAAAATCCCCATTAAAAAAAGCCCTCAATCAGGCTTCTTTTAACTCCGTATACACAACCAGCCGCTGATTATAATTATTCGAGTCACGATCATAATCCCCTGTACACGTAATCAGGTTCAATGACCGGTCCGTTGTATAGCCGAAGATCTCTTCAACCGGGGCATCATCCCACGGATATTCCACCATTTCAGTCACGACAAAAACGAGCTGCTCACCATTTTCATCACTTACAATGATCTCATCCCCGACAGACAGAAACTGCAGATCATAGAAAATCGCTGCACCCTCATAGCTGTCAACGTGTCCGCCAATAACGGCATTTCCCTGGCTGCCCGGCTTATAGCCTTTTTCATACCAGCCTGTTGTCTCAAAGCTTTCCGTCACAGCCATTTCACCTGTTTCAGTCAATCCGACTTTTTCAACTGGCGCTGACAATCCAATAGAAGGAATATCAAGCTTTGACGGGATCAGACTTTTCGGAGGGTCCCAGTTTACTTCAGGATGCTCATCTTCCTCAGCAGGAGGTGCTTCTTCAGCAATCTCCTCACCAGCTGTATCTGACAGCACGTCTTCAGCAGGCGCGGCAGCTTCACTGGTTTCAGCCGGCTGCTCCTGTTTTGAAAACTGATTCATTACAGATTCTATGCTGCAAGCAGAAAGAAGCAGTGTAAATCCTATTAATAGTACACACTTTTTAATCACATCGCTCACTCCTGATAAAAAGGGCAGGCTTCTCAGCGCTGCCCTCAATTAAAATCATGAATTACTGCTTATCAGATCCATATTTTCTGACAGCCAGTGCTGATCCGCCAATCATCACAAATAGCAGAGCCATCAGGTAGCCGATCGGGAATCCATTTTCTTCAGCAGCCGCCATACCACCCATACCAGTGCTTGGCATACCAGGCATGTCTCCACCGAACTGATCCGGGAACTGGTCAACAATCGCTGCTGACAGTCCTGCAGCCGGCATTGTCATATGTGCCCATGCTTCGCGGATTGAACTGTAAGCTGTTTCGTAATCACCTGCAACATAAGAATCAAATGCAGTAAGCAATTGACCAACGTGCTCAGTTAATCCAGCTTCAAGGTCAGCAGCAGGGATACGGCCTTCTGTTGCTGTCTCAAGGAATGCAGCCTGTTCAACGATATAACCGTCAAGCTCAGCTTTTGCCGCTTCCTGTCCTTCAGTGTTGCCTTCACCCGTTGCTACAACATAATCTACGAAGTAGCCGATGTGAGAGTTCCAGATCTCAGCAAATTGTGCGCCTGCATCTTCACCATAGACAGAAGCAACAGCAGCAGCCAGATCATCAGCATTTGCGTTTAGTGCAGCGGCAGCCTGATCAAAGCTTTCAGCACCGTCAGCACCATCCTGCATTGCCATTGCAGCAAGTCCAGCGTGCTCAGTGAATACATAATTCAACTGTGCGCGAAGGTCAATCGCAGGTGTATCAGGATTTGTGTTTTCAAACTGATCCGGGAACTGGTCAGCGATTGCAACTGACAGCTGTTCAGCAAATCCACCCATGTGCATGATTGCTTCACGTTCCTGAGTGTAAGCTGTCTCGAAATCACCTTCTGCATAAGCATCAAAAGCTGTTAACAGCATATCGATATGCATTTGAAGTCCTTCTTCAAGAGCAGCGGCAGGGAGGCGGTCTTCTGTTGCAGTTGCAAAGAATGCAGCCTGTTCCACTTTATATTCTTCCAGTTCAGCAAGCGCCTGATCAATACCTTCCTGATTATCTTCAGCAGTTGCCGTCACGTAATCAACAAAGTAGCCGATGTGAGAGTTCCAGATTTCAAGGAATGCAGCGCCATTTTCTTCACCGTATACTGATGATACAGCAGCAGCGATATCATCCGAATTAGATGTTAAAGCGGCAGCAGCCTGGTCAAAGTCTTCAGCACCGTCAACACCTTTACGCATCGCTTCGATTGCCAGAAATGCGTGCTCAGTTAAAGCAGTATCAAGCGTAATGCGAAGCTCAGCGGCCGGAGTCGCAGTACCCATTTCCATCCCTGATTCTGAATGTCCTGAATGATCTCCGTGATCCTCTGCAAGTGCGGCCGTTGGCATAAGTAACATGATGCTCATTGGGACAACTAACATACTTTTCTTCAACTTCATGTGTCGAATCTCTCCTTTTTCTTGCTTAATTTCCAGCGCGAAAATTAAACGTTCCCATCTTTTATTGTGATGGCAGGTTATGTCAAAGAAGTGTGTGTCTGACTCCTTCGCGATTACACAGCCGGGAGAGACGCTTCAAGAGTAAGAAGGTCGTCCGTATGTACAGAAGCAAAGAATGATGCTGAACCGCATTATAAAATAAAAACATTCAGAATTTTTTCGCTGGTTAGTTCTTTGGTTTCCCTAAAGACTTTTGATCTAAACACTTTTTATAAATAATAAATTTAAATTTAATTAAATAAAATAATTAGCCCTTTATACCTAAATATCGACGTATAAAACAATTGTTGTGACAAGTGATGGGTTTTTAGGCTTACTTGTTAATAATTTTAAAATAATATTATTTAACTAAACACAATAGAAAAGAGCGGGCTATATCAGCACCGCTCTCCTATTATTCGACATTATTTGTTATCAGATGCAAATTTTCTCACAGCAATTGCTGAACCGCCAAGCATCACAAACAGTAGTGCAATCAGGTAACCGATCGGGAAGCCGTTCTCGTCAGCTGATCCACCCATACCTGTGTTTGGCATTTCTTCCGGCATTTCATGACCGAACTGCTCAGGGAACTGGTCTGTAATTGCTGCTGACAGTCCTGCAGCCGGCATTGTCATATGCGCCCATGCTTCACGGATTGAGCTGTAAGCTGTTTCGTAATCGCCTGCCACATATGAATCAAAAGCTGTTAATAATTGTTCAACGTGTGCTGTCAAACCTGCTTCAAGATCTTCAGCAGATAGACGTTCTTCTGTTGCTGTCTCAAGGAATGCAGCCTGCTCAACAATGTAGCCGTCAAGCTCTGCTTTTGCAGCTTCTTGACCTTCAGTATCACCTTCACCGGTTGCTACAACATAATCTACGAAATAACCGATATGAGAATTCCAGATCTCAGAGAACTGATCGCCAGCATCTTCACCATAGACAGAAGCAACAGCAGCTGACAGGTCATCGGCATTAGCAGTCAAAGCGCCCGCAGCCTGGTCGAAGCTTTCAGCACCATCTGCGCCATCCTGCATTGCCATTGCAGCAAGTCCAGCGTGCTCGGTAAATACATAATTCAATTGTGCACGAAGATCAATTGCCGGTGTATCAGGATTTGTGTTTTCAAACTGATCCGGGAACTGGTCAGCAATTGCAACAGAAAGCTGCTCAGCGAACATACTCATGTGATGAATTGCCTCACGCTCATTTGTATAAGCTGTTTCAAAATCACCTTCAGCGTATGCGTCAAATGCCATCAGTAGCTGATCAATGTGCATTTGAAGTCCTTCTTCAAGTGCATCGGCAGGGAGGCGGTCTTCTGTTGCAGTCGCAAAGAATGCAGCCTGTTCTTTCTTATACTCTTCAAGTTCAGCAAGCGCCTGATCAATACCTTCCTGATTTCCTTCGGCAGTCGCTGTTACATAATCAACAAAATAACCGATGTGAGAGTTCCAGATTTCAAGGAACGCTGCACCATTCTCTTCTCCGTATACAGAAGATACAGCAGCAGCGATATCATCTGAGTTCGCTGTCAGCGCAGCAGCGGCCTGATCAAAATCTTCAGCGCCGTCAACGCCTTTGCGCATTGCTTCAATTGCAAGGAATGCATGCTCCGTTAAAGCAGTGTCCAGCGTAATACGAAGCTCAGCAGCTGGAGTCGCAGTACCCATCTCCATACCGGATTCAGCTTTGCCTGAGTGGTCTCCGTGATCCTCAGCAAGTGCGGCTGTTGGCATAAGTAACATAAGGCTCATTGGAACAACGAACATACTCTTTTTCAATTTCATGGTTAATTCTCTCCTTTTTGTATTGTGATTTGATTTCGAACAGCTAACGAAGAGAGATCAGATTTGGATCACTTTTTTAAAAACTTTTTTGAAAAAGAATATTTGATGCGGTTAAAAGCGTTGGTATAAAAGGATTTTGAAGGGGAGAAAGCTTTTCTCGATTCAGTCTATTAATGTGTTTAGGCAGTGTTAATTGGAACGCAGGGAGGGGCAGCAGCCGCCTGTGTAAAATACTGCAGAATAAACTAAAAAAGAAGCACCAGACTGTTTAATCAGCCTGGTGCTTCCTTCTATATAAACCTTAAATCTCTGAAGCAAGAATAATCTCACCCTCCGGAAGCTCGCTATTCGCATCCGGTTCCAGTGAAACAGCAACTGTATCCCAGTCACGTTCTGCGTATTCTTCATTTAACGTGAAAATCACAGAGCCTCTTCCTTCATTATCGATCACGAAAGTACCGGCGCGCTCAGGCTGTCCGTCCTGTAATAGCCAGACCTGATACACTTCTTCCTCAGATAAGGCAGCAAGATTCGATGCCTGTACAACCAGTCTCTTTTCTTCACCCTGCTCAATAATACTTGCCGTACCACTCGCATCTCCAGCTGTCGGTGCAAGCTCAGCGTATTGAAGTACCTGATCAATCGTCGCCTGTTGTACAATATCGGCTTCATCTGACAATTGGGTAAACAAGTAAGCATTTCCGAACAGTGAAATTGCCAGAAGTGCAGCAATTGATGGCAGCATCCACTGCCGCTTCTTCTTAGAAGGGCGAAGGGGAGCTGGTTTTACTGGTTCAGGGCGATCAGCAGTCTCTATCTTTGCAAAAATCCGTTCTTCCATTCCTGCTGGCGGTTCAACCGGATCAGCTGCATAGGGAAGCGTATCTTCGAGTGACTTGAGGTCTGCAAGAATTTCCTGGCAGTCTGCACACTCAGACAGATGCTTTTCAAAAGCTGCTTTTTCAATATCATCCAAATGCTGATTATAATAATCGAGCACGTGGTCACACTGCTGAGTCATCCTCATGTCCTCCTTTCCCTTTGAGGCAAGCCTTCAAATGCTTAAGTGCAAGGCGGATCCGACCTTTAATCGTTCCGAGCGGCGTATCGGTTTTCTTAGAAATCGCCTGCTGGGTTAACCCGTTGAAATAAAACAACTGAACAATCTGCTGCTGTTCTTCTTTCAATGCACTCATACATTCCTGTATTGCTGAACCTCTTTCTTTCCATTCTAAAATATCTGCCGGTGTTTCCTCCGACACTCTTAATGTATCTTTCTCAATATACTCAACCGTTTCATGACGGTTTCGCTTGCGCAGTGCATCCAGACAAGTGTTTCGGGTCATCGTTAAGAGCCACGAAGAAAACTTCCCTTTAGACTGATCATAAGGTGCATGTTTCTTCCATAACTTAAGAAACACTTCTTGAATGGCCTCTTCAGCTACTTCCTGATCCTGCGTCATTTTATATGAGAATGAATAAATAAGCTTTTCATACTTCTGGTAAAGCTGGCGCAAAGCCTGGGCATCCTGCTCGTGCACAACCTTGTGATACAAATCAATATCCGTTAATTGCTGCGACATAGCATACTCCTTTAATTCGACGTTTGTTCATTAATCGTACTAAACAACCGTCATTAAAACAATTCTCTGCACAGCTAACGAAAAAGAACTGTATTTGGATCACTTTTCAGTTTAATTATTTCTCAAAAGGGTAAAGAAAAAATTTATCACTCTAATAACTTTATTTTACTATCAGAAGATGCAAGCAGCTCAAGGATAGAAACATACTTAAGTTCCTTCGTAGCGGTTAGCGCGCGATACCACTTACCCCAGCTTTCCTGCATCTTATCCTGATTATTAACCAGATCAAGAGCCACTACAGCCCCGTCAACAGAAGTATCTTTCTCAGTTAACCCATTTTCATCTATTAGATAATCAACCACTAACAGTTCCTGCGCCCTCAGCCTTTTCACAACAGCGGGGGAGAGAAGCTCGCCCTTAGTCCGGTAATAAGCAGGCTGAAGTTCCTGCTCCTTAAAAAAAGACAGCAGGTTTGAAATGTGGCGATCCATCTCAGACTCCGTCATCTTTTCATATCTTCCTGGATGAAGATCATAAATGCCAATATCATATCCGGAAGTCAACAGCTCTTCCGTTAAATCAGCATGGCGGTCCACCCAGGCAGGATCAAGAAAGAATGTAGCTTTTTGAATACCCTTCTCTTTTAAATCACCCAGCAGCCAGCTGACAGATTCATCACCAATCGTCACATTAAACGTAAGTGCAGTTCCCTGATTGCCTTTATAAATAATCCCCGGAGAAGGCCAGACGCCACTCACTTCCATTACACGAGAAGCTCCAGGCGCTAATAGAAAAATCATCACAAGCCCCACAATCAAAAGAGCAGAATAAAAACGAACCGATAAACTCCTCACCATCAACACCCCCAAAAAAATCCTTGTAAAAGTGTATGAATGAGATAGAGAAAGTAGAAGGTAAAGAGGTGGGTTTATAAAAGAAATAACCTTTTTAAAATTTCTTTGTAAAAAAGCATTGACCAACCTTAAAAACGATGGTAAATTAATAAGCGTCGCTTTTGGAGCGCCAAACAAAATCTCATCAAAAACTTTTTCAAAAAAGTATTTGACATAATATTTTGAAAGATGTTATGATAGATTGGTCGCTTGAGAGAGCAACACCGCATTTCTTCCTTATAAAGAAGAAAGCGAAAAGA
>NZ_JAXQNN010000007.1 GCF_034427455.1 Jeotgalibacillus haloalkalitolerans | reverse complement strand
GCTCATTGTCTTTTTGTTTCGAAAAAGACTAAAAATCTTAAACGTTGACGTTTGGTTGTTTAGTTTTCAAGGTTCAATTACTTCGTTCACCCTGCGCGATTTCTCACTCGAGCGACTTAATCATCATATCTCTTTTTCCTTGTCGAGTCAACACTTTTTTGAAGAAATTCAATTCATTGTGTCGAGCGATTTTCTCTCGCGTCTCTTAAGGACAGGTAATAATATATCACGGCATTTAATATCGCGCAATACCTTTTTCAAAAAAACTTAAAAACTTGTTTAAGAAACTTTTATTCTCTTAATCGTTAATACAAAGAATCCGAGACTCAGCAGGATAATCAGCCCTCCTGTTAATTGTTCCGCCCCAAGTGTTTCATCCAATATAAAGTAAGCAAATATCGCAGCACCAACCGGCTCAAAAAGAATCGCCATGGAGATGACGGTTGTACTCACCCATTTGATTGCCCAATTGAAAAGTGAATGTCCAAACAATGTTGGAAGAATTGCAAGGCTTAAGAAGATAATCCATTCATTAGTTTCAAACGGCCCGAGGGATTCACCTTTTATCAGTACATATACGAAAAGAACGATTGCGCTAATTGTATAAACAATAAAAGTATAAGTAGTCAGTGACAAGTGTTTACGTACACTTTGACCGAATAACAGATAACCTGTTACAAACGCACAGGAAATGAGTGCAAGGATATCTCCGAATAGTGCCATCCCGCTCACCTGAAGATCTCCAATACCGATTAAGATACTTCCTGAAATTGCTGCAACTGCTGCAATGACAGCGCGTGATGATATTTTCTCATTAAATAAAAAGTATGCACCAGCAAATGCAAACAGCGGCTGCATTGTAACGAGCACTGTCGAACTTGCGACAGAAGTATACTGAAGTGATTCAAACCATAAAATGAAATGGAATGCTAAAAAAGCACCGGCAGCTGTCGTGACAATCCAGTCTTTCTTATTTAATAGCTTAACTTCTTTTAGATGTCCTTTTAAAAAGAAAGGCAATAGAATGCATGCACTGAAAAACATTCTGTAAAATGCAATGACTCCCGGTTCACCTGATGACAGCTTGACCAGGATCGCTGAAAACGAAACAGTAATGACACCTATGATGATTGCTAATGGAGCTAGCTTCTCTCCGAATTGCATAGTGTAAACTCCTCTGCCGCTGTATAATATAGTGAAGCACTGCCATATCCTTACTTTGATCGATTCAATCAATTAATTCAAGGGGGTGCTGTAAATGTTTAATGAAGAACTTTTAATCAAACTGGGGATTACTGCGGTTCTTGGGTTAGTGATCGGAATTGAACGTGAACTGAAAAAGAAACCTGTAGGACTGAAAACCAGCTTAGTGATTTCAATTGCAAGCTGTCTTTTAACGATTGTTTCTATTGAGTCCGCTTATTCATTCAGCGGTGATAATGAAGTGAATATTACGATGGACCCTCTCAGACTTGCTGCTCAGATTGTATCCGGTATTGGATTTTTGGGAGCAGGCGTTATTTTACACAGAGGAAATGATACCATATCGGGCCTTACGACTGCAGCAATTATCTGGGGTGCTGCCGGGGTTGGGATTGCTGTCGGTGCCGGCTTTTATATAGAGGCGACGCTGGGTGTCATTTTAATTATTGTGAGCGTTGAGTTGATTCCATTCATTTTGAAATGGACAGGACCAAGCCACTTCAGACAAAAAGAAATATATATTAAAGTGATCCTGACGACTCCGGCAAGTGGCAAAAAGCTGCTTGGGGACTTGAAAAATGAAGGTGTTATGATCGAGCAGATGAGATTAAAGGACACAAAAGAAAAGCTGCATATGGTGGAACTGACTGCATCTATACCTATCAAACAAAGCGTGACTGATCTCTATAGCCTGATTTCTTCAATGGACAGCGTGGAAGGCGTGGAGATTGAATCGAGATAATATGAGGAATATAACCATACATTTGAAATACGATTTCACATAAAGAAGACCCTTGAAGCCAGTGTGCTTCCAGGGTCTTTTATTATGGAGCTAAGGGGATTCGAACCCCTGACCTCTTCACTGCCAGTGAAGCATTCTCCCACTGAACTATAGCCCCGTGCAAAGACTATTATACCGTTTAAAATCAATCGTGCAATAGTGGGCGGAATAAAATAATTCACTGGAAGGCAATACTAATGCTGAGGTGAAGACTGATGATAATCCAGCATATAAGCAGGCTGCCAAAATGGATTTTTTTAATTTCTGCTCTGCTTTTTTTAATATTTTCCGGTGGAATTCTGGCTTTTATTATTGAACCGCAAACGTTTAAAACTGTGGGGGATGGATGGTGGTGGGCGCTTGTAACAATCTCAACACTGGGCTATGGGGATCTTGTACCTGCCAGTGCTGAAGGAAGAATACTTGCCGCCGCTCTTCTCGTTATAGGTGCAGGTTTACTCTCAAGTTACTTTTTTATGTTTGCAGCACTTATACTCCGCTCACAGCAGTCAGTCAGAGAAGGTGCGGCTGCTGTTTCAAAGTCAGATCATATTATTGTTGTGGGATGGAATGCAAGAGCCTACTATATCCTTTCCCGCCTCGATGAAGATGCCATTATTATTGATCAGTCATTGAGTACACACCCTATGTATGATCAGAAGCAGGTTGATTTTATAAAAGGAACAGCCTATCAGTCTTCTGTTTTGCAGAAAGCATGTGTTGAAAAAGCGAAGGAGATTATTATTACTGCAGATCAGCACCTGAATGAAGAAGCTGCTGATACACATACAGTCTTAACGATTCTGACGGCTAAGCAGATGAATCCTTCAATCAGATGTGTGGCAGAACTGATTTCAACTCAGTTAAAAGAACAGGCAATCTCAGCTGGTGCGGATTCAATTGTCCTGACAAAGCGGGTGATCGGAGAAGCACTTCTTAGTCAGCATCAGCCTAACTGAGAAGTCTCTCCGCTCTTTCAAGCGCTGCCTGTCCCTGATCAATTTGCTCCGAGGAAAGCTGAGCATCTTTATTTTCAGGTGATTGAAATTGGTTGAAAGCAGCAGATACCGCACCGGATGAAGCGTCCTGGTCCCGGTCAGGATCATATTGATGACACAACAGAAATGGCTGAAGCATTCTGACTGTGCTGTCATCCTTATCGAGCTCTCCCCCTTCTGCTTCAAACGGAAGTCTGAGATACAGGTATTCCCCTTCCTGATTCAGCAGTAAATCAAAGTGTCCATGGTCATATTCCCAGCCACCTCCAATTACATAGCCTTCTTTTTTAAGACGATCCTCAAGCAGTATAAGTGGAAATTCTTTTCCCTCTATCGATGATTGAAATGTATGCATATCCCACACTCCTTTTAAATGTAGGGTATCCATTAGTATTTAAATGTATGCAAAAAGGCTGCCCATGACAGGCAGCCTTAAAAGTTTACTTCAAACGTTTTTCAAGCTCAGCTTTCTTCTCTTCAAAGCCAGGCTTTCCAAGTAATGCAAACATATTTACTTTGTAAGCTTCAACACCAGGCTGGTCAAATGGGTTCACTCCAAGCAGGTAGCCACTTACTGCGCATGCCTTTTCGAAGAAATACACCATATAGCCGAATGTATAAGCATCCATTGCAGGGATTTCAAGAATCAGATTCGGTACTCCGCCGTCAGTGTGCGCAAGCAGTGTTCCTTCGAACGCTTTGTTATTTACAAAGTCTACTGTTTCACCCGCAAGGTAGTTCAGTCCGTCAAGATCACTTTCAGCCTCTTCGATCGTCAGTTCATGACGCGGATTTTTCACCTTCACAACTGTTTCAAAGATGTCGCGGCGTCCTTCCTGTACATACTGACCAAGCGAATGCAGGTCTGTAGAGAAGTTTGCTGATGCAGGGAAAATCCCTTTCAGATCCTTCCCTTCACTTTCTCCAAACAGCTGCTTCCACCATTCGTTGAAATACTGAAGACCCGGCTCATAGTTAATGAGCATTTCTACTGTTTTACCTTTGTTATAAAGGATATTACGGATTGCAGCATATTGATAAGCGCTATTATCTGAAAGCTCAGAAGAACTGTATTCTTCGCGCGCATCAGCAGCACCCTTCATCATTGCTTCAATATCGATCCCTGCAGCTGCAATTGGCAGCAGTCCAACTGCTGTCAGTACAGAATAGCGGCCGCCAACATCGTCAGGTACAACGAATGTTTCAAAGCCTTCTTCAGATGCAAGAGTTTTCAGTGCACCTTTTTCTTTATCAGTTGTTGCATAAATGCGCGATTTCGCTTCTTCTTTACCATACTTTTCTTCAAGCATCTTTCTGAAGATACGGAAAGCAATCGCAGGTTCAGTCGTTGTACCTGACTTTGAAATCACGTTAATTGAGAAATCTTTTCCTTCCAGCAGATCCATCAGGTCTCTCATGTATGTAGAGCTGATGTTGTTACCAACGAATAGAACCTGTGGTGATTTTCTCTGATCTTTTGATAACGCATTGTAAAAGCTGTGGTTCAGCATTTCAAGCGCAGCACGTGCGCCAAGATATGAACCGCCGATCCCAATTACTAATAGTACGTCAGAATCTTTACGGATTTTTTCTGCTGACTGCTGAATACGTGAGAATTCCTCTTTATCGTAGTTAACCGGAAGATCTACCCATCCTAAAAAGTCGCTTCCTGCACCTGTTCCTTCGTGTAGTGCATCATGAGCCTGCTTGACAGCACCCTGCAGATACGTCAGTTCATGTTCACCGAAAAATTCAAGTGCATTTGAATAATCAAAACGAATTGATGTCATATCGTTTTATCCTCCTTAGTTTTATCTTTCTTCACTTTATATGATGTCTATAAGAGAATCAAGAAAGGTCCTGATTGTAAACGGATTCATTTTGAAAAAAGTTGATTTCTTTTTTGAAAATTGGAAAGTGATAACAGAACGGTTGATTTCCGCTTCAGGCGGAGGCTTTCCGGGCGGCGGTCGCCAAGCCTCCTCAGACTTCGTCTTCCGGGGTCTCGGCTATCCCGCTTTACCGCCCCGGAGTCCCCGCCTTACGCTCCAATCAACCTGAGATTATCTAATAAAAAAGAGTACTATACCGATGAATCAGCATAGTACTCAATTTTAAAAGGCTTTATTAAAATCCATCATTGTTACTGCACAGCTGTTGATTGGAGCAAAAGGGGGCGACTCCTATGGCAGGAAGGGACAGGTGAGACGGAGCATGGCGAAGCCTGCTGGCTCACCGCCCGGCCATGGAAAGCGTCCCCCTGAAGCGGAAATCAACAGCTCATTTTAATAAAGCCTATTTAATGTGTTCATTATCATTTAAAGTGACGCAGTAAGAATCTTCACAACATCATCTTTATTTAATTTCTTAAAGTTACCGAACTCACCGTTAACCATTGCTTTGTCTGCCATCAGGTCGACTTTTTCGTCGTTGATGTCGTAGTCGGCAAGTGTTGATGGTGCGCCGATTTCTGTCCAGAATTCACGCAGGCGCTGAATGCCTTCTTCTCCGATTTCACGGTCAGATTTACCTTCAGGGTCTACGTCAAATACGCGGACTGCCATTTGGGCAAAGCGCGCCTCGTTTACTTCAAGGTTGTGCTTCATCCAGTTCGGGAACAGGATAGCAAGACCGCCGGCATGCGGGATATCGTATACAGCTGATACAGCATGTTCGATATTGTGTGATGCCCAGTCTCCTCTGTAACCCATCTGAAGCATGCCATTTAACGCAAGTGTCCCGCTGTACAGGATCGTTTCGCGCAGTTCGTAATTTTCAAGATCATTGACAAGCTTCGGTGCTGTTTCAATGACTGTACGAAGAACACTTTCAATCAAGCGGTCCTGCACTGGTGTATTGGAGACATTGTGATAATACTGCTCAAATAAGTGACTCATCATATCTACCATGCCGTAGATTGTCTGATCCTTCGGCACTGTAAATGTGTTTTGTGGATCAAGAATTGAGAACTGAGGGAATGTTGCAGGGCTTCCCCAGCCATACTTTTCCTGTGTTTCTTCATTTGTGATAACAGATCCTGCATTCATTTCAGAGCCTGTCGCTGCAAGTGTCAGTACTGTACCAAAAGGCAGTGCTTCGCTTGCGAATGCTTTCTTTGTAACAAGGTCCCATGCAGCGCCGTCATATTTTGCACCTGCTGCGATCAGCTTCGTGCAGTCAATGACACTTCCGCCACCTACTGCAAGGATAAAGTCGATATTTTCTTTCTTCGCAATCTCGATCCCTTTTTCAGCTGTAGTCAGACGAGGGTTAGGTTCAACACCTGACAGTTCAAACACTTCTGCATCGATTTCTTTCAGCAGACCTGTGATCTGATCGTAAAGGCCATTCTTTTTAATACTGCCTCCACCATATACCATCAGTACTTTTTTGCCGTATTTAGGAACTTCTTCTTTTAATTGTTCTGTCTGGTCTTTTCCGAAAATCAGTTTCACCGGATTATAAAAAGTAAATGTATCCATTGTGAAAACCTCCTTCTGTTGTTCTGTCCACTATTCATTATCTTTGATGATTCCGCTGAATGCAATTGAGATGCTTGAGTGGAATAGAGAAGGTGCGGATCGCAAATAATAAAACAATTCCATTGTAAAGGAGGGATATCATGCACACGGTCCAGAGAATCGCATTGGTTTTAACAGTGATTGGCGCACTGAACTGGGGATTAGTTGGATTTTTTGAATTTGATGCAGTAGCAGCAATTTTTGGCGGAGTTGAATCAGCAGGCGCACGACTGGTATATGGACTGGTCGGAATTGCAGGACTGATTAACCTGGGATTATTATTTAAATCTTGGGAGCCGGCTCCCATCGAAGAGAGAGATCCGGCAACGGTTTAGTCTTCAATAGCTAGTTGGTAAACATAAACAAAGGGTTGCCTGCATGTCAGGCAACCCTCTGTAAAATATAATGATTATACCCAGCCTCTGAAACGGCTTGCTTCAGCTGATTTACGTACACCTACCATATAAGCAGCAAGACGCATGTTCACACGTCTGCTTTGTGACAGGTCATATACCTGATTGAATGAGTCAACCAGCTTCTTTTCAAGCTTTTCATTGACTTCTTCTTCAGTCCAGTAGTAGCCCTGATTGTTCTGTACCCATTCAAAATAAGATACAGTTACACCGCCGGCACTCGCCAGTACGTCAGGCACAAGCAGAACGCCGCGTTCATTCAGACGGTTTGTTGCTTCAAGTGTTGTAGGTCCATTTGCAGCTTCAACAACGATAGACGCTTTAATGTTATCTACATTTTTTGCAGTAATCTGATTGGAAACAGCAGCAGGAACAAGAATATCACATTCAATTTCAAGCAGCTCTTCATTTGTTAATGTGTTTTCAAATAGTGTTGTGACTGTACCGAAGCTGTCTCTGCGATCAAGCAGATAGTCGATATCGAGCCCGTCAGGATCATGAATCGCACCATGCGCATCAGAAATCGCGATGACTTTTGCACCGGCATCATGCATGAATTTCGCAAGGAAGCTTCCTGCATTACCAAATCCCTGAACGACGACACGTGCGCCTTTAATATCAATGCCGCGTTTTTTTGCAGCCTGGTCAATACAAATTGTTACCCCTTGTGCAGTTGCTTTTTCACGTCCCTGTGAACCACCGAGTACGATTGGCTTCCCAGTGATAAAACCAGGGTTGTTGAATTCATCAATTCGGCTATACTCATCCATCATCCACGCCATAATCTGAGAGTTTGTGTACACGTCAGGTGCAGGAATATCCTTTGTAGGTCCCACGATCTGACTGATTGCACGTACATATGCACGGCTCAATCGTTCCAGCTCTCCCATTGACATTGTTCTAGGATCACAAATGATTCCGCCTTTACCGCCGCCATATGGAAGATCAACAATTCCACATTTCAGCGTCATCCACATTGAAAGTGCCTTAACTTCTTCTTCATCCACATCCGGGTGGAAGCGTACGCCGCCTTTTGTCGGACCGACAGAATCGTTGTGCTGTGCGCGGTATCCGGTGAATACACGCGTACTGCCATCATCCATACGGACAGGCATACGCACAGTCAGAAGGCGCATTGGTTCTTTCATCAGTTCAAAAACTGCATCATCGTACCCCATTTTTGTCAGTGCTTCGTGAATAACCTCTTGTGTAGACGTAAAGAGATTCAAATTTTCTGCCATGATTATTGTTCGCCTCTTTTATTTCAATAGTATGAATCGGCATTATTGTAACACAACCAGCGTATGAAGACGACGGTTTTGTTAACAAAACTTTAAGAAAGAACGCGTGTGATTTTTTCGATTGCCCAGTCCAGTTCTTCTTTTGAAATCACAAGTGGCGGAGCGAAACGGATCACTGTTTCATGCGTTTCTTTACAAAGCAGTCCTTCCTGCTTTAATTCTTCACAATACTTTCTCGCAGGCTCTTTAAGTTCCATTCCGATAAACAGTCCGCTTCCACGGATTTCCTTAATCATCGGGTTATCAATTTTCTTTAATGCGTCCATAAAGTATTGACCCATTTCAAGTGAACGCTCTGCAAGCTTTTCTTCTTTCAGTACCTCAAGTGATGCGATCGACACAGCGCATGCCATTGGATTTCCGCCGAATGTAGATCCGTGTGAGCCCGGGTTGAATACGCCCAGTACATCTTTGTCTGCAACTACACATGAGATCGGGAACACGCCTCCGCCAAGTGCTTTTCCAAGGATGTACATATCAGGATTCACATTTTCCCATTCGCACGCAAACATTTTACCTGAGCGGCAAAGTCCGGCCTGAATTTCATCAGCAATAAACAGGACATTGTGCTTTTCACACAATTCTTTTGCAGCCTTCAGGAATCCTTTTGGTGGGAACACGATTCCCGCTTCTCCCTGGATTGGTTCAATTAAGAAAGCAGCAGTGTTTTTTGTGATCGCCTGCTCAAGTGCTTCAAGATCACCGTATGGAATCAGCTTGATACCTGGCAGCATCGGACCGAATCCACGCTGATATTCTTCTTCAGATGAAAGAGAGACCGCTGTCATTGTACGACCGTGGAAGTTGCCGTGGCATGCAATAATCTCAGCCTGATCTTTTTCAACACCCTTTACTTCATAAGCCCAGCGTCGTGCAGTTTTTACTGCCGTTTCTACTGCTTCGGCACCGGTGTTCATTGGAAGTGCCATTTCCTTACCTGACAATTCGCAGATTAATTCATACCACGGAGCCAGCTGATCATTATGAAAAGCACGTGAAGTCAGTGTAACGCGGTCAGCCTGATCTTTTAATGCCTGGATGATTTTCGGATGACGGTGTCCCTGGTTGACTGCAGAGTATGCACTCAGCATATCCATATATTTATTGCCTTCAGGGTCCTTTACCCACACGCCTTCTGCTTCTGAGATCACGATTGGCAGCGGATGATAGTTGTTTGCACCATAGCGCTCTGTTTTTTCAATAATTGATGTTGAGTTAACCATTTTTATATTCCTCCTAATAAAAAAGGGCAGGAAGAGACTGGCATTGTTTGCCCATTTTCGGTACAGACGAATCTGCACAATCTCTTACCTGCCGGCTTAGTGTTTAAAGCTTAAAGCATTTCTGAAGTTGTTTTTGCCTGCATGTGAAGTGTCAGGTAATCCGGTCCGCCAGCTTTTGAATCTGTACCGGACATATCGAATCCACCAAATGGCTGGTAGCCTACAATCGCGCCAGTACAGCCGCGGTTGAAGTACAGGTTACCCACATGGAAATCTTCACGTGCCTGTTCCTGGTGCATGCGGTTATTTGTAATTACAGCACCTGTCAGGCCGTATTCAGTGTCGTTTGCAATATCAATTGCTTCGTCAAAAGTCTTGGCTTTTGTAAATGCAACAACCGGTCCGAAAATTTCTTCCTGCATGATACGCGCTTTCGGATCAACGTCTGCGAATACAGTTGGCTTGATGAAGAATCCTTTGCTGCTGTCGCCTTCGCCACCTGCAACAAGACGTCCTTCTTCTTTACCAATATCAATATACCCCATAATCTTATCAAATGCAGCCTGATCAATTACAGGTCCCATGAAGGTATCAGGAGATTTTGTTTCACCAAGGGATAGTTCTTTCGTTAATTCTACTACGCGGTCAAGTACCTGGTCATACACATCTTCAAGTACAACTGCTCTTGAACATGCAGAACATTTCTGTCCGCTGAAGCCAAATGCTGATTTAACAATTGACTGTGCAGCTAGTTCAAGATCCGCTTCACTGTCAACAACGATTGTATCTTTTCCGCCCATCTCAACGATCACGCGCTTCAGCCATACCTGACCATCCTGCACTTTTGCAGCTCTTTCATAAATGCGTGTTCCTACATCACGAGATCCTGTGAAAGAGATAAAGCGTGTTCTCGGGTGATCTACAAGGTAGTCGCCCACTTCTTTTCCGCTGCCAGGGATGTAGTTGACTACCCCTTTAGGCATACCGGCCTCTTCAAGCACCTCTACAAATTTCGCTGCAACGACTGGCGTTGTTGAAGCAGGCTTCAGAAGAACAGTGTTCCCTGTTACCATTGCTGCAACTGCAGTCCCCGCCATGATTGCAAATGCGAAGTTCCATGGTGAGATGACAACACCCACACCAAGTGGAATGTAATGGTACTGGTTGAATTCGCCAGGACGGCTTTCAACTTTCTTACCTTCTTTCATCGCACGCATTTCGCGGCCATAGTATTCCATGAAATCTATTGCTTCTGCTGTGTCAGCATCCGCTTCATTCCAAGGCTTACCAGCTTCCTTGACAAGCAGTGCAGAGAACTCGTGCTTGCGTCGTCTGACGATCGCAGCTGCCCGGAAAAGAATATCAGCACGTACTTCAGGCTTCACTTTTCTCCACGTTTTGAACGCTTCATCTGCAGCCTGCATTGCTTTCTCAGCAAGCTCCTGGTTCGCTTTTGATACACGGCCTACAACTTCGTCCTTCTTTGCAGGGTTATATGAGACAATTTTATCTTCAGTCACAACACGCTGGCCATCAATGATCAGCGGATAATCCTGCCCTAAATATCCTTCAACGGTTTTCATACCGTCTTCGAATGCTTTTTTGTTTTCTTTTACTGAAAAATCAGTAAACGGCTCATGCTTGTAAGGAATCATAATAAACCTCCTAATATATTAAGTATTGATTGGGTCAGATGCAAAAAATATTTGCAGTCGGAAAACCCTTACATATATAATAATGCAAAAGATGATTGCATTTTTCAAGTATTTTCTCTTTTCAGACATTTAAAAAGCCAATCCATGTTGCATAATAGCATCATGAAAGGAGCGAAAAGATCTTGCACTCAATTCAGCATTCAGCTTTTATTTCATCAATGATCGATGTGATTGACCGTGGTATTCACGTTGTGGATGCAAACGGACGAACCATTTTTTATAATCAGAAAATGCGTGAAATGGAAGGTACAGGGGATATTGACCTGCTCGATAAACGTCTGCTTGATGTCTTTCAGTTTCACCCTGATGAACAGAGCACCTTACTCCAGGCACTGACGTTAAAGGAACCTATCCTGAATGTTCAGCAGTCTTATTTTAATGTAAAAGGTCATGAAATTACCGCGATTAATGATACTTATCCCATTGTGATAGATGGCGAAGTACTTGGTGCAATAGAGATTTCAAGGGAAGTAACAGCGATTGAGCATGAGATCAGCTCACATAAAAAACTGTCATCCTTCGATCACTGGGCAGGCACTTCCCCGATCATTCAGCAGATGATTGCTGAAGGCAAGCGGGCAGCAGCGAGCGATGACTTTCTGTTACTTTGCGGGGAAGCCGGGACAGGCAAGGAATTGCTTGCGCAAAGTATTCATCTTGAAAGAGGATTGCACGAAAGCAGTTTTATTGGCATGGATTTCAGAAGCTCTTCTGAAGAACGGAGTGAGCGTTTTATTGATGAACTCCAAAGTCATCAGAAAAAAACTCTTTTTATGGGGCACGCTGAGTATTTGCCTATTCACCTGCAGAAAAACCTTGCAGAAAAATTATTAAGCGAAAAACGGAAATCCCGCGACGAACGGATCGATATCATTTTAACGTTGAGTGAAGACCCGATCGATGCAATTCAGTCAGGAAAACTGTTGAAAGAACTCTATTACGTTGTCAGTGAAAGAACCGTTTTCGTACCGTCTTTACGGGAGCGGAAAGAAGATATCAGTGAACTTGTACGGTACTTTATTGAACAGTTCAATATCCGTTTTCAAACTGCGGTTTCAGGAACAGCCGATGAAGTGATTAAGCTTTTCAGAGAGTATGACTGGCCTGGGAATGTGAGAGAGCTCGAACATGTGATGGAAGCTTCTATGCTGGCACTTGGCAGTGAAGATGAGGTTTCATACTCTCACCTGCCCCACTACTTCAGACTGAAGTTTGATGATCCTGCCAGCAGTATGCCTGCGCTGGACGGGTCAGCTTTTATGGTAAAAGAGGGCAAAGCGTCACAGACACTCGACAGCTTTCTACATGAGGCGGAATCATACTACATTCAGAAGTCTCTTCAGTATCATGAATTTAATATCACGAAAACGGCTGATGCGCTTGGTATGAGCAGGCAGAATCTGCAGTACCGGATGAAGAAGCATGGGTTGAAGGTGAAGGGGTAGGTTGAAGTGGTAGAGTGAAGTGTGGCGTTGCCCAGCGAATCAAAGCAAAAGGTGATGCAATAAATGGATTGCTGATTGAATGTCCGGCATTGGTGATAGAATGATTGCCGCCTGCAACACCGGAAGCTGAATCCCATCAAAAGGTGACTGAATACCTTCCAGAGATGATCGAATAATACAAAAGGTGATAGAAATCTCGACCCGACAGCACTCAACGCGCCATGCCACCCCAGCCAGCGCCAGTACACCACATAAAAAAAAGACTCACGCGGAACCCCGCATGAGTCTTTTTAAAAAGTCTTATCGCTTCATGTCAGACTGGTCGATCCACTCCTGAAGCTTGTCCTTCAGGCTGTTGAAACCTGTAGTATCTTCAGTGTGTGATACAGACTTAGAAGGCTGTGCACGGCGCTCTTTACGCTGTGGCTTTTCAGGTGCTTCTTCAGTCGCACGGATTGAAAGGCTGTATTTACCAGCATTTTCATCAACAGAAAGAACTTTTACGTTTACTTCCTGACCTACTGAAAGGTGATCGTTAATGTCGTTAACGAAACCGTGAGTTACTTCTGAAATGTGTACTAGACCTTGTGTATTTTCATCAAGTGCAACGAACGCACCGTATGGCTGAATTCCTGTAACTTTACCTTTTAGTTCTTGACCTGCTTCGAATTTTGTAGACATGGAAATCTCTCCTATAACCAATTATTTTTTATCGTTTTCACGCAATTATTGATTATATCACAAGTCGTCTGCAAAATCAAAACCACGTTAAATGTTCAGGAGCAAATTCCGCCTTCCATACCCCGTTTATTTCCTGCATCACAATTTGACGTTCTGTGAAATTTTCACCGGATAAAGTGACGATCGCCTTCCCATTTTCATATTCCGTCTGAATGCTTGTAATTTCATTTGCCTGCATCGTAATGCCGCTCCAATTCCCCTCGTCTGCAATTTCAAATGTTTCAGGAACCGTCATCATGGCTGCGACCTCCTGATTGTAAAGCACCAGTGAATTGATATAGAGCTGCACTGCTTCTCTGGGCAGGAAAAAGCTGATGTCCTGATCTTCCCCAAAAGCATTCAGCATATTATATCTTTCCTGCAGCGTGTCATTTAACGGAAAATACGTATCCGCTTTTCTGATACGATAAGAAACCGGAACAATTGTATAGTTATCTCTCACTGATCTGACTTCATCTGAAATCATAAAATCATTTTGTTCAAAGGCTTCATAAACTTCCCCAATGTAGCGGGCAACCGTATAATTCTCCTGATTTTCAGGCGTCATCATCTGCTCCCATACTTCCCTGACTTCTGATCTTAACTGACCGGATTCATCAGTAATGTCTCTCAGAAAATATTGAAACAGCTGCGTATGATGATACAGCAGTTCACTCGATAATGTTTCAGTTCCTGCAGACCGTGCGAGCAGTCCTTCAGTCTGAAGCAGCTTATCAGCCTGTTGGGAATACGTATAAGCTGTCTCACCGGCGTCATCAATATAAGGCTGAACCTTCTGCTCCTGAATGATATCCAGATACTCTTCTGTCAGCAGGCCGCTCATGACCCGGCTTATTGCATTTTCACCGTAATTCACATCAAAAGATTGACGCTCAGGTAAAACGGTCACTTCAAAGCCGTTTTGATTCATTTTATCTATTAATGCCTGTGCATTATTTGAAAATCTGAAATCTGAAATCTGCGTATCCAGTTCATTCAGCTCATTTTCATATTCAGTCAGGGCATTTTCATATAACTCAATTATCCCGGCGGAATCATAAGTAAATCGTGACAGCAGATTGTCATTTGCTTCGAGAATTCCAAACGTCGTATTTGCCGCTACAAGCGAAGCAGCATCCTCCAGCCGGACGATCGGTGTATTCAGCCTTGCAGAAACGAGCTGTGCAGTTCTTCTGATCTCACTGAGGGTAGATGTTTTTTCCTCTGTGGTCTCAGCATATTCAACCATTTCCTGCAGACTATTCACCTGTCCCAGCACATTACTGACAAACTCGAGCTGCCACACTGCTTCCGTACTCAGACCCAGTTCTTCTGAAAGAGACTCGATTTCGTTATCGACAGTCTGATTCAGCATTTCAAGTTCCTTTTCCAGTAACCCTTCATTCTCCATTGGAGCAAAAGTTGTCTCCCCCGCCTGTTGTCCGGGATTTTGAAACAGCAGTATGCCGGATACAATGACAAAAATCCCCGCAGCAAGCCATACCCATTTATTCACGGGGGTGGAGTTTTTTAAAGGTTCACTGGCTTTATCGGGTTCCGGTTCATCAACTGTCAGCTCTTCCGGTGGCCGCTTCTTCACTTCCTCCACCATCATTTGGAGCATCTGTGTAAGCTGTGAAGTTCTGAGCTCATACCCAATCCGCTCTTCCATTCTATTTTTCAGCAGCTCTAGAGCAGGGTCAGACTGACTGAACCTTTCACTGAAAAATGGCAGCAGCAGTGCAACTCTATCTTCTGCCTGAAGTTCTTTCACTTCCTGCCAGAGCTCTTCATCTTCTTCATGCTGAAAATAATCACTGTGATCAGCAGGTTTGACCTGTTCAATTTCTTTTGTGATTGCATCAACCTGTTCTTCTTCAGAAACTGAAAAAGCTGTCTGAATCACGACAGCTCTATCTTCTTTTTTCATTCCGGCGGCAAATAAAAAATCATTGATCTCCTTCTCAGTCCGGAGCATCTTCCTCCTCCTCTGTCACATAATTCCTGAACATCCTGTCATCTGTGTACTTCACTTTGAACATGTCGTCCTCTAAGCGCATATCAATGTACATTTCATTTCCATTCATCTGCATCGTGAATGTTGCTTCCACATCTTCGCCATCCTGCATACCGCTTCTGTAAAACAGATCTCTGAAGGAGCCGAATCCATATTCATACTCACTGACGATTTCTTCAAAACGGCTATAATCAGGAAGTTCTTCTCCACCCATTAATGAATAGGCAATATCATAATCTTTCTGATTCAGTGCATGGAAATAAAACAGAATAATAAACTTAGGATGCAGCAGTTTGATTGCTTCCCGATCTCCGCCAAGGATATAAGTATCATAGACGTCCTTCAGATAATCCTGAAGCGGTACTTCAACCCGTCTCGAGAACCCGGACTCATGACCGGGACCCGCTGCTGTATAAAATGGTTCAAAGTCGATTTCCGTCCATCCCGGCGGCATATCAAATTCATATTTCTCACCTATTGTATATTGAATTGAAACTATGTCTCTTATATAGGAATTTTCGAATGTGCGATCCTGAAGAATGTCTTCCCAGGCAGCCAGCTGCTCTTCCCTTAAATCCGGATCAGTCCTTGAAACGCTGATCCCGCTCCCGCCAATGAGTATTCTTGTCAGCTCACTGTAATGAAAGCTGAGTCGTCTTGGCAGTCCAAGCTGAAAATAATCATCAGCAGCTTCATTTTCCAGCTGATAAAATGTTTCCATATGCTGTTCAAGCTCAAGAGCTGTGGCAGCATGGTCAGCGTAATCAATTTCAGTCTCATTCGATACTGACTGATACATCTCATTTTCAGATGGCGGCATACTTTTCAGGAAATCCTGATAGGCTGGATGGAGAAAGTCAGTGCGTTCTTCAAACACTTCGCCACCCATCGTCACTGTGAATTCAGCTTTTTCTGTGTCGTAATCATACGTAAATCCATTTTCCTTCATCTTCTCTCTTAATTCACGTTCCTTTTCAGGCAGATCCTCAAGATATGACGAACGGCTTTCAGGAGTGATTAATTCTTTATTTTCATTCAGCTTTTCTTCATACACATTGATCAGATTCTGACCATTGTCTATAAACATATTCACTGTAAAATCAGAACGCCCGAGTTCAGTGTTTCCATAATATTCGTCAGCCTGCTCGTAAAAAGCAGCCAGCATGTCCATTGGCGGAACCGTATACCACTCTATCTCGTCTATCAGCATTGTCAGCATCTGTTCGTTGTCGCCATGAGGATTTTCATGGTATCCCTCATTGATATCCCTCATGAATTGGAGCTGACTCTCTACATTCATGATTACGTTTAACCGGTTTACTTCTTCTTCACTCAGTCCGAGCGCTTCAGAAAGTTCTTCTTTCCTGCTCTTGATCAGCTCATCCAGTTCAGTCAGCTGTCCTTCACCAAATACCGGCTCAGCCTCTTCTCCTGACTCTTCTGCTTCCCCTGCCGCACCGGTTTCTTCAGGCACTTCAGGAATCGGATCATTCAGTAAAAAGATTGCACCTGCTGCAGCTGCAAGTATCCCGCCTGTTGCGATCGCCGGCCATTTTGACTTCTTTTTTTCTTTATTAACAGTTGGTTCCTCAGGGATTTCTTCCTGCTCGGGCAATTCTTCCGGATCCGGTTCCTGAAGATCATAAGCTTCCTGCAACAAAGATAAAAACTGGTCGATCCGGCTTTTATCAGTCTGCCAGCGGTCAGCCAGGGTGCTGAGCGCAGATTGCTCCTGCTCATGAAATTCTTTATAAGACAGAGAAGTGAGCTGTTCAATTTCACTCTCTGTAAATGAGTGATAATGGTGAAGGGATAAACTTATTTTCTGGTTAAATGGAAGTGTTTGAATGGCTTCATGGAGTTCCTGATCATCAGCGTGGGGTGAAACTTTTTCGATTTCATCATGCTCTGATGATTGCGCGAAAAGCAAAGCCTCTTTTAAAACAGCTATTCTGTCAGTCAATTGTTCAGGTTGTATTTGTGCCAGAAAGGTCCGGCGGTGTTCAGGTGATACACCGAGTTGAAGTAACAGCTGATTCGCTTCTATCAGCCATTGTTGGTTTGCCTGATCCATCTTTCTCCCCCTATTCTTCCTACTATTATACAGAAAATACCGGGACATTTGAGGTGATAGAAAGAATTTACAGAACATTTTAATTTATATTTTCAAAAAAAGGCTTTTCAGCTCTTGTATACTTGTAGTAGCATATACAAATCAATGAAAGAAGAGGTGGAACTCATGAAGTCACAGCAATGGTCGTCAAAGATCGGATTTATACTGGCAGCTGCCGGTTCAGCAATTGGTCTTGGGGCGATCTGGAAGTTTCCGTATATGGCGGGATCAAATGGCGGGAGTATTTTTCTGCTGTTTTTTATATTATTTACAGTGTTAATTGCAGGACCGATCCTGCTGGCTGAATTTGTGATCGGAAGGCGTGGGAAGTCCGATGCAATCTCCACGTACAGAAAGCTTGCTCCTTCAAGCGCATGGCCGTTTGTCGGGTATTTAGGTACAGTCGTAGCAATTATTATTCTTTCATTCTACAGCGTTGCAGGCGGATGGATTTTATCTTACCTTTACCGCAGTGTGACCGGAAGTTTGATGGGATTGTCCCAGGAAGAGTACGGCGGATTATTTGAAACCATTATTTCAAATCCGGTTGAAGTGCTCCTTGCTCAGGCAATCTTTATGATCATGACAATCGCGGTTGTTCAGACCGGAATTCAAAACGGGATCGAACGCGCCAGTAAAATTATGATGCCTGCACTGCTTGTGATGTTTATCATCCTTGCGATCAGATCACTGACACTTGACGGTGCATCAGAAGGACTTGCTTACTTATTCATTCCTGACTGGAGCTATATGACAAGTGAAACAATGCTGCTTGCACTCGGTCAGTCATTTTTCGCACTGAGTGTAGGGGTATCCGTTATGGTTACCTATGCTTCATATCTGAAGGATGATGAAAATCTCGGCAGATCAATGGGATCAGTTGCGATTTTAAATATTGTGATCTCACTTCTTGCCGGTATCGTGATTTTCCCAGCGGTGTTTGCTTTCGGCTTTGAGCCGGGTGAAGGTCCGGGGCTTGTATTTGTCGTACTGCCTGCTGTATTTAATGAACTGGCATTCGGCGGACTGTTCATGTTTGTCTTCCTTGTCCTGCTGCTGTTTGCCACGTTAACATCAGCCTTTTCAATTCTCGAAATTGTGACAGCCTCCCTTTCAAGAGGGCGTCCTGAAAAACGTAAAAAATACGCATGGATCTCAGGTATTCTGATTTTCATCGTCGGTCTTCCAAGTGCATTGTCATTTGGCGTTCTGACAGATGTGACAATTAACGGATTATTGATTTTCGACTTCGCAGATTATGTTGCGAACAATTTCGGATTACCGCTTGGAGCGTTGCTGATCAGCCTATTTGTAGGCTATAAGCTGAAAAAAGAAGACGTGTTCGGGGAACTCGAAAAAGGGGCAAACGGACATGCTTTATGGATGCACGTATGGTACTTCCTGATTAAAGTACTTGCACCACTTGCAATTATTGCAATCTTTTTACAGTCGCTTGAGATTATCTGATTGTAAAAGATGGCTTGTATAAAACAAATTTTTAATAAAATTTAAGTGCAGCGGAGCGTAAGGCGGCGACTCCGGGACGATTAGTTGGAAGCTGAGACCCCGCAGGCGCAGCCAAGGAGGCTCAGCAACAACCGAACGGAAAGCGTCCGCCTGAAGCGCAGCGGAACGATTAAGGAGGATGAGACAATGATTTGCCCATCCTCCTTTTCCTATATTTCACCTGTATTCATTTTTACTGCAAGCAGTTTATATGACACTTTAGTGCACTCCTGAAGTGGAATCCACTTTTCAAATGTCTGCTCGTAGATTGCCTGTATCTTCTTTGCCAGATCACTCGGATGATGAAGCGCGTGTACAGCGTCTATCACTTCTGCAATCTCCCCATCATACCCTTCTTCTCCTATATCAAAAGGGTCCCACTCCTGCAGGATCATAACAAGCTTTAAATTCATTTCATTCATATCTATATTCATATGCCCCACCTAATTGTTTTGAAAAATGCTCAATCTATCATACCATAGAATAGAGAGATGGAAAGGATGTGTTTCTGATGAGTATATTTGATACAGAATTAAAGCGTAAGGGAACGTATTCTGTTAAATGGGATATGATGAAAGATGTGTTTGGAACAGATGACCTGCTGCCGATGTGGGTAGCTGATATGGACTTTCTGCCGCCGGACGCAGTCATAAACGCGATGAAAAAACGGATGGAAGAACCACCGTTTGGCTATACATTTGTACCGCCTGAAACAGCAAGAATCATTTCAAGATGGCTCGAAAAACGTCACGGATGGAAAACGAGCCCAGCCTGGTATATGTACTCACCAGGCGTCGTCCCTTCAATTGCAACAGCTGTCAGAGCGCTAACTGATAAAGGGGATCAGGTACTTACGATGACACCTGCCTATCCGCCTTTTTTCAGCATGGTTGAGCAAAATGAACGCAAGCTGGTGCTGACGCAGCTGATTGAAAACAATAACCGCTATGAAATTGACTGGGATGACCTTGCCGAAAAACTGAAAGACGTAAAAATGTTTCTTCTCTGCAGTCCGCATAATCCGTCGGGGAGAATCTGGACAAAGGAAGAATTAAAAAAAATTGCTGATATGTGTAAACAGGAGAATGTATATCTCGTATCTGATGAAATCCATTCAGACCTTGTTTACCGCCACGCAAAGCACGTTCCTGCAGCCCTGGCAGCTGAGAACGACAGCCATATCATTACGTTTGTCGCACCTTCAAAAACGTTTAACCTAGCAGGCATGCAGGCTTCTGCAGTCATCGCGTCAGATGAGGAAGTTCGTAAAAAACTGCAGGAGGATCAGGGTAAACAGGGGTTCTTCACCCTCTCCACTTTTGGCATTACCGCGATGGAATCAGCGTATTCAGAAGGTGAAGAATGGCTGGAGCAGCTGATTGACTACCTCGAAGGAAACCTTGAAATTGTAAGAAAAGGCCTTGAGGATATTGACGGTCTGCACCTGATGGAACCTGACAGCACGTATTTACTATGGATCGATGCACGCGAAAAAGGATTAAGTGAAGATAAAATGAAAGAAGCACTTTACCAAAAAGCAAAGCTCGGCGTTGATACCGGTGAAAAATACGGTAAAGGCGGAGAAGGCTTTATCCGCATGAATATTGCGTCACCGCGTGCGATGGTAGAGGAAGGTATGGCTAGATTGAAGAAGGCTTTTGAGTAGGTTGTGTTTGGTGAAAAGTGTATTTTATTGCTGATGTCGAGTTTTTTTATTCGAGTGTCGTGTTTTTGCCGCTGAGTGTCGTATCAGCTCATTTGAGTGCATGATACACCTGGGTCGACGCAGGCAGCAGTGGGATTGACGTCACTATCAGCATGATCGACGTAGGTATCAGCGGCTTCGACGTAGGTATCAGCGGCTTCGACGTCGCTTTCACCAACTTTGGCACACCTTGATCGTAGACACCACAGACAACCACATTGTCAGCTTTAACCCGTCCAATTACAATAAAGTCGTTCACTTTCCAACAAAAAACGGCCGGATCTCAGTTCAAACCTGAGATCCGGCCGTTACGATTTATGAATGTGTATCCTTACGATTCATCATTTTTTCTTCCAGCTTTTTCGCTTCATCTGCCTGTCGTTTTGATACACGCACAATCCACTTATACGTGAAGTATGTCATTAACACGAATAACAGCAGCCATAATCCAGCCGGCAGGTATTCGGATTTATCCTCGGGGAAGTATAGGAATAGCTGTAAGACAAACCATTCAGCAACCATTGGCCGCCCTCCTCACATGTGTCTGATACCATCATTATAACAGCCGTTCATACAGACTTCACGTGAACAATTCGTGTACGCTACTCTTCAATCGTAATGGATTCAATCACAATTTCTTCTTCCGGCACATCGTTTACGACTTCAGCTGCAGCAATTTGATCTACTACGTCCATTCCTTCAATGACCTGTCCGAATACAGTATGGCGGTTATCAAGCCACGGTGTTCCGCCACGCTCTGCGTAAATATCGATGATTTCCTGCGGAAATTCAGCATCTTCCATCTGTCCGATCATGTCTTCAGCGACTGAGTCTGCCTGTACAATAAAAAACTGACTGCCGTTTGTATTCGGTCCTGAGTTGGCCATTGAGAGAGCACCTCTCATATTGATCAGTGACTCATTAAATTCATCTTCAAATGGCTCCCCGTATATACTTTCACCACCGGCACCGGTGCCTTCAGGATCTCCTCCCTGAATCATAAAGCCTTCAATCACACGGTGAAAAGTCAGCCCGTCATAATAGCCGTCTTCTGAGTGAGTCATAAAGTTTTCAACTGCTTTAGGCGCCTGGTCAGGAAATAGCTTAATTTTAATGGTTCCTTCAGATGTTTCCATTGTGGCAACCGGTTCATTTTCAGCAGCCTCAGGGTTTGTCTGAGGATAGCCTTCCACAACTGTATATTCCGGTTCAGTGCTTTCAGTGTCAGCAGTACTTTCTTCATCTGCTCCGCCACAGGCTGATAATATAAGTAAAAGAGATAATGGTAATAGTGCTTTTATTTTCATTTAGATCGCCTCCAATTTATACTTTAGACGAACGAAAAGAAAAAATCATCAATTTCATGTAAACTTATCTCAAAAGGAGTGGAGATTTTATGAACCTGGTTAAAGCTTTTTATAAAACTGGAGCATATGTTGGAGAGGTCGATCAAGTACATACTGAGCATCAGGTCATCAGAATTAAAAGCGTGATTAAGCATCCAGAACAGGGAGATCTGCATAACCCGAAGCAGGTGGATGTTCCTTTTTTCCATGAGCGGAAAGCGCTGGCACTGAATGAACGTGCAAACATCCCATCTTCAATGGTGAAGCCGTTTGACGGGGAGTTAACAGATTACAATGAAAGTCTGATTCAGTCTGTTCAAAAACTTGAAGAAAAGCTGAAGGCAGAAGATTCACCTTATAACCAGAAGTGTCTTGAAGCGCTGCAGGGTGTAAAGCGTGAATATGAATTAATGTATAACTTAACCTTTTAAACCCAATAAAAAAGAACCCATGCGCGGGTTCTTTTTTATTGCGCGAGGAATTCCCTCAGCGCAGAAAAATCGACGCGGTCACCAATCGTTGTGGATTCTGACCGGTTCAGATACTTTTTGTCTTTTTCAACCAGCTGGTAAATATGATAAGTTGTCATCGCATCATCAAGTGCTTTATGATGCTTGCCTGTTCCATCTTTGCCGTATTCCTGCACTGCTTTCCAGAGTCCTGTCTGGTTGCGGTCTCCAAAAAAGCGTTTGTATTCCATCGACAGATCCACAAACTCACCTGAGAATGGAAATTGAAGCTTGGCAATCTGGCAGTTTTGCTTCAGTACTTTCATATCCATGTTCCCCCACGTCACGACCTTACAGGGGCCTGCCTCGTTATACTCAGACAATTTTGCAACAAGTGATTGTAGCGGGATCCCGCTATCCACCTGCTGCTGGCTGATATTTAAAAAGTTTTTACATCTTCGCGACAGCCGCTTGAAGACACGCGGCTTTACATAGCTTGAAAACTGCTCCTGTCTGCCGCCCTGTACCGCAAGCAGACCGACCTCAATAATTTCAGGAAAGAAACCTTTTTGTCCTCTTCCCTCAGGCATAGAGAATTCGAAATCTATAAATATGGTTACTTCATTCATACTACCCCCCCTTATGCTGTGGCGTTCTCCACATAAAATGTTGGGTTTATTATAACATGCGGCGGATAAATGTTTATAAAAATGTCTGAATTTTCATACGACAATTTCCGTACAGCTTTGTTGCATGATGTTTTCTAAGGTGTATAATTACTACGTCACACGAAATATCCAATTAAATAAGAAGGTGTTTGCAATTACTGTTGAAAAAAAGAATCTGATGATTATGTGGGTCGCTAACTTTTTAGTTGCTGCGAGTGCCACAATGGTTTTACCTTTTCTATCTCTTTATATTGAAACAATGGGCAACTTTTCTCCTGAATATGTTCAGAAATGGTCCGGACTTGTATTTGGCGTCACGTTTCTGACTGCATTTTTCGTCTCACCGATCTGGGGCAGATTTGGTGACCGCTTTGGCTATAAACTGATTTTAATGATTACCGGATACGGGATTGCCTTCAGTATTTTTCTGATGGGCTTTATTGATTCAGTGTTTGGCTTATTCATTTTAAGGCTGTTTATGGGTGTGGTAACCGGATTTATTCCAACCTCCCTTGCTTTAATTTCCTCTCAGACACCCAAACAGATCGCGGGAAGAACACTCGGAACGCTGCAAATGGGTACTGTCACAGGCGGCTTATTCGGTCCGATTTTAGGCGGGCTCATGGCGGATGCCTTTGGATTCAGCTATACATTTATTATTACAGCAATCGTCATTTCAATTGCTGCAACAGTTGTCATGTTCGGAATTACAGAAAAGAAGAAATCGGCCGATAAAAAGAATGAGAAAACTTATACGAGAAAAGAAGTCTTCAAACACATTGTCAGCCAGCGCATGCTGCTCACTGTGATGGTCTTGTCGTTTCTTGTACAAATGGCGAATTTCAGTATTCAACCGCTCCTCGCACTGTATGTAGACGGTCTGACAAGTGCTGCTAACATTGCCTTTTTATCAGGACTCGCCTTTTCTGCTACCGGGTTCGGCAATTTAATTGCCACGCGCGGCTGGGGCAGGCTTGGTGATGCGATCGGGTATACCAAAGTGCTGACCATTCTGCTTGTATTATCTGCAGCTTTCATTATCCCGCAGGCGCTGGTCACTGAGCTTTGGCAGCTGATTATTTTAAGGTTTTTATTCGGTATGGCAATCGGCGGCATTATCCCGAGTGTGACCGCATTTATCAGACATGCAGCCCCTGTTTCCATGCAGGGTGAAGTACTCGGGTACAATCAGAGCTTCAGATTTCTCGGTAATGTTGCAGGACCGGCATTCGGCGGACTGTTGTCAGGCTATATCGGAATTTCTTCCGTATTCTATGTGACAGGATTTTTATTTCTGAGCGCATTTGGACTGTTATGGTGGAGCCGGCGTCAGGTTTTGCTTGAAAATTAATGATTGATAGAAATGGAGATTTGCTTCATGCGAATGACACTGGGTTTTACAGGTGTATTGCTGATGATCCCGCTTTGCATTTTTCTATGGGTTCAAATGGATAAGGAAATAAGTACGCAGGCGGCTTTTCAAGAGGCTGTATCTGAAAAAGTGAATGTGGAAAATATTCATACTGATGAGACAAGCTTTTTACTCGATAAAGATGGAAACCGTTTTGCACAGGGCAGCTCCGGTGTCAGGCTGTATGCATCTGATGAGGAAATTCCCCAATTTTTAAAGGATGTAACGGTATACTCTGAGGATCAGAATTTTTACGATCACATCGGATTTGACGCGGGTGCGATTATCCGTGCTGTGGTGAAAAACCTTGTGTTTACTCACATTCAGCAGGGCGGGAGTACGATTACCCAGCAGCTCGCAAGAAACCTTTATTTAACGCAGGAAAAAACCTATAACCGGAAAATGACAGAGCTTTTTTATGCGAATGAACTGGAGAAAAAGCTCTCTAAAGATGAAATCCTGTCAGCTTATCTGAATATTATTTATTACAGTAATGGCGTCTACGGGATTAAAGGTGCTTCAGTCTACTATTTTGATAAAGAGCTGAATGAGCTGACAAAAGCTGAAATGGCTTTTCTTGCAGCGATTCCAAATAACCCTTCAAAGTATGATCCAATCAACAATTTTGACCAGGCCAAGGAACGTCAGGAAAGACTGCTCGATATTCTTGTGCTTGAGGACATGATGGATCCTGAAGAAGCTGAAGCGTTGAAGGCTGAACCAATTACGATGCAGCAATATGAAAATACTGACCTTTATCCTGATTACGCAGTCTATGTGGAGTATGAATTGAAGCAGCTGATTGCTGAAAAGGAAGGGTTTAAAGACAGATTAAACCGCGCAGAGAAAGCTTCTGTAAAAGAGCAGATCAGTCAGGAACTTGATCAGCGGACAAATGAAGTACTTGGCTCAGGTATTATGATTCATACAGCACTGGACCCTGACCTCCAGCAAAAGACGGTTGCAGCAGTCAATCAGAATCTGCCATATGAAGGTGTTCAGGGAGCAGCAGTTCTGATTGATAATGTTTCCCGGGAAATTGTCGGGCTGTCAGGCGGCACAGATTATCAGAAGTACAATTTTAACCGTGCTTATCAGGCTGTGCGCCAGCCAGGATCGGCAATTAAACCTTTGCTTGTGTATGCACCATATATTGATACATTTCAGCCGTTTTTAAGCCAGACAGTAAATGCGGACAGTTTCTGCATCGACAACTACTGTCCTGAAAATTATGGCGGCGTTGAATATGGTGATGTTTCGATATCAAGAGCCTTTCTCTTGTCTCTGAATACACCTGCTGCACGTTTAATGAATGAAACCGGGATTGAACTTTCCTTTAACTATTTAAATGCGTTTGATTTTGACTTTCTCGAGCCGGGTGACCAAACACTGGCAGCTGCTTCAGGCGGCTTTACTTATGGGATGTCACCGCTTGAGCTGACAGACGCTTATACAAGTTTTATAGACGGGAGTTACACGCCCGCTCATGCGATCCGCATGGTAACGGATACATCAGGAAACGTGCTTTATGAATGGGAAGACAAACAAATTCCTGTCTGGTCTCCACAAACGACGACAAAAATGAGAGCGCTGCTGAACACTGCAGCCATTTCAGGAACCGGCAGCCCTGCTTATCTGAACAAGCCGTATATCGGTATTAAAACAGGTACAACAAATGAATGGGCTGACTACTGGACAGTCGGCTTAACAGACCGTTATACAGGCGGCGTATGGGTCGGACATGATCTCCCTGAGAATATGCGGAGCATCGAAACAGACCGCCCCGCTCATTTGATCTGGAAAGATATGATGCGGTAATAAACACCCCTTACGTCGGATCATGATGCTGATGTAAGAGGTGTTTTTGTTTTGGATAAAAATCTGATGTATGGCGGAGTGCAGCGAGTGTGGACTGGATGTAGCGGGCGTGGGTGTAATGTAGCGAGCGGTCGGATGAAGGAAAAGCAAGTTAAAATGATGGAATTGATTATGAGCCTGAAGGAATCTCAATGAGTACTGAAGGGAATAAGTGGTTTCGGGGCTTCACTGAAGGAAAAAAATCGATATTGAAGGAATGAAATCGACCATTGATGGTATTTATTTTTGATCTGAAGGAAATGTTTCTGAATTGATGGAATTACCCTCTTCACCATCATCCGCTCTCATCTGCAGCTTCACAGAAAAACACCTCTGACTATATCATCAAAGGTGTCATAATAGATTCATGAAGGAACCTGCTCCAAAATCGGCAGACTCGCTAGCAGTCCGTTGTACAGTCTGATCACTACATACAAAACAGCGGAAACTAAAGCAGACCAGACCGTAATTTCAAACAGAATCACCCCAACCGTTCCACCGGCCGAAAGTGTCGTGCTCACTTTCACTACAAAGTACACAAAATAAATAAATGATGTAACGACAAAAATAATCAGCAGTCCTTTGATAGAAGAAAGACTCACAATCGTGACAAGTGAGCCGAAGAAATAAATCAGCGAGCCCGACCTGACGCGGGTCAGCGCCTCCCCCTCTTTATCCCTTGAGAAGAAAAGCAAAGAGACTTCATTAATTGTTTCAGCAATCAGCTTTAAAGCGGCAAAAATCATAAAGAAGATAATCATTAATACGATTAAAATAAAGATCTTTAATTCAAGATCAGATAAAAACTCCCGCATACCTGCGTAAATGCCGATGCCTCTGAATAACTCAGTCAGCACCCCTACTCCATACACTGAAAAAGATAAGCTGAACATTAAAATTGAAAATAAAGGAAGATATCCTGTTAAATATGTATTTTTCATCTATGACGCTCCTGTAATTCATCTATTCACATAATAATCTTTTCTGCCGGTTTTTTAAAGGAAATTCCAAAAGATTCTAGCTTTCACCGTCATTTTTCGACACGAAGATGTAAAAATTTTATGTCCTCTGATCTATTTCTTCCTATATATAAGCACAGTAGAAAGCCTATTATACAAGTGATTCCATTATGCATATACACGTCTTTTACGTTATACTTACTTTTATACGAGATATAAAAGATCACATCACTAAGGACTTCCGTGTAAGGCGAGAGTCCTTATTTAAATGTGTGACAGAGAATTTTTAAGGAGGGATCTTCATTGTCGCTGCTTCACTTAGCCATCTTACTGCCATTTATTGCGGCGGTATTTGTCCCTTTCCTGTTTAAGGGATTCCGTTCTATTCATACGGGATGGTTCGTCTTGCTCGTTCCGCTGGCACTGTTTATTTATTTTATCCAGTACATGCCGGTAACAAGCAGCGGACAAACAGTTTCACAAACATTTGAATGGATTCCGTCACTGGGCATTAATTTCACTGCTTATGTTGATGGACTCGGGCTATTATTTGCCCTTCTGATTACAGGTATTGGATCACTTGTTGTGCTTTATTCGATCTATTACCTGGCAAAAGAAAAGGAAGCACTTCATAACTTTTATGTTTACTTACTCATGTTTATGGGTGCGATGCTTGGGGTCGTTCTTTCAGACAACCTGATTGTGCTCTATATGTTCTGGGAGTTTACATCCATTTCATCATTCCTTTTAATTGGTTACTGGTACGATAAAGAACGCTCACGCTACGGTGCACAGAAATCAATGCTGATCACCGTGTTTGGCGGTCTGTCTATGCTCGGTGGTATCGTACTGCTTTATATGATGGGCGGCACGTTCAGTATTCGTGAACTGATCGGCATGTCAGGAGAATTAATGACAGAGCCGTTATTCCTGTTTGCGATGATTTTGATCTTACTCGGTGCATTCACTAAATCTGCACAGTTTCCTTTCCACGTCTGGCTTCCGGATGCGATGGAAGCACCGACACCGGTATCTGCTTACCTTCACTCAGCAACAATGGTTAAAGCGGGGATCTACCTGGTTGCCCGTATGAGTCCTGTATTTGCTGAATCCGGCGTATGGTTATGGCTGGTTGCAGGCTTTGGTATCTTCACATTGTTCTGGGGATCCTTTAATGCAGTAAAACAGACTGACCTGAAGGGAATACTCGCCTTTTCAACAGTCAGTCAGCTCGGTCTGATCATGTCATTACTTGGACTTGGTGCAGCTGCACTGCATTTTGACACACTTGATGAAAATATGTATATGACAGCAACAATTGCAGCTGTGTTCCACCTGATTAATCACGCAACCTTTAAAGGAAGCCTGTTTATGATGGCGGGTATTGTGGATCATGAAACAGGGACCCGCGATATCAGAAAGCTTGGCGGACTTGTGAATCTGATGCCGATTACATTTACGATTGCAATTATCGGATCGTTCTCGATGGCAGGTCTTCCTCCGTTTAACGGATTCCTGAGTAAGGAGATGTTCCTGACAGGAATGATTTCTGTATTTGAACTCGATCTGTTTAACCTGAATACTTGGGGTATTTTATTCCCTGTACTTGCATGGATTGCAAGTGTATTCACATTCATTTACAGTATCAAGCTTGTATTCAAAACATTCCTTGGGAAGCCTCAGTTTGACAAGCTTCCTAAAAAGCCGCATGAAGCACCAATTGGTATGTTAATCTCACCTCTTGTGCTTGTAGCCCTGGTAATTATTTTCGGATTCTTCCCGAATCTGCTTGCAAACAGTATGATCAAGCCGGCAGTTGAATCGATTCTGCCAAGTCTGACTGATGCAGGCCAGGAAGTGTATGTAAATATTTACTTCTGGCACGGATTCCAGCCTGAGCTATTTATGACACTCGGCATTATTCTGACAGGTACGCTGATGTATGCCACGCTCGCTAAATGGCAGGGTATTTACAACCGGATCCCTGAAAGATTTACAATTAACGGCGTGTATGACCGTGGAATCGACAGAAGTGAATCAGGCAGCTTTAAGCTGAATGAATTTGTCATGACCGGTTATATGAGGTCATATCTGATCTATATTTTCGCCTTCTTTGTAGCGATTCTGTTATCTACTCTCGGTATCCGTGATGCATTTGCAGTGGATACATCAAATCTTGCAGAGATCAGAATCTATGAAGTTGCACTTGCACTCGTACTCGTTGCCGGTGCAATTACGATCCTTTTTGCAAAATCAAGACTGACATCGATTGTTTTACTTGGCGTTGTCGGTTATTCAGTTGCCCTGTTCTTCGTATTCTTCAGAGCACCTGACCTGGCATTAACACAGCTTGTTATTGAGACAGTATCTGTTGCATTGTTCCTGCTGTGCTTCTATCACCTGCCTGAGATCAGCAGAAAAGAAGAACGGATGAAGTTTAAGTTTGGCAATGCAGTAATTTCGGTTCTGGTTGGTGTAACTGTGACGCTGATTGCTATTGCTTCATTCAGTAACCACCAGGCATTTGAATCGATTTCACAGTATCACATTGATAATGTATACGACCTCGCTGCAGGCGGTAATATGGTTAACGTTATTCTAGTTGATTTCCGTGGCTTTGATACATTATTTGAAATTTGTGTACTTGGAATTGCAGCACTTGGGATTTATGCAATGGTTAACTTCCGTGGAGCAAGGGGGCAAAAGAGATGAAGAAAAAACCGAATGATCTGATCCTCCAGACAGTTACAACGGTCATTTCATTTATTATCATTTTGTTCTCCATCAACTTATTCTTTGCCGGTCACTATACTCCCGGCGGAGGATTTATAGGCGGGTTAATGACTGCCGCAGCTTTAGTGTTGCTGTTACTCGCTTATGATATTAAGACCCTGAATACAATCCTGCCTTTTGATTATCGGCTGATGACAGCTGCAGGACTATTAATTGCTGTATTAACAGGGGCTGGTGCATTGTTATTTAATGAGCCGTTTCTCACGCACGCGTACGATTACTTTGACTTACCTTTGTTAGGTGAGACATCGCTTCACACTGCGGTATTGTTTGATATTGGTGTGTATCTGGTCGTAATCGGCATAACAATGACCATTATTCAAACGATTGGGGAGAGTGAATAATGGAAATATTAATGTCAATTGTCGTCGGTGTACTATTTATGTCTGCCGTGTATTTGATTCTGTCAAAAAGTTTATTGCGCGTGATTATCGGTACTGGGCTTCTCAGTCACGGTGCACATCTGCTGGTTCTGACGATGAGCGGATTGAAAACAGGTGATGCACCTGTACTGATGGATGGTGTCAGCTCGTATACTGATCCCCTTCCACAGGCACTTGTTTTAACAGCGATCGTAATCAGCTTCGGGGTTACGGCATTTTTCCTGGTACTCGCCTATCGTGCTTATCAGGAGCTTGGAACAGATAATATGGAAGAAATGAAAGGGAATGACTCAAATGATTAACTTACCGTTATTACCAATTCTCATTCCGCTTTTATCTGCTGTACTATTAATGTTCTTCCCGAAGCGAATTAAAGCTCAGCGGGTGATTTCACTGATTGCAATCGCCGGGACAATCATTGCAGCGATCGTGCTGGCAGCAGAAGTAAAAGCAAATGGAATTCAGACTGTTAACCTGGGAAGCTGGCCTGCACCATATGGGATTCCACTGGTGTCAGATATGCTTTCAGTCCTATTGGTTTTGACATCAAGTATCCTGACATTCTTTGTTGTCTGGTACGCGATGATTTATATGGACGAATCCTATGAACGATTCTTTTTCTACATTGGCGTCATGTTCCTGCTTACAGGAATTAACGGCGCCTTCACAACAGGTGATATTTTTAACCTGTTTGTATTCTTTGAAGTATTTCTGATCGCATCTTACCTGCTGATCGTATTAGGCGGTAAAGGGGCACAACTGCGGGAATCAATTAAATATCTGCTGATTAATGTCATTTCATCTGCATTATTCGTTACAGCAGTTGCTTATCTGTATTCAGTCGTTGGAACCCTTAATATGGCGGATGTTTCCCAGCGGATTGATGAGCTGGGGAGCCCGGGGATCATTACAGTGATTGCGATCTTTTTCTTAATCGTATTTGGTTTAAAAGGTGCAATCTTCCCGCTGTACTTCTGGTTACCTGGATCATACAGTGCTCCGCCGATTCCGATTCTGGCACTGTTTGGTGCATTGCTGACAAAGGTCGGCGTGTATTCGATCATGAGAACTTACACATTATTTTTCTATCATGATCAGGGATATACACACGAGATTCTTGCAGTCCTTGCACTTCTCAGTATCGTGGTAGGTGTCGTTGGCGCGATTGCATACAGAGATGTAAAAACGATTATTATTTACAATATTGTCATTGCAGTCGGCGTGATCCTTTACGGAGTTGCAGCAATGACGCCTGCAGCACTTGAAGGAGCGGTATTCTATCTTCTTCATGACATGGTAATTAAAGCAGCATTATTCCTGCTTGTCGGCATCATGATGGCCATTACCGGTGCAAGTCACCTCAATCAGATGGGCGGCATGATCAGGGATTATCCACGGATCGGCTGGACTTATTTCGTTGCAGCACTGGCACTTGCAGGTATTCCTCCACTCAGTGGATTTGTAGGAAAACTGCTTATCGTTCAGGGCGGCTTTGAAACAGGTGATATGATCGGTCCATTATTGATTCTGATTTCAAGCTTACTTGTGCTTTATTCAGCAATGAAAATCTTTATGAATGGCTTCTGGGGAACGCCAAAAGAGTATCACGGAGCAAAAGCTCACCTTGCAAACCGCCTCTGGATACCGGCTGCAGGATTAGTACTGATTGCCATTGTATATGGTGTCGGTTCTGAAGCAGTGTATCCATTCATCCAAATGGCGGTAGAACCACTCATCGATCCTGCAATCTATATTGAAGCAGTGTTAAAGGAGTAATGTGATATGCCATTTCAAATTTTATTAAATTTCTTTTTAGCGTTCCTGTGGATGTTTTTAACCGGGTCATTCAGTCTATCAAGCTTTATTATCGGGTATCTCCTTGGTCTGCTTGTGATCTTTGCAATGAGACGTTTTTTCCAGACCAGACTTTATCTGTTCAGGATCTGGGCAATTATCCGGTTAACGATTCTGTTTACCTACGAATTGATTAAAGCAAATATTGAAGTATTGGTCATCGTTCTAAGACCAAATATGGATTTAAAGCCGGGTATTTTCAAGTACGATACAAAGCTTGAACATGGCTGGGAAGTTACCCTGCTCTCACTTTTAATTACACTTACACCGGGTACACTGGTTGTGGATGTAAGTGATGACAACAGCACACTTTATATTCATGCTTTGAACGCTTCAGATATTAAAGGAAATGTGTCTTCAATTCGTGAAGGCTTTGAAAAAGCAATCATGGAGGTGAGCCGATAATGCTGAATATCAGTGTGTATATAGCACTTGTCGCATTTGCGATTGCCATGATCGGTATCGTCTTCCGTGCAATTAAGGGACCTTCAGTAGCAGACCGTGTGATCGCGCTCGATTCACTCGGCATCAGTTTGATTGCAGTGACTGCACTGTTTTCGATTCTGCTCCGTACAAGCGTATTTCTTGAGGTTATTTTATTGCTTGGTATTCTGGCCTTTATCGGTACAGTTGCCTTCTCAAAATATATCGAGAAAGGAGCGATTGTAGACCGTGATCGACGTAAGTGAGTATTTCGTTGCCGCATTTATTTTAATTGGCGCCTTCTTTGGCGTGGTTACTGCGATCGGGCTTATCAGATTACCAGACCTCTACACCAGAACGCATGCTGCTTCTAAAAGCGCAACGCTAGGTGTAATGAGTGTGTTAATCGGTGCGCTCCTCTTCTTTTTAACAGAAGAAGGCATGTTCAACTCCCGGATCGTGCTCGGGATTTTCTTTGTACTGATTACTGCGCCGGTTGGTGGACATTTAATCGCTCGTGCTGCCTACAATTCAGGCGTGAAGCTGGCACCTGAGACCGTTCATGACGACCTTTCAAAAAAAGAACAGTATGAGAAAAAGAAAAACTCATCCAGGGATTAATTCCCGGATGAGTTTTTTGATTCGTATAATGTCTGATCGAATGAACCGTCTTCCTGATAAACCTCAAGCTGACCTCCATGATCGGTTACATAGGACTTTGCCTTCTTTTCAAGTTCATCTTTTGTTTCTTCCACATAAATGGCTTTGTCAGAGCCTTTCTTAATCAGCTGCCAGCCATCATCATGCTTCTTCATCTGATACGTATCCTGATCATCCTGCTGGACCGCCTGCTTTGCTTTGTCAGTCGCAATGGCAATCACTCTGCTCTCATCATAGTCCTGCTCTCTCAGCAGCGCATTACCGATCTCAATGGCTTTATTTCTGACGTCCGGGTCAAGGTTATTCCAGGAATCAGGATAATCGTTTTTACTCCACGGCATGTGCCATCCCCTCCTCATTGTTCATTCTTTTCCACGCGAGAAGGAAATTAAACCCTATTTCCGTTTTGGGACGACTGCTACTGTACATCGTGAAATACAAAGCAGCTCCTGCTCTTCATCCACTATTTTGATATCCCAAACCATTGTTGTTTTACCTTTATGTATAATCTCAGCAATCCCTGTGACAGTGCCTTCTTTTTTCGCTTTAATATGATTTGCGTTAATCTCAAGCCCGAAGCAGCTGTATTCATTTAAATCAACCATTGCAGCTGACCCCACGCTTGCAACTGTTTCAGCCAGCGCGACTGATGCCCCGCCGTGCAGAAAACCGAACGGCTGATGTGTACGGCCGTCAACCGGCATTTCAGCTACAGCTTTTCCTTTTTCTACGCTGATCATTTTGATACCGAGTGAATCCATTAGTGTTTCTCTATTCCAATCCATTTTGTCTCCCCCTTTTTTTCTATCATCTCTCAGTGGGAGTGGGTTGGCAAGAGGTTTGGTGTACGGGGTGATGGCGGGGTTCGACGTATGTGTGTAGGTGTTCAGCGGAAAGAAAGCTATGTTCGACAGTTACAAGCTTCTGTTCGGCGTATTATAGTGTTATTGTTCGCCACTTAAAGGTGAGCCTTCGACAATCAGTGAATTTAGGATCACATTATAATCCATAGAAAAGGCTCTGACCACGTAGCCAGAGCCCCCAACATATATTTATAATACAAGTGCCGCAATCCACCCAAACAGGATCAGCGGAATATTATAGTGCAGGAATGTCGGGACACATGTATCCCAGATGTGGTTGTGCTGACCGTCTGCGTTCAGACCGGCTGTTGGCCCAAGTGTACTGTCTGATGCAGGCGAGCCCGCATCTCCAAGCGCACCTGCTGTACCGATCAGCGCAATCGTTGCAAGTGGACTGAATCCAAGCTCAAGTGATAACGGAACAAACAGCACTGCAATGATTGGAACGGTTGCGAATGAAGAACCAATTCCCATCGTAACAACCAGACCGACAATCAGCATGAGTAAAGCGCCAACTGCTTTATTATCACCAATCAGATCAGCTGCCCCATTTACAAGGCTTTCAACCGCCCCTGTTTCAGTCATAACAGCTGCAAATCCGTTTGCTGAAATCATAACAAAACCGATAAAGGCCATCATTCTCATACCGTCAGTCATTAATTGATCCTGATCACGGAGTTTTACTGTGCCGCTTACAAATAATACAGCAAGACCTACGACTGCACTGAAGACCATTGACTGGAATACTGACTGAATGACAAGTGCTGCGATAATCGCCAGAATCGTGACAATCAAATCCTTTGTTGTAATCGTTTTTGCATCGCCATCCTGAAGCGATACTTTTCTATTCTGATATTCTCTCGGCTTGCGGTAGCTGATGAAAATAGCTACAAGCAGACCAAGAATCATCCCTGCAGTCGGAATCAGCATCGCTGTCGGTATCATATCAAGATCAATGGCAAGTCCACTTAACTCCATATTCGTCGCAATCGTATCATGGAAAATCTGACCGAAGCCGTATGGCAGTAAAATGTATGGTGCCGTTAATCCAAATGTGATGACAGTTGCAATCAGCCTTCTGTCAATGCCAAGCTCATTCATCACCAGCAGTAATGGTGGAATTAATAGTGGGATAAATGCAATATGCACCGGTACAATATTCTGAGACATAATTGAAATAGACAGGATCGCAAGTACAATGAGTACCTTTGGGAGTGCCTTTGTTCTCGGCTCCCCTTCCTTACTGACAGCAGCAACAATTTTATCCACCATCAGCTTTGGCAGACCTGTGTATGAGATCGCTACAGCAAAACCCCCAAGCAATGCATAGCTGAGTGCAATATTCGCACCACCGCCTACACCTTCAGAGAATACACTTACCGTATCTTCCACAGACAGACCGCCAACCAGTCCGCCGACTGCAGCACCGATAATCAGCGCCGCAACAACATTTATTCTGATCAGACTTAAAACCAGCATAATTATAACCGCAATGACAACAGCATTCATCTATATGAACTCCTTTTTTAAAAATTCTTTACTCTGCTAAACAGGTAACGTATTAAAACACCTTTCATACATTAACAGAGTAAAAGTGTGGTTGTCAATGGGTTAGTTTGGAGTTGTATGAAGGAGCATGCTGCGTAAGGATTCAGGTGTGGTTTTTCAGAATTATTATGAAAATGGCGTATCTCTGGACGGAGGTCTACGTGCCGCATAAAAAAGAAAATGCCCTCATAAAAGGACATTTCCCAAAACCTTATTTCTCTGATCTCTCAAGCACAAACTGCTCTGTTAAAAGTGCAAGCGTTCTGGCCATTGCACCAGTTCCGCCTGCAGGACCAAGCAGGTGAGCTGATTTTGTTGTCGCTGTTCCTGCGATATCCAGGTGAACCCATGGTGTGCCTTCTGTGAATTCACCGATGAATGCACCAGCAAAGAGTGCGTGACCATCCCGGCCCGGTGAGTTATTCAGGTCTGCCACAGAACTGTTTCGTACACGCTTTCTATCCCCTTCTGTATAAGGAAGCTGCCAGATAAACTCTCCTGCTTCCACAGAAGCCTCAAGCACCTTTTCGAACAGCGGTTCGTTATTGGTTAATGCGCCTGTTTTATCAAGACCAAGCGCAACAATGACACCGCCAGTGAGCGTGGCTACGTCTACGAGATAATTTGCACCATGCTGTTTTGCGTAAGTGACAGCATCAGCCAGTACCAGTCTGCCTTCAGCGTCTGTATTTAGAATCTCAATCGTCTTTCCGCTTAAAGATGTGATGACATCATCCGGCTTAAATGCTGTATGGCTGATCATATTGTCAGTTGCGGCAATGACTGCCATGACATTCTGCTCCGGCTTCAGGCGTCCGATGATCTCCATTGCGCCGAGAACAGCGGCTGCACCACCCATATCAGCTTTCATACCAACGATGCCGTCTTTTGGCTTAATTGAATAACCGCCTGTATCAAATGTGATCCCTTTACCGATAAGCGCCAGCACATCTTCCCATTTTTCAGTTGCCTGGTGTTTCATGACAATCATGCGCGGCGGGATTTCAGACCCCTGGTTCACTGCAAGCAGCGCGCCCATGCCCATCTCTTCAATTTCTTCCTTGCCAAGAATTTCAATGTCAAAATCATGTCTCTCAGCCATTTCTTTCGCGTACTCAGCCATTTTCACTGAAGTCAGCAGGTTAGAAGGCATATTGACCAGTGTTCTCGCTTCATTCGTACCTTCAGCCAGTGCCTGTCCAACTTCAAGTGCTGCTTCGATTTCCTGCGGATCATGCTCAGTGAAAATGTGCAGTTCTTCAAGCTCCACGTCAGGTATATTTGATTTCTTTTTATAACCTTCAAATTCATACATCGAAAGTGTCATACCTTCGATCAGCGCCTGTGCAATATCCGTTGCTTCAAAATCATTCCCTTTATATGAATCCAATGCAACGGCGAGCGTCGACACTTTCTTCTTTTTAAGCGTCTTCCCGAGTGCACCGAAGCTTTCTCTTAAGTCTTCAAATGTCAGATCAGCCTCTTTGCCAAGTCCTGAGAAAATCATTCTTTTCGCAGGCAGAGCGCCAAGTGTAGGTAAAATCGTCACCTGCTTTGACTTGGTTTCAATGTCACCTTCCTTGATCAGTTCAGTCAGTCCGCCATTCATCTGTTCATCAATTTCCTTCGAAAAATCTGAAACGACCGGCTGATTCCAGATACCCGCTGCCAGATAACCGTGTTGCTCCTTAAGTACTTTCTCATTATTATGTATCGTCCATTTCATATCAAACACCTCCACTGATTAAGTATACTGTAAATGTTATGATAATTCGATTACCGTACATCCGAAGCGTCTTTGAAATATGGTATACTTGCTTAAAACTCCTGCCATTTGAAAGGATGACAAACGTCTATGGAACTCTTCAGCAATTTTCCTCTATGGGCTTCATTATTTGCAATTTTATTTGCCCAGGTTGTAAAAGTACCGATTCAATTTGCAGCCTCACGTAAAGTGGACTGGTCACTTGTAACTTCTACAGGCGGCATGCCAAGCTCGCATTCAGCCGCTGTAACGGCACTGGCAACCGGCATTGCAATAGAAAACGGGCTTTCTTCTCCCGTATTTGCACTTGCAACTGTCTTTGCCATCATTACGATGTTTGATGCAACAGGCGTGCGTTTCCAGGCGGGTGAACAGGCTGCTGTCATTAATCAGCTGATGCGGGACTTTAATAAATTCGTCTCTGAAGCTAAAGGCTGGCAGAATAAGGATGAGGAAGAAAGGCGAAAAGAGCTGAAAACGCTCCTTGGCCATAAACCGATTGAGGTGTTTTTCGGCGGGCTTACAGGGATCTTTCTGACCTTACTTGTACATTATCTGATTACGCTTTAAATGGAGGTTCAATCATGAGAATTGTGTCACTTTGTCCAAGCAATACTGAGCTCGCTGCTTATCTCGGGCTGATGGATTCCATTGTCGGCGTTGACGATTTTTCAGACTGGCCGGCTGAAGTCAAAGCGCTTGAACAGCTTGGCCCGGACCTGTCAATTGATATCGATAAAGTAGAGGCACTTAAGCCAGACCTGATCCTTTCCTCGTTGAGCGTACCCGGCATGGAAAAGAACATAGAAGAGCTCGACAGACGAGGGCTCCATCATATCTGCTTTAATCCTCAGTCACTTGAGGATATCGTGCAGGACCTTCAGACTCTCGGACAGGCAGCGGGAATTCCTGAGCGTGCTGAAAGGGTTGCACTGGCGTTCAGAGCAGTAATTGAAGATTGTAAAATAGCGGCAGCAGAAGTTAAAGCTCCTCCCTCCCTCTACTGGGAATGGTGGCCAAAGCCTGTTTTTACGCCAGGCGGTGTGAACTGGCTGACAGAGATCAGCCGTCTTGCAGGTGGCGTGAACCTTTATGAGTCAGTTGAACTGGCCAGTATTCAGACCGACTGGGCGGATGTCTTAAACAAAAATCCTGACGTCATCTGTATGGCATGGGTTGGTGTGCAGCCGCGAAAAGTAAACCCTGCTATTTTGAATAAAAGACCGGGATGGCCTGACATGGATGCTGTCAAAACAGGTAAAGTACACGTACTTGAAGAAGCACTCTACTGCAGACCTTCCCCCCGGTTACTCGAAGGTTTGATCAAGCTCGGTAAGATTTTGCATCCGGAGCAATACAACAAAATTATTCTGCCTGATGACCTGCAGATGCATTAAAAAAGTGTCACGCTTCAAAAATAGAGCGTGACACTTTTTATTATTGATTATTTAATTCTGCAAACTCCTCTTCAGTCAGCGTACCGTCGCCTTCCTTCAGTACGTATACTTCAACCTTCTGCTTGCCCCACTCATTAAACACTTCATCTACTGTATCAAAATACAGATCTATGATGTTTCCTTTAATTGCACTTCCTGTATCTGCTACAACACCATAACCGTATCCCGGAATAAACATCACTGTTCCAATCGGAAACACTTTTGGGTCAGCTGCGATCGTTGAGTAAAGATCTCTTTTTACTTCAATACCAGAAAACGTAATTCCGTAGAGGTCATCACCAGGCTCTTTTCCTGTTGATTCTATTCCGGCAGTGTAACCTGTAGCTGTAACAGTTTTTGATGGGTTGTCCACTACATGTCTCGGCACAGCTTTCTCTTCATTGCCTTTTACTTTAGAGGCAAGCAGTTTAAACGCCGCATCCTCGCTTGAAAGTGTTTTTGATGTTAAAGACAGCTCTCTGTCCTGTAACATTCTCATATCTTCAACAACGGGCACCATTTCTTCAGATGGCAACGCAATGGACCATCCTTCTGCTGCTGCTTTGTTTTCCTGCGTAAAAAATAACGAAGCAAGCCCTGCAAGAATTATCCCTGCAGATACTTTTACTAATTTAGACATTACATCTACTCCTTCCAAAATTACATATTCCCTATATGACAAAGATTAATCATTGATGACGATAGACCTAATCCTTTGAATTGACTGACAATTAAAAAAGCTCCACCTTATCCGGGGAGCTTTAGAACATTCGGTAACCCTGCTTACGGAGCCAAATCATTACAAGTCCTGCAATGATAGCGCCTGCCATACCGCTTGATAATATTAAAATATCCGCTGGTGCCAGCGAAACAAATCGGGTCCCGAGTGCAGAAAAAGAATCTCCCGGTTCACGAAAATACTCGATGAATCTGACTTCATCGACAATTAAAATTGTAATGACTGGATAAATCACTGCCATGATCCATGTCATACGTAGTAACATATTTAATAAAAAGCCGATTCCAAAAAATAAGATCAGAAACAGCATCATTGAAATTAAAAGTTCAGCCAATCCAAACGAAGCCAAATGATACACCTCCATGTTCACTAGAACAGTGTACATCACTTGGGAATCCAGTGCAATGCTCGTGTATTAACGTTCAATTTGATGACACAAAGTTAGTACAGGGCTGGCGCGTGCACTTGTCGCTGTTTCCGGCTAGGATGTAGCAATCCACGATGAAGTTGTAGCGATACACCCGGATTCTTGATGTAATCAACGCGCACACTGACAGCTTTTCAGGGTTTTTGATGACATATCCGTTCATTACATTCCCTGGTCTCCGGGCTAAAATATCAAAAAAGCACCCCCTCTCAAACCAGAAAAAAACCGGATGCATATGCACCCGGCTCTTGTATCATCTATTTTTTACCTTCCCCTCCACAGTTAGGGCAGGTTTCTGATCCACCTAGTCTTAATTGAAAATATCCTTTACCAGCACAATAGCTGCAATTTGTCTGTTTCTTCATATGAAGCACCCTCTCTTCTGATGTATTGAGAGTACTATAGCACGGACACTTTAGAGCTGAAAAGCAGCAAATTTGGTGAAAAAAGCGCATGAAAGCGAATACATTAACCCGTTTCTTCCTTTTTCTTTAATTATCAGAAAATTTAGAACTGTGGGTGAATTTCGCAATTTGTTCACAATTGGTCTATAGAAACGTTGAATTCAAAGTTTCTCCAACCCAGGGACTGCATGATTAAAGTTAGCCTTAGAAAAACAAATGATACTTCGTATAACCAAATTGATCGCCAGGGTTTGAATCACGGTTGATTTCAAGCGTCGCTGCTTCTTCATGATCAATCATCACCGGGATCATAGAAGATACATCCGGATGATTCCTAAGCTCACTCTTTTCAATCCACGCCGCCTCTGCGATCTCCTCTTCAGGAACCTGCAGCGCCTCAGATTCATCCACTGCTTTCATAACAAATATAATCATATTATCACTGATCGTATCCTTCAGCACCCCGCTCCTGAAGCCGGCTACTTTAATCACTTCTGCTGTGATGCCTGTTTCTTCTTTCACTTCTCTGACGGCTGCCTGATCTGCTGTTTCCCCTTCTTCCACAAACCCTGCCGGAATAGACCATTTTCCTTTTAGACCGCCGTACTTTTTCTTGACGACGAGCCATTCGCCTTTACTGTTTTCAATGACGCCCGCAGCGCCCAGCCATACTTTTCCCCTTTTCATGACTACACCCCTTATATGTAGAAAAAGAGCAGCCGCAGCTGCTCTTTTTATTAAAACATGTTCAGCTTACCCTTTTTGAATACAAGGCCAGGACCACCGAGAATGTATAATGCACGGTTGTCGATGACTTTTTTCATCATAGCAGCTTTTTTACCTGTAATTTTACGGCCGAATACTTCGCCGATTGCTTCATTTTCACCTAGTGAGCATACTGTACCTTTCAGATCAGGCGTGAATGGCTCAAGCTCTTCACCCTTGAACAGTGCAACCAGGTTGTGTGCAGTGTGTGCACCTTGCTGCATTGCGATCTGTGCTGTTGGCGGGTATGGACGTTCTGTCTGTGCATTGATCATTAGTGCGCAGTCTCCAACGATGAATACGTTGTTGTGTCCAGGTGCGCGAAGGTCCGGATCAACCTTGATGCGGGCACGCATATTTTCAAAGCCTGCTTTTTCAATGATTGAGTTACCGCGAACGCCGGCAGCCCATACAACTGTTTTTGCAGGAATTTCTTCGAATACATCTTCACCTTTTTTAATCTTCACACCCTCTGGCGTTGCTTCTGTAAGAGGTGTTCCGATTGAGAATTCGATCCCTTTACTCTTCAGGTAGTTCACTGCATATTCAACAAGCTCTTCGTCAAACCCTGGAAGAACCATTGGTGCAGCTTCAACACAAAGAATACGAACTGCTTTAGGATCTACATCGTATTCTTCACATAGCTCCGGAAGACGGTCAGCAAGTTCTCCAAGAAATTCAATTCCTGTGAAGCCTGCGCCACCTACGATAATTGTCAGTCTTGAAGGATCTTTTACTTCTTCAAGGCTGTAAGTTGCGAACTGATATTCAATGTGGTCACGGATCTGGCGTGCAGCTTTCACGTTAGCTATAGAGAAAGCGTGCTCTTTCAAGCCAGGGATTCCGAACGTTTCGCCTTCGAAACCAAGGCCGACTACAAGGTAGTCATAGCTGATTTCAGAACGGTCTGTGATGACTTTCTGAGCTTTTGTATCAATATTTTCAACAGTTGCCTGTACAAAGTTTACTTTACCTTTATCAAGCACGCCGCCGATATCATAGCGCACTGCATCCGGAGACATTGTACCTGCTGCTGCTTCATGCAGCCATGTTGATTCATAATGGTAATCATTCTTATTCACAAGAATAATATCTGCATCGTCTGCATTCACAAGCTTCTGAAGTTTAGTAATAACGGATAATCCGCCGTATCCTGCTCCTAAAACAACCACTGTTGGTCTTTTCAATTGGATCACTTCCACCTTTTTAATATGAGATTACGATGCTTTTAAGGCAGCAACGCTTGCCCTTATAAAAGATTGTGAAATTGTTCACGAAAATGAACACCATACTTCTTCTATTGATTCTTTATCTTAGACCATCATATTCTTTTTTTCTTCTTATTTCAAGGTTTTATGATAAAATCTGAAAACTTTGTGTCTTCATCCAAAAGTCTGAAAAGTGCATCTTCAGAACCTCGTGAAAGGTTATTGTATAGAATGATGTGGTACACTACATGCAAATCAGGTTTTGTGGAGGGATCTCATGATGAAAGAAGATACTTCGGTTTATGATATTACGGTGATAGGCGGCGGTCCGGTTGGTTTATTTACAGCTTTTTACGGCGGTATGCGCCAGGCAAGTGTAAAGCTGATTGAAAGTCTTCCGCATCTTGGCGGACAGCTGACTGCTTTATATCCTGATAAATATATATATGATGTTGCAGGTTTTCCGAAAGTAAAAGCACAGGAGCTGGTTGATAACTTAACCGCTCAAATGTCACGCTTTGATACCGAAATCCGTCTGGGTCAGGAAGTTACACACGTTGAAAAGCGTGAGGACGGTGTATTTGTCCTGACGACGCCGGAAGAAGTTCATTATACAAGAACCATCATTATTACTGCAGGTAACGGCGCATTCCAGCCGAGAAAATTAAACCTGGATGGATTGAATGATTTTGAAGAGAAAAATCTTCATTACTTTATAGAAGATCTTTCAAACTTCAAAGATCAGGATGTCGTGCTGTTAGGCGGCGGTGACTCAGCAGTTGACTGGGCACTGATGCTTGAGCCGGTGGCCAAATCAGTTACACTCGTTCACAGACGCGATACATTCCGCGCACATGAAGCAAGCGTTGAGCAGTTGAAGCAGTCCAGTGTAAACGTGATGACACCTTATGTGCCTGTCGGTTACCAGACAATGAATGATGTCATTCAGTCACTGACGCTGCAAAAAGCGAAGGAAGAAGAAACAACCGTACTGAACTTTGATCACTTAATCGTGAATTACGGCTTTGTCTCTTCTCTTGGTCCGATTAAAGAATGGACGCTTGAGATTGAGAAAAATTCAATTGTTGTAAATTCACGGATGGAAACGAATATTCCAGGCATTTACGCAGCAGGTGATGTGTGTACGTATGACGGGAAAGTAAAGCTGATCGCTTCAGGATTCGGTGAAGCACCGACAGCTGTTAATAATGCCAAGGCTTCAATTGATCCAAAAGCACGCGTGCAGCCAATGCACAGTACGTCTATGTTCAGTTGATCATTCGTTTAGCAAAATTCTGCCAGGGTATGATATAGAGTATCAACTAATTTTTGGAGAGTGATACCATGCATGTACTCGTAATTGGTGCAAATGGAACGACTGGACGAATGGCAGTGAAGAAGCTTGCTGAGAGTGAACAGCATCTTGTAAAAGCAATGATCCGGAAATCCGAACAGTCCAAAGAGATGGAGGATCTCGGTGCAAGGCCGATTATTGCAGACCTGGAACAGGCCTTCAACTATGCGTTTGAAGATGTCAATGCAGTCATTTTTGCTGCAGGTTCAGGACCTGATACCGGAACTGATAAGACAACGGCTGTTGACCGTGATGGTGCAATCAAGGCTGTCGACTTTGCCAAGGAAAAAGGTATTGAGCGGTTCATTATGCTAAGCTCGATGGGTGCAGACGACCCGTCAATCGCAGGAGACAGCGATACGTTCCATCATTACCTGCAGGCAAAACATGATGCAGACGTTCACTTAAAACAAAGCGGGCTGAATTACACAATTGTGCGTCCGGGTGCCTTAACGGATGACAAAGCAACAGATAAAATTGATGTATCAGAAGAAATGAAGCATCGTGAGGGTGAAATCACACGTGAGGATGTCGCCACAGTACTGGTGGAATCCATTCTCTGTACTAATCTTCATCATAAAACAATTGAATTGGTGAATGGAGATCAGCCGATTAAAGAGGCTTTAAAAGGTATATAAAAAAATCGCCGGCATAAGCGCCGGCGATTTTTTTAATATTAACAATTCTCAGGTGTACCTGTCTTCGTCGCTGTTCTGAATGAAGATCCACAGCCGCATGATGCGATTGCATTCGGATTTTCAATTGTAAAACCGCCACCCATCAGTGACTGCTTATAATCAATTTCAGTTCCATTCAATATATCAGCGTCGTCTTTGTTTACAAGTACCTGAATTCCGTGGTGTTCCTCTATTTTATCGGTTTCACCAAGTTCATGTTCAAAGCCCATTCCATAAGATAATCCGCTGCACCCGCCGCCTTTTACAGCTACGCGAAGATATGCATCTTCCTCTTCAGCCTGCTTCATCATATCTTTCACCTGAAGCGCTGCAGCTTCTGATAATTTGATTACATTTGCCATTTCAGCACCTCCAACGTTTTTAACTGATTTTAGTATATCGCTAATTCACGCTGTACTCAACCGATTGGAATCAGGTTGTTTCATTATATTGTGCCCTCATCCCTGTAAATCCCTCTACTTTTAAATTTTCTGATAAATTTGTTTCAAAAGTCCTATTTTAAGGGTATAATTAAAGCATTGATATAGGTTATCAGAGTATATAGAACTACCTGGAGGTGTTTCATCATGGAAATTACCCCGCTTTATCAAAAGCACATCACCTGCGGATTGTGTAATCAGACATTTAAAACAACAAAAATCAGGGGCCGGTTTGTCCGTGCCAAAGAGCACAGTACAGACCTGATGCCGATTTATGAGAATGATTCATTAAACCCGAATCTGTATCATGTACATGTCTGTCCGGAATGCGGCTATTCGTTCACTGATGACTTTGCCCCTTATTTCCCTCCCGGTGGTAAAGAGGAAATTGAAGAAAAGATTTCAAAGCACTGGCAGCATCTCGATTATTCAGGTGAGCGTTCGATTGAGGATGCCATTAAGGCCTATAAGCTGGCGATTTATATCGCTGTGATGAAAAGGGAAAAGAGCATTACACTGGCGGGACTTTACCTGAGACTCTCCTGGCTGTTCCGCGGAAGGGACGCTGAACAGGAGCAGCGATTTCAGCGGCTTGCTGTAGAAGCCTATAAATCAGCGTATTCAAAAGAGGATTATAAAGGTTCTCAGATCACAACAGAACGTGTACTATACCTGATTGCCGAGCTTTCGCTGCGTCTTGGTGAAGATGATGATGCAACAAGACATTTCTCAAAAATTATCGAAAGACAGCACAGCTCAACTGACCGGAAAATGGTGCATATGGCAAAAGAAAGATGGCAGCTGTACAGAGAAGAGCGTAATGCATAATAGAAAAGAAACAGTCCATAAAAAAGAAGCTGAATCAAATCAGCTTCTTTTTTCGCTTTGTTAAAGTCCATTGTTGTTTCTCCAAAGCAGTTGATTGGAGCGTAAGGGGGCGGCTCGCAGGAAGGGACGTGTGAGGCCTAGGCGAAGCCTGCTGGCTCACCGCCCGGCCACGGAAAGCGTCCCCCTGAAGCGGAAATCAACAGCCTACTTTAACAAAGCCTTTTATTAAAACATTGGATTTTCCTCAAGAAACTCATATACAGCATCTACCAGTTCTTTCGGCGTGTCTGCTTCAACAAGCTCCCCATTAACGATTGCAAACATCGCTGCTGCACAAATCCCGCAGTGGCTTGTACAGCCGTACTCAATCACATCAAGGTTCGGGTCACGCTCGAGCGTTTCAAATGCCTCCTGTGATCCACTTGCTATATTACTAATACAAAACTCTATAATTGGTTTCATTTTTATCACCTCATACTCACTTCAAATGTAACGTCTTCAATAAAGTTCGTCAATGATCCTGCTCTTTTTCATGACAAGTTTGTGAAAGAAATCTCTTAATATGATTGTACTAAGACCTTTATTCCGATATACTTTTTAATGAATGTAAACGTAATGATCAAACACATTGTGTAAGTATGATCATATTGAAAGTGCTTACCTACCAATATGCTTACTGTAAAGAGAGGGCTATCCATGAAACACTTAGTATTATTAGGTGGAGGCTACGGCAATATGCGCGTGTTACTGCGACTACTGCCGGATAAGCTGCCTGAAGACGTAAAAATTACATTAATCGACCGGACACCATATCACTGTCTGAAAACTGAGTATTATGCGCTGGCAGCTGGTACTGCTTCAGATCAGGAAGTTCGTGTAAGCTTTCCTGAACATGAACGCCTGGAAGTAAAATACGGTTCAGTAGCGAAAATTGATACTGAAGAAAGCCGCGTCATTCTTGAAGATAACACTGAAGTTCATTACGATGATCTTGTTGTTGGATTAGGATGTGAGGATAAATACCACAATGTACCTGGTGCAGATGAGCACACGTACAGCATTCAATCCATTCAGCGTTCAAGAGCGACCTATGAACGCCTGTCAAATCTTCCTTCAGGATCAGTTGTTGGTGTAGTAGGAGCAGGACTGAGCGGGATTGAACTTGCAAGTGAACTGCGTGAAAGCCGCGAAGACCTCAAGATTAAACTCTTTGACCGCGGAGAACGTATTCTTCCTGCCTTCCCTCAGCGTCTGAGTAACTATGTACAAAAGTGGTTTGATGCCAACAATGTTGAAGTTGTCAGCAACTCGAACATTACAAAGGTTGAACCTACCATGCTTTATAACCACGAAGAACAGATTCCGGTTGACGTATGTGTGTGGACGGCCGGCATCCAGCCCGTGAAAGTCGTGCGTGACCTGCCTGGTGAGAAAGATTCATCAAACCGCGTCGTTCTCTCGCAGTACCATAACCTGCCGGATAACGAGCACGTCTATGTTGTCGGTGACTGTGCAAGCCTTCCATTCGCACCAAGCGCGCAGCTTGCTGAGGAACAGGCAGAGCAGATTGTCAAAGTGCTCCTTGCTCGCTGGAAAAACGAAGAGCTGCCGGAGCAGATGCCTAAAATTAAGCTGAAAGGCTTTATGGGCTCACTCGGTAAAAAACAGGGATTCGCCTACCTTGCAGACCGCACCGTAACAGGCCGTATTGCACGACTGCTGAAGTCAGGTGTGCTTTGGATGTATAAATATCATAATGGATAGGGTTTCTCAGATATTCATTACTCTTTGATAAAGCTAGTGATATTAGCATCATAAAATTTAATTTTTTTATTTATTTCACGCTCATTCTCTTGGGCGTGTTTTTTTACTTTTATTTAAGCTTTATTAAAGTTGGCTGTTGATTTTCGCTCCAGCTGTGCAGAAACAACAATAACATTTAACAAAGCGTTTATTTTAAAAGATTTTTAGTCCATTAATACGGTGTCCACTGGCTATGATGTACTCTATCCCTCAAGAGCCGCTTTAGTCTTAACGCCATATACACCATCCACAATTAAGCCGTTTTCAGACTGGAAGCTTCTCACCGCCCGCTCTGTTTTCGGTCCAAAAATACCATCAGTTACAAGATCATATCCATGGCTATTTAGCAGCTCCTGCATCGCCTTTACTCCAGCTCCCTCATCACCAAATTCCAGCCAGGTCTTTTCAACTCCTTGAACCTGAGTGAATGACGGGCGTCTTCCTGCCTGCAGATCTCTCCATGTTAACCCTTTCGTATACTCAAGGTGAGAAGCATCCGGAAAGCTTGTCCAGTCTCCGCCCCACGTAAAGCCCATAGACTTCGCAATGGCTGCCACTCTTTTCCACTGAGCGTTTACCGTCCAAACAGCTCTAGTACCTGTCTGATCAGTTAAAAAATAATCTACAGCCAGACCATAATTGTGAGCGGACTGTCCGGCTCTGGCATTGGTCACAATATTTCCTGATGTCGTTCTCCCTTTAGCATATAATCTATTTTGCTCATCATTTGTGCGGAGGCCTGAACTGATCTGTACGTTGATACCTTCCTGATAAGCGCGTTTAATCATCTCTATCGTCATATCTTTGATTCGTGAATCAATATCCCCCATGTTTCGAACGCTGCGATTAATTAATGTATCAAGTGCTACTCTGCTCATTTGAATCCATCCTTTCAAATCGAATGCTCATCCAGAGTCTGGTTACTTCCATTAATACCCACAGTTGTATTGTCTAAATCTTACATTCATGAAATTTATTTTAAGTGACAAACCATATAAAATGTACAGCAGACCATCGCTTTTTTACACATTGAAAACTTTCCAAAATGTTGATTTCGTACTGGATCCATTATACTGAAAGAAATATTTTTCAGGCGGTGAAATCTGTATGTCACTATTACCATTCCATGAACGCTACAATCTTGTAGAAGTCCCGGAGGATTATGATAACCAGAATCCTGATTTTATTGTCATGAGAGATGAACATGATAAGTGCTATCTGTGTGACAAATCAGATGCAGAGGTATTAAAGGGTCTTAACTTTACAGAAGTCTAAATGAAAAAGCGTCCAGAAGTGAAATCACTCCAGGACGCTTGTTTCGTTTATTCAGCAGTCTGAAACCCGTACTTCTCAAGCTCTTTATAGACAGCCTTCAAACGCGGGTTCCCTTCCCCCACAATTTCATCCTCTACTAATACAACCGGATAAAACAGATCCTCTTCCCAAACCCGCTCAACAAAAGCAGCCTTTTTCGGATCCTTCTGCTCAGTATTGATATCCACATAATCCATCACAAATGTGCGGTCAGGAAACTTACGGCCAATCGCCGCCTCAAGCCACTCATAAGTTTCTTTAGAAGAAGGTGCACCTACACAGCTCGCACAAATCGTCTCCGCCCCATACACCGTAATCGTCACAGCTTTATCTGACATATCTAACAACTCCCCTTGATATAAATGTAAGTTAAACTCATTGAATCTGTTTTTATTCATTAAATTTGGAATACCATTAATATACTTGCACAGCAGAGATTGGTGCGTAAGGCGGCGACTCCTGCGGCGGAAAGGGACAGGTGAGACCATACGGCGAAGCCGGATTGGCTCACCGCCCGGCCGCGGAAAGCGTCCGCCTGGAGCACCAATCTCTGCCTTCTTTAAAAAAGCATCCAGATCACATATTTAAATCCGTAAACAATAATAATTTCAAATAACATGGATGGATTTTTTTCGCTATACTCATTATAATAGAACACAGGAAGGGAGTCGATTCGAATGACAGAAGTAGAAATGAAAGATTCAGTTCAGGAAGTACTTGATAAACTTCGTCCATTCCTTCTTCGCGATGGCGGAGACTGCGAACTCGTTGACGTTGAAGATGGAATCGTAAAATTAAGACTTCTTGGCGCATGCGGTACATGCCCAAGTTCAACGATTACACTTAAAGCAGGTATCGAACGCGCACTGCTTGAAGAAGTACCAGGCGTTGTAGAAGTTGAACAGGTATTTTAATTAACATCATCCTCTTGCTTAGAATAGCAAGAGGATTTTTTATTGAGAAATTTTTAATATAAATGAGAATTCAGCGTGTCACTCTCGTTAAGGGCTTCTCACCATTCAGTACGGCTTTTATATTATCAGCAGCAAGCTTCATCATGATATAGCGTGTCTCAGTCGTAGCACTGCCGATATGCGGCACAGCTACTACATTTTCCATCGATAATAATGGATGCTCTTTTGAGATCGGTTCTTTTTCAAATACATCAAGACCCGCTCCCGCAATGTCACCATTTCTAAGTGCATCAACCAGCGATTTTTCATCTACTACAGGACCTCTTCCAACATTAATAAAGATCGCAGAGTCCTTCATTTTCTTGAACTGCTCAGCACCGATCATTCCGCGGGTTTCTTCAGTTAACGGGGCAAGTACAAGTACAAAATCAGCTTTTTCAAGCAGGTCACTCAAATTTTTATACTGAGCGCCAAATTGCTCTTCTGCCTCCGTTTTTCTGCTTCTTGTATGATACAGAATATTCATATCAAACCCGGCAGCACGTTTGGCAACAGCCTGTCCAATTTTCCCCATGCCAACAATGCCGAGTGTTTTGTGATGAACGTCACGACCGGCTAGTAAATATGGGGACCATGATGTCCACTCGCCCTGTTTAATATAATCTGCCGCTTCAGGAATTCTTCTTGCTGTTGCCAGTATTAATGAAAAAGCAAGATCAGCCGTTGTATCTGTTAAAACATCCGGCGTATTCGTAACAATGACCCCTGCCTTTTCAGCCGCTTCAACATCAATGTTGTCATATCCAACAGCCATATTCGCAACAACTTTTAAATGAGGCGCATCAGATAACAGTTCTTCATCAATCTGATCAGAGAGCATGGTTAAAAGTGCATGGCTTTCCTTCGCCTGTTTCAACAGAACATCCCTCGGAACAGCTTCATCCTCAGAATCCCACACTTCAACATCAAAACTCTTTTTAAGCTCATCAATCACAGCATCATCTATTTTACGGGTAATGAAAATTTTAGACATGACCAGAATCCCCTTTATTTGCTTTAAAAAACGCAGTATCTTTCCGTGGATCACTTCGCTTTCCTGCCCCCGGATGGTGGGTCAGCTCCGCTTGCGGACCCGTCCTTTCCCGGGGCGAGAGTCTCCGTCCTCCACTCCAAGATACGGCTGAGTCATTCTTTTTAGAAAATTAACTTTTAGTAAACGCAAAATGTATATAGACCTTAAATCTCCCACTCAGCCAAAGAATCAATCGAATAAGTCGGCTGCAGTTCTTTTTCAGCTAGCAGGCTCTTTGGCGACACACCTGTATGCACCATTAATGTATCCATTCCTGTATTAAATCCTGCTTTGATATCTGTATCATAGTTATCCCCAACCATCACAACATCTTCTTTCGTAAGACCTAATACGTTTAACGCCTGTTCCATAATAACCGCTTCAGGTTTACCAATAAACAGCGGTTCTGTTTGTGTAGAAACAGTTATCACTGACGTAAGCGAGCCGTTACCAGGCAGCAGCCCGCGTTCAGTTGGGATGGCAATATCACCATTAGTAGAAATAAATTTCGCACCATTTCTGACTGCGAGACAGCCAAGCGCGAGTTTTTCATACGTAATTTCCCGGTCAAGGCCGACAATGACATAATCCGGGTTTTCATCTTTAATGGTAATGCCTTTTTTAGTCAAAGCCTGACGTATGCCGTCGCCTCCAATTACATATGCAGATGCATCCGGCATTTCCCGGGAAATGACTGCCGCTGTTGCAAGAGATGTCGTAAATACCTGTTCAGGTTCAGCAGGCACATCAAAATTCTGCAGGTGTGCAGCTACCTGTTCCTGTGTTTTTGAAGAATTATTGGTGACAAATAAATACGGAATCCCCTTTACCTTAAGCTTTTTCACAAACTCTACTGCTGCCGGAATCGGTTCCGTTCCTCTATACATTGTTCCGTCCAAATCAATTAAATAACCTTTATAAGCTTTCATACTGTACGTCCTCTCTATTCCTTACCGTCTGAATGCTGAGACTGGTCCCAGCTCGTCTTCAAGATAGGTTCTTACTGCTGGTGCAAATGCTTTTAGTGCAGCTTCTGCTGATGTAAATGTATCAATGCATATTTGATGATTCACTTCTGTAAATTCCTGTACAAGGTGCTTCCTGAGCTTCACTACCTGAACAAGATCAGCATGCATGTCTTTCCCGATCACTTTTTCATCCTCTAAAATATCGATAATATCTTCATAGCTGCCAGGATCACGCATTATAAAACCGTCAATCATTGAATTTCCCACATCAATAATTGATTCTATAACGGTATGCAGACTGCGTTCAAGCGCCAGCTTTTCAATTTTAGAGTCCCAAGTGCCGTGCTCATTTAAAAAGCTGAGCTGTTCTTCCATAAAAATTAATGTCTTTTCAATTGTTTCTCTATCCACGAAGTACATCTCTTCACACTCCATCAAAATGTATGCTTTTAGTGTACCATAAGCCTTCAGATTTTTTGGCATGACGTGCGTTAATCGTTATAATTGTGAGGATAGTAAAAGGAGGACTTCATATGACTGAACGATTTTTTCTATATGATGATACAGAGGAAACAAAAACACGATTTGTCAGCTTTATGGGCGAGCATCAGCGCTTTGACCTGGCCATCCTTTATTCTGACCGTTATTACGGAAAAGCAATGGTGATGGATATTCAGGGAAGCCGGTTTGCGATTATCGGTGAGGATGATCTTGATGAGGAAGGATATATCGAACACGCATTCAAACTGTCCGAACAGGACGCATCAGAACTACGCGAATTTTTAAATGAAGTGATTTTGTGAATCAGATGAAGCCGGCCTGCTCATACTAAGTAAAAAAGGAGCAGGATCATGGAGCGCTACAGTGATTTTTCAAACGTCGAAGTACAAAAGGAATACCTCATTCCGGAAACGCTGCCTGAAGGCCCTTACGGATCACCAAGAGGAAAGTATTCACTCGTCAGAAACAAATCAGGCCCATGGCAAAAAGGTCAGCGTTATTACAGTGCATTTAACTACGAAAACAAAGGCGACCATGAAGATATTCCAAGACTCGATCCCGGATCACATAAACCTTAACTAAACGGAATGATTATAAATCAAAAAGAAGCATATCTCATTTTGAATTGAGACATGCTTTTTTTCATACCAAAACGTGTTGAAGGAAACGTTTATTTACTTTTAGAAGGATGATTTAATAAAAATATATATGGATATCTAAGTGCAGCGAAGCGTAAGGCGGCGACTCCGGGACGAATAGAGGGAAGCTGAGACCCCGGAAGCCGCAGGCTGAGGAGGCTCAGCAACCTCCGTCCGGAAAGCGTCCGCCTGAAGCGCAGCGAAACGGTTTTATAGGAAACGCAGGGTTTACTTTTTCGCTCCGCCAACCTTCTTCACAATAAAATAAGGACATCCAAAATTACAGTGCTCATATAAATAATCCTTGACCGTAGAAATTTTCGTATCAAACGACGACTTCTGATTTGTATCCTCAAAGAAACCCTTCAGCCTCAGCTGACCATATCCCCAGTCACCCACAATATAGTCATACTTGTGCAGAATTTCACTGTATCTCGCTTCAAAAGCCTCTTCATTATAGCCTTCTCTGAACTCTTCTATGATTTCATATTGTTGATTATGCATTGTAATCATCAGATTCTCACTCCTGCCTGTGAACTACTTCCTATTATACATGACCACACACTTTTTTCTATGCATGAATGAGAATCAAAACGCACAAACTCAGGAAAAGGAGTGTGTTCTTCATGAGATTCATTTATGCTGCTCTACTGATATTATTGATTGCCGGATGCACAAAAGAACCCGAGCCTCCGGAAGTTTCACCAATGTCCACATGGCTTCCTTCAACTCTGAATGAATATGATCTCGCACCGGAATATGCAATAAAAAAGCTGCCTGTACTGTAAGCACAGGCAGCCTCAATATTAAACTGTTTTATCTTTGGATTTTCTTACTGCGTTTGTAATACTTGCAGCAAGTCCGCCCCATAAAAGAACGATCCCAATTACCATCATCACAATTGCACTGGCTGTCATTGTGAATCCCTCCTTTATTCCTTATCCGGAAGTTCAACTGGTGTTGAACGGCTCCATTTAATAAATGAAACGATAATTCCAACCACAAGAGCTGCACCTGCTGAAGCAAGGAACATGGTCAGCGCAAATTCATCTGAATATCCTTCATAGTTACCGCTATCAAAATCAAACTGCTGAAGAACGTTCTGAGTGATCAGACCGAACATCATATAACCAAGAACGATTGGTGTAATCAGACCAAGACATACTTTCCACCAGCCGCCAAGGTGAATATCTGATGTCAGGTTCGCGTGATTCTGAAGGACACCTGTTTTACGCAGAATCCATGCGATCATGACAACTTCCACAAGACCAACTGCTGCTACACCAAATTGGTTAATGTAGTAATCTGCTGCGTCAAGGAAGAATAGTCCGCCCTGCGTAGCAAACAGAATTGAAATCAATGCTGCAAGTCCGCCACCGAATAGAACGGCCTTGTTACGTGAGATACCAAGCTTTTCAGTTAAGCCAGCCACATATGTCTCAGTGATAGACATAAGTGAAGTAAGACCTGCAAGCGTCAGCGACAGGAAGAATAATGCGCCGAAAATGCCATTGAGTCCAGGCAGCTGATTAATAATCTGCGGGAACACAACAAAGGCAAGACCCACACCTGCTGATGCTACTTCTGATACAGGAACTTCAAGCTGTGTAGCCATGAAGCCAAGTGCTGCGAATACCCCGATACCGGCTAAAAGCTCGAAACCTGAGTTCGCAAAACCTGTGATAAATGCATTGTTCGTAATATCCGATTTCTTCGGAAGATAACTTGAATAAGTAATCATGATTGCAAATGCAATAGACAAACTGAAGAAAATATGACCGTAGGCTGCTACCCAGACTGACGGATCCATAATGTTTTCAAAATTCGGCTCGAAGAAAGCAGTAAGTCCAAGCGCTGCGCCTTCAAGTGTGACTGCACGGATAACAATGATCAGGAATAAAATAACGAGCGTTGGAATGAAGATACGGTTTGCATATTCAATTCCTTTCTTAACACCTGCAACCAGAATTCCGAGTGTAATCACCCATACCAGTACAAGTGGAATAAATATTCCCCACACAATACCGCCTGTTTCCCCAGGTGCTACGTCCAGCTGTAAAAATTCCGTGAATAAAAACCCTTCTGTGTCTTCTCCCCACGCCTGCCCGAATGAGAATATTGTATACCTCATTGCCCAGGCAATAATGACGGCATAGTAGGTTGAGATCACAAACGCTACAAAAACAGCCCACCAGCCAAGCCACTCAGCTTTTTTACCGCTCATGCGGAAGAATGACAGCGGTGCAGATCCTCTGTACTTATGACCGATGGTGAACTCCATGATAAGAATTGGAATACCGGCAGTTAAGAGTGCAAATAAATATGGAATGAAGAATGCTCCCCCACCGTTCTCATAAGCGACATACGGAAAACGCCAAATGTTCCCGAGTCCGACTGCGGAACCAACTGCTGCAAGAATAAATCCGGCACGCGATCCCCACTGTTGACGATTCATCTAATTACCCCCCTGAAAGTACTTCCTGAATAAATGGAAGTTTTTATATATTCAGATTATTTCACATAATCTAAAATCAGTATAGCACTTGCTTCCTAAATGTAAAAGTACTATTTTGAAAAATTCTGAAATTATATTACAATAATCTACATAAAAAAATAAACCCTGTCATAACAAGGTTTATCTTAATAGTGTGCAAAATATTTCACACTTTATATAATTCATACATTTTCCCAATCATACAATAGTCCTTTAAAAAAACCGTCTGAATAGACATTGTTATTCAGACGGTTTTCATCATTATTCGAGTCCTTCTTTAGCGGATACGGTTCTTGCCTTTTCCGGATTCCTTCCCATAATGACTGCAAATAATACAAGCAGAACAATGACAAGTCCGAGTGCAAGCAGTGTACTTCCTGAGAAACCAAGCATCACATAACCGGCTGAAGCAATCGCTGCTCCTGTTACAGCATAAGGAATCTGCGTTGCAACGTGATCGATATGATTGCTTCCTGCTCCTGTAGAAGAAAGAATCGTTGTATCAGAAATCGGCGAACAGTGGTCACCAAATACTGCACCTGCAAGTACTGCTGCAAGTGATGGAAGAAGCAGTGAGATATCAGTGCTTGCTGCAATCTCCCCTGCGATTGGAAGCAGGATACCGAATGATCCCCATGACGTCCCTGTTGAGAATGCCATTACTCCTGCCACAATGAATAACAGAACCGGCAGCCAGCCAAGAGGCAAGTTAGATGATTCTACAATTCCAGCAAGGAATTCACCTGTACCAAGATCCCCGATTAAACCAACAATCATCCAGGCAAAAACAAGAATGTAGATTGCCGGAAGCATTGATTTAACACCCTCTTTAAGCGCAAGGAAAAATTCAGCGCCGCCAATTTTCTCAGAACGGCCAATTTGTCTGATAAAGAATGCAATGGCAACTGCTAGTCCAACGAGCGCACCATATACAAGTGATTTCGCAACATCTGTATATTCGAACATTTGAAGAATTGTTGCAGATTCTCCTGTGTCAGCTGTATAAGCCTGAGAGCCTGTCCACATCATTGATGCCACTGTACCAATTACAAGCGCAATGATTGGCCAGATCAGATCACCGACTGTTCCATATTTAGAAACAGGAAGATCATTTTTTAATTCGCCAGGGATATCTTTATTTGGATCATAGACTTCCCCGGTTTCAATCGCACGGTTTTCATGTACCTTCATTTGTCCGAAATCAACACCGCGAAGTGCAACGATAAAGACAATTCCAAGTGCAGCCCATACATAAAGGTTCATCGGCACCATTTGGATAAATGCTGAGAATGCTGTGTATTCAGTGATTGAATGTGTAGCAAGAATGCCTCCGATGACTGCGATAATGTATGCACCCCAGCTTGATACCGGTGATACTACACAGATCGGTGCTGCTGTTGAGTCAATCAGATAAGCAAGCTTTGCGCGGGATACGCGGTGACGGTCAGTCAACGGGCGTGCCACCTGTCCGACTGCAAGACTGTTAAAGTAATCATCAATAAAGATAATAATGCCCAGACACGCTGTTACAACCTGAGCACCTGCACGTGTTTTCACGCGCTTCATTGCCCATTCACCGAATGCTCTTGCGCCTCCGGATACGTTAATGAATGCTGTGATCACACCCAGGATAATCAGGAATAGCATAATAAAGATATTCCATAAGTTCAGCACGCCAGGCTCTCCATCTGAACCGTGCTCCCAGAATACGCCGCTGAATGACAGCCAAAGTGTCTCGAGCGTATCAAGCGGTCCAAAGCTTGTGATTAATAGGGCTGCTGCGACGATCCCTGCTCCAAGTGATAGCAGAACGCGTCTTGTAAGTAAAACCATTACAATTGCAATGATTGGCGGTAAAAGTGATAACCAAGTTCCTTCCATAATGTTCCCTCCTTTATTTGTATGATAGGGCAGTGAGGCATAATCGTAAAAAAACGCAAAAAAGGGCAATGATAGAGGACTCTACCATTACCCTTGTCGTTAGTAATGTTATGCTCCATCACGATCTGTAGCTCCTCAACCCGCAAAAATTGCTGCGGAAAGAGAGTGTTATCCTTATTAAAGATAACCCCAATGATAAAATCCTGACTGATTGTTACCATTTCGGCAGTGATCCCCTTTCATCTGTGATCGCAGTTGTCATCCTCACACAGATTACTCTTAAATCCTGCTCCTCTACCCCATCGGATTATGATGTGGTGATTATTCATTTTACTGAACTATTATAACAAGTGACTGTCTTTAATTCAAGACTAATCTGTCGGAAGAGGAACTTCCAAGGAAGGAGACATACCATCACCCATATTATAAATTTCAGGTACCTGTCCCTGAATCAGGCCCATTGCAACTGGTATATCCTGCTCTACCGTTGTTACCTCAGTTGCAAACGGTACAATGATCTGAACGTCGACCACCAAATGAATATTAATCTGCACAAAAGCGTTATTTATACCAAATTCATCAATATCTGACCGTATATCCGAAGTGACATTTCCAACAGCGTGAAATCGGATAGGAACCTTAGGACCAAGATTCCCAAGCAATGCATTACCTGTCGCCTGCCCGAGTGGCACTGTATATACAATCCCCTCCAATTCCCCTGCATCTTCTACTTCAAGGTCCAGCTCGGTCAGTGATTTCAGGACTCTGGTATCCCCCCGTTCAATTGCCCTCAATTGCTCCTGGACAAGCTCAGTGGTTTCTGTAAGTACTCTGTTAATAATTTCGGTATTAAATTTTGTTGTCACCATTTCTGCTGAGTCGGTAGGGACATTTTCAATGATTTCATTGATATCCATTACATTTGCAATCTCTCTGTTAACTGCTTTACTGATCACAAGCGCCCCTATTTTTTTCGTCTGAGATTCTGCATAGATCATCAGAGTTGGTTTCACACCCGTATTGATTACAGCGAGACCGACAACCGTCATCAGCAGAAACATTAATATAGACAGCAGCCAGACAGACCGTGCTGTGAGCGGCTTGATCACAATTCTTTTTCTGATTCTGCGCATAAAAAAGCCCTCCTATACCGCAGTGTATGCTGTACAGAAGAGTTTTTTCCTTGGAATTATTCTGTTATGAATGCAACATCGGTCTGAGCAATGGTGCAGTTAAGGTCCGAGGATAGATCAACTTCATAGGTCGCCCGAACAATTTTATGGCTCTCTTCAATTACCCTGATCACCGGACGTGTAGAAACGCCTTTATTCTGTCGCGCAACGATCCCTTTTCTTCCATCACTCAGCTGAACAGTCAAACCATTTGGATAGATGGCGATTCCCATTTGAAAAGCTTTTATGACTGTCGGATCAAATAATGTACCCGAACCTGCAAGCAAAATTTCAAGTGCATCTGCAGGAAGCATCTTATCCCGGTAGACCCGGTTGGATGTGCAGGCATCAAACACATCTGCTACGGCAATTATTTTTGCATACGGATGAATATCCTCACCGGTAATACCTCTTGGATAACCTGAGCCATTCAGTCTTTCATGATGCTGAAAAGCACAGTGAGCAGTCAGTAATGAAACATTATGCAGATTTTTCAGCACTTCAAATCCATGAACTGTATGCTGCTTGATTTCTTCAAATTCCTCTTCAGTCAATGGACCTTCCTTCATCAGCACTGACTCATCCACCATCGTTTTCCCAATGTCATGCAGCATCGCACCAAGTCCCAGCTGCTCCAGCTGTTTGACAGGCAGCTTCAGCTCTTTTCCAATCGCAAGCGTATACAGCGTCACATTGTAGGAATGGTGGAAGATATAAGAATCATAAATATAAGCATCTGACAGAATCATCAGCAGGTCCTGATTCGCGTCCATTTCACTCATGATATTTTTCAGGATATGCTGAATTTTCGTTGCTTTATTTGCCAGCATTTCTGACATATTTTTTTGTTTACACGTATGAATGGAAGAAAAAGCATCCCTGATTTCTCTGATCGATTCCTGTCTGACAAAAACCGGCACACTTTCCTTCACTTCAATTCCTTTGGACTTTTCATCAGCAATATATACATACTGCACTTTCAGTAAACGCAGACGTGTGATCATTCCCTCAGTCAAAGTCACACCTGCTTGCAACAGAGGCTTTTCATTCACGTTATAAATGGTATGACCAAGTACCATACCGGCCCGCAGAACCCTGGTTGATATTAATCTCATTGGCTGATCACCCTTCTCTATCTATTATCATGCGCTAACGGGCGGTATGACTTAGCTTGTCTTTTAAAATATCACGCAAAAACTCAGGCATAAAATATTGTTTTTTTGCTCTTTGCATTTCAGGGAAAAAGAACCCGAATGTAAACATATCAACGGTTGCGATTTTGTATACCTGATCTGCTCGCACTTCCTGCCCGCCTACATAAAATTGATGATCTTTTTCCTCAAGCCCATTATAAATAAACTCACCCAAAATGGTTCCCCTGAACCCAAGACCTCTGATCACCGTCGTTGGCCAGTTCTGATGTCTCGACTGCCTGATGACTTCTTTCAATTCGCTTCCTGTCAGTTCAACCAGACACGGGTTGATCGGATGGGGAAGAATCTTATGCAGATCATATTCCGTTACCGGCCCTGCTTCAAGCGGGTGAAGCAGCAGACCACCTGTTACAATTGCACAATCAGCGTCGCACCAGTCAAGTATTGCTTCAGCAAGCAGCCTGGATAGAGGAGATTCTGCCTGAAGCGGATTATGATGAATCGGCTCTTTCAGGACTGTGATTTCATTAGACAGCAGCTGACGGCCTTCTTCAAGCCATATTGTATTCAGATCGTCTGCTGCAGGAAGCTCATTTGTTTCATAAAGGGTTGCTGTTTTCCCGGACACTTTCCTGCTCACATGATCAAATTCAATTTCCACTTTACCTGTAAACATGCCGTATTTTCCGGCTGCGGCTAACAACACCTGATTATGCAGCCGGCCATTTTCAAGCACGTGATGTGTATGGCCACCCATAATGATATCGATATCAGGACACTCTTCCGCCACCCACTCATCTTCTCTGATTCCCAGGTGTGACAGCAGCACAATGATATCCACCTTGTCCTTCATTGCACGAACCTGCGCTTTCAATTCATCTTTTGCAGACGTAATATGCCAGCCGAGCTTTTCATAAAAGACCGGATATTCCGCTGTTACAGCTGTAATTCCGATTTTTACACCACTTTTCGTAGTTTTAATCAGATAAGGGCATGCCCAGTCCGGACGGTTTCCTTCTGATGTAAAAAGGTTTGCCAGAATGACTTCAAAGTCTGCATGATGATACAGCTCATTTAACTCTTCGTATGAAAAAGTGATCCCTTCATTGTTTCCGATCGTCACAGCATCATACCCGGCTTCATTGAGCAGATCAACGTTTCTTTTTCCCGCTGACCCCTCTGTTAAAGGGTGCGAGCGGTCAGCATGATCCCCGATATCAAACAGATAGACTTCCTCGCCGGCTGCCTGAAGCATCGCACGCTCCTGCTGCAGGAACTGATGAATGACGGGCCAATTCTCAAAATGACTATGTAAATCATTCGTATGGAAAATGGTTATTCTTTCTTTCACGATTCATCACCTCTCATATCCTTTTAGCCGTATATTCCTTCAATGATTGACCTGATCCCGATCAATACAAGAATGATTCTGAGTACAAAAACAAGCTTGTCTGATTGAAGCTTCTGGTTCATCCATGCGCCAAGCTTAGCGCCAAACCATGCGCCAGGCGCCAGCAGCGCAACATACAGCCAGTTCACGTTTCCAAGCGCAATATGTGAAGCTGAGCCGAGCAATGCAGATAAAAAGACCATCAGCATCGATGTTCCGACTGCTACATGTGGCGGGAACAAAAACGCAATGATCATAACCGGTACCATGACAGAACCTCCGCCAATGCCAAATAATCCTGATGCAAAGCCCACTGCAAAAGCTGCAAATACCCCTGCAGCCGGCGGAAATCCGTATGACCATTGTACGCCCTGCGGATCTGTAAAATGACGCTGGTACGATGCCGCTTTGAACTTTTCAATCGGCTTAATTTTATTGCGGATCAATAGAATAAACGATAAAAAGATCATGAATAATCCAAAATACAGATGAAAAGATCCGAGCGTCAGATACTGATTTGTATAGGAGCCCACAATTGCACCAGGACCGCTTCCCGCAAAAAATATCAGTCCGCTTTTCACATCAACTGTTTTTGTTTTTAAATAAGCAAGTGTTGAGGATAATCCTGTAAAAATCATGACAACTAAAGAGATCCCAACAGCTGTCTGAGGCGTGATTCCGTCAATCCACATGAGTGCCGGCCCAAAAAACAGCAGGGCAGGCACAACAATAACGCCGCCTCCAAGGCCGATCAGCGAACCGACCGCTCCGGCTGCAAGCCCGATTAAAGGCAGTAAAAACCATTCCATTTATACTTCATCCCAATCCTAAAATAAGTCGAGCTGGCGGGGTGCAAGTCCTCCGTAATCCAGTCCCAGAAGATCAATCATCGTTTTCGCATTTCCGGCAGCATGACCCCCGGAATTATTATTAAATAATACATACACTTTATCGGATGACCGGTCCAGTTTTTGAAGCACCGGCACAAGATCCTTTAACTCTGCATCCGTATAATCATAGAGGTATCTCACTTCACGCCAGCTGTTTTCATTCCCTTTTTTTGTCCACCCGGCAACGTTCCTGCCATGAAACCTGAAAACTGTTATCCCTTTATGCGTGCTTTCAGCAATCAGCGGGATGGATCCTTCTCCTGCCTGCGGTTCATCACACACACTGTGGATCAGTTCTTCATCTTTTAAAAACTGAAGTGTCCCATCACGGAACTCATCTGAATACCACGTCTGATTTCTGAATTCAATTGCAAGCGGCAGCCCCTCAAGCTGCTTTTTGCAGTATCTTATGTAATCAACATTCTGTTTCTGGCAGTCAAACCATGGTGGAAATTGCAGCAGTACAACACCGAGTTTATCTGCTTCTATAAATGAAGTGAGTGACAGGCGGAATGCTTTAAACATCTCCTCTTTTGAATCAAAAGGAATATCTCCACGCTGATGGCCCGTCATCCCCTGATAGGCTTTGACAATAAACTTAAATGAAGAAGGTGTTTCAGCAACCCACTTCTTCATATTGCGTTCAGGCTGAACCGCATAAAAAGAGGCATCCAGCTCAACGATCGGAAAATGCCCTGCATAATCCTTCAGCTTATCCTGCTTTGAAGAATGCTCATCATATACATCCGGGTGGTCTCCCCAACCGGTCAAACCGATATAAATCACACGATCACCTGCTTACGGACAATTTATTATCGTTATTGTATCACAGTTGAGCAGCATGAGTATGATCAGGATTAGTGGATTGAATTTACAGAAAATACGCATTCAAACAGCTTTTGTTAAAAGGAAGCGTTCTCATAAAAACTGTTTTAAAAAAACAGAATATTGCTATTGTAACCCTATTTAATTCTTGTTAGGATTACCTTTATTACATCACAGCGTCACCCTTAAAAAGGGACAGGAAAGGACTATATTATGCAACAAAAGATCCCATTTTCAACTTATATCATAATCGGAACCATGCTGTTCGGTCTCTTCTTCGGAGCTGGAAACTTAATATTCCCGATCCAGCTCGGTCAGCTCGCAGGTACATCATTCTGGCCAGCGCTGACAGGCTTTCTGGTCACAGCAATCGGCTTGCCGCTCCTGGGCATTCTGGCAATCGGACTATCCGGAAGTAAAGGGCTTCACGACTTAGCCAGTCGCGTTCACCCGCTTTTTGGTACAGTTTTTGCTTTAATTCTCTACTTAACAATCGGACCGTTTTTCGCGATTCCGCGTACAGCGACTGTTCCGTATACTGTGGGCTTTGAACCCTTTGTCAGCCCCGAACAGAGCAGGCTCTGGCTTGCAGTGTTCAGTATTGTATTCTTTGCAATTGTCTATGTACTATCGCTAAAGGCTGAAAAAGTGATGGACATTGTCGGTAAGTATTTAACACCGGTCTTTTTATTTTTCCTATCAATCCTGATCATTACGACAATTGTTAATCCAATGGGCAGCTTCTCTGCACCTGCTCCTGATTATCAGTCGCTGCCGTTTATGAGCGGCTTCCGTGAAGGCTATAACACTATGGATGCGCTCGGTGCACTGGCATTTGGCATTATCGTCATTCATGCGATTAAAAACCTTGGCATTACTGATAAAAAAGCGATTGCCCAGACAACACTGAAATCAGGCATGATCGCAACCGGACTCATGATGCTGATCTATGGGCTGATCACTTATATGGGTGCATCAAGCCCCTCAGCAGTCGGTACATTTGAAAATGGCGGACTGACATTTGCAGCAGTTGCCCAGCACTATTTCGGACCATTTGGCGCAATACTGCTCGCACTGATCATTGTCCTTGCCTGCGTGAAGACAAGTATCGGGCTTATCATTGCCTGCAGTGAATTTTTCCATCAGCTGTATCCAAAAATCAGCTATAAAACATTTGTATTGATCCTGTCACTGATGTCACTGTTAATTGCGAACTTCGGCTTAACAAATATTATTCAGTACGCTGTTCCTGTACTGATGTTCTTATATCCACTCGCAATTGTATTAATCCTGCTTGGACTGACATCTAATTTGTTCGGCCACAAACGCAGTATCTATGCTGGCGCGATGTTCCTGACATTCTTCGTCAGCCTGGTTGATGGATATAATGCTTTGCTTGGCACACTTCCTGGTATTGCAAATGGAGCACTTGATGCTGTTACTTCGTTTTATATGACCTATCTGCCTCTGTATGAAATTGGTCTTGGCTGGATGCTGCCGGCACTCGTTGGCGCAGCGATTGGGTTTATGTGGAGACCTGCTTCTAGTGGGAAGGTATCTGAGGATTTGTCTTACTGATATGTTGAAAAAAGACTGCTGCGGCAGTCTTTTTTTGTGTTTCGGAAGCTTGTTGTCGCTGTTTCTGCCAGAGTTGTAGCATTTCGGGCTGGGGATGCAGCGATACGCCCGGGTTCTTGTTGTAATCACCGGCTGGGGTGTAGCAATTCGCCAAATATTTGTCGCTATTCTCAGAAACCTCATATAACACACGAAAAAACCCGCACTTCAAAAGTACGGGTTTTTGTCATATTAACCGATAGAACCTTCCATCTCGAACTTGATCAGACGGTTCATCTCTACTGCATATTCCATTGGAAGCTCTTTCGTGAATGGCTCGATGAAGCCCATTACGATCATTTCAGTTGCTTCCTCTTCAGAAATTCCGCGGCTCATCAGATAGAATAGCTGCTCTTCAGATACCTTAGACACTTTCGCCTCGTGCTCAAGTGAAATGTTATCATTCAGAATTTCGTTGTATGGAATTGTATCAGATGTTGATTCGTTATCCATAATCAGCGTATCGCACTCAATGTTAGAACGTGCACCATGTGCTTTACGTCCAAAGTGTACAATACCGCGGTACGTTACTTTACCGCCCTGTTTAGAAATTGATTTAGATACAATTGTTGACGATGTGTTTGGCGCCAGGTGATGCATTTTAGCTCCTGCATCCTGGTGCTGGCCTTTACCTGCAAGTGCGATTGACAGCGTCATACCACGTGCACCTTCACCGCGAAGGATGACAGCAGGGTATTTCATTGTCAGCTTAGAGCCGATGTTTCCATCTACCCATTCCATCGTTGCATTTGCATCACACACTGCACGCTTTGTAACCAGATTAAACACGTTGTTTGCCCAGTTCTGAATCGTCGTGTAACGGCAGTAAGCATCTTTTTTGATAATGATTTCAACAACGGCACTATGAAGTGAGTTCGTTGTATAAACCGGTGCTGTACAACCCTCAACGTAGTGAACGCTTGAACCTTCATCAGCAATGATCAGTGTACGCTCGAACTGACCCATGTTTTCAGAGTTGATTCGGAAGTACGCCTGTAGTGGAGTATCAACTTTTATGCCTTTAGGAACGTAAATGAATGATCCACCTGACCATACTGCTGAGTTCAGTGCTGAGAATTTGTTATCTCCTGAAGGAATAACAGTTCCCCAATGCTTTTTGAAAAGCTCTTCGTTTTCCTTAAGCGCTGAATCAGTGTCCTTGAAGACGATACCCATTTCTTCAAGATCTTCTTTCATGTTGTGGTATACAACCTCTGATTCGTACTGTGCAGATACACCTGCAAGGTACTTCTGCTCAGCTTCAGGAATACCAAGCTTATCAAATGTACGCTTGATTTCCTCTGGAACCTCGTCCCAGCTGCGCTCGCTTCGCTCTGATGGCTTAACATAGTACGTAATTTCATCAAAGTTCAGTCCGCTTAGGTCGCCGCCCCACTGAGGCATTGGCATGTTGTAAAACTGTTCAAGAGCCTTCAGACGGTAGTTCAGCATCCACTCCGGCTCTTCTTTCATACGGGAAATTTCTTCCACGATTTCACGCGTCAGACCACGCTTTGAACGGAAAATCGATACGTCTTTGTCATGGAAGCCATATTTATAATCGCCAACTTCGGGCATTTTTTTCGCCATGATGATTCCTCCTTCTTTGTTTGCAGTTATTCAGACTGCTGGTCAATCCCCTTCTCCATTGCTTTCCAGGAAAGTGTTGCACATTTGATACGGGCAGGAAATTTTGCGACACCCTGCAGTGCTTCAATATCACCAAGGTCTACTGAATCATCGTATTCTTTGCCTAGCATCATATCTGAAAAGATTTGAGAATATTTTAATGCTTCATCAACCGGCTTGCCTTTGATGACCTGCGTCATCATAGAAGCAGACGCCATTGAGATTGAGCATCCTTCGCCATCGAACTTTGCTTCTTTGACAATCCCATCCTGCACATCAAGTGTTAAATGGATTCTGTCACCGCATGTCGGGTTGTTCATATCAACAGTCACACTGTCTTCAATTTCACCCTTGTTACGCGGATTCTTATAGTGATCCATAATCACCTGACGATACAGCTGGTCTAAGTTATTAAAAGACATCGCTGAAATACTCCTTTGTTTTAACGAGTCCACTTACCAAACGGTCAATATCCTCTTCTGTGTTATACAGATAGAAGCTTGCACGTGCCGTTGAAGAGACATTAAGCCATTTCATCAGCGGCTGCGCACAGTGATGACCTGCACGAATCGCAATACCGTCTGCATCAAGTACAGTGGCTAAATCATGTGGATGAACGTCGTCAAGATTAAAAGTCACAAGGCCTGCACGCTTAGATGGATCTTTAGGTCCGTAGATGGTCAGGCCATCGATTTCAGACATTTTCTCCATCGCATAGGCTGCGAGGTGGTGCTCATATTTCTCAATCTCATCCAGACCGATCTCATTCAGAAAATCAATCGCAGCCCCAAGACCAATTGCGCCGGCGATGATCGGTGTGCCGCCTTCAAACTTCCACGGAAGCTCTTTCCATGTGGATTCCTGAAGACCGACGAAATCAATCATCTCTCCGCCGAATTCAACCGGCTCCATTGCGTTCAAGTGTTTTTTCTTTCCATATAAAACGCCAATACCAGTCGGTCCGGCCATTTTGTGTCCTGAGAATGCAAAGAAGTCACAGTCAAGATCCTGCACATCTACCTTCATATGAGGTGCAGCCTGTGCACCGTCAACCACCATGACTGCACCATTTTCATGGGCAATCTGTGTGATTTCTTTAATCGGGTTCATTGTGCCGAGTACGTTTGAAACCATCATGATCGAAACAATTTTCGTGTTTGATGTGATCGTTTCACGCACATCATCAAGTGACAGCGTGCCATCTTCCTGAAGCGGTACATACTTCAGTGTTGCACCGGTTCTTTTCGCCAGCTGCTGCCATGGGATGATATTACTGTGGTGCTCCATATGTGTAATGACGATTTCGTCGCCTTCTTTTACATTTTCCTGACCATAGCTTTGAGCGACTGTATTAATCGCTGTGGTTGTACCGCGCATGAAGATCACTTCTTCAGAGGTTGCGGCATTAATGAATTTACGAACTTTTTCGCGAGCTCCTTCATACCCGTCTGTCGCCCGGGTTCCAAGCGTGTGTACACCGCGGTGTACGTTTGAGTTGTACCCTTTATAGTACTCATCAAGCGCCTGGATCACAGACAGCGGTTTTTGAGAAGTAGCTGCGCTGTCAAGATAGACAAGCGGCTGACCGTTTACTTCCTGGTCCAATATTGGAAACTGTCTGCGGATCTCTTCGACATTCATACATTCACTTTCCTTTCAATGACTTCTGTTAGCTGCTGCTTAACGCCTTCAATTGGAAGGTTTGTTACAACAGGTGCCAAGAAACCGTGAATCACAAGACGTTCTGCTTCTCTTTGAGAAATACCACGGCTCATCAGATAGAACAGCTGCATTGGATCAACGCGGCCAACTGAAGCTGCGTGACCAGCTGTTACATCATCTTCATCAATCAGAAGGATCGGGTTTGCATCACCGCGTGCTTTTTCACTCAGCATGAGTACACGTGACTCCTGCTCAGCGTTTGCTTTCGTCGCGCCGTGCTCGATCTTACCGATTCCGTTAAAGATAGAAGAAGCCGCATCCTTCATAACACCGTGCTTCAGAATATATCCTTCTGAGTTTTTACCCCAGTGTCTGATGTTTGTTGTAAAGTTCTGCTTCTGGTTACCACGGCCGACTACAACCATTTTTGTATCGCCGTGAGAGTTGTCGCCGATCAGATGCGTGATGTTTTCTGAGATTGTATCTCCATCGTTCATCATACCAAGCGCCCACTCGATTTTTGCATCGCGGGCTGCTGTGCCGCGGCGGTTTACGTAAGTTGTTGTACCTTCTGACAGGTTATCAACCGCTCCGTATACAACGCGCGCGTTATCTTTTGCTACTACTTCAGTGATGATGTTCGCAAGTGACTCACCGGCACCTTCAGTTGCAAGATAAGATTCCACATACGTTACTGAAGAGTTTTCTTCAGCCACAACTAATACGTGGTTGAATAGCGCTGCATCTGCATTATCGTGAACGTAAACAGCCTGGATTGGCTCTTCAAGTTCAACATTTTTAGGAACATAAAGGAATGCTCCGCCGTTTACAAGCGCTGCATGAAGTGCAGTCAGCTTATGCTCGTCCACCTGTACAGCGTCCTTCATGAAATATTGTTCTACTAGCTCAGGGTGTTCCTTCGCCGCAGTTAAAATATCTGTGAAAATCACACCTTTGCTCTTCAGGCTGTCAGACAGTTTCAGGTAAGCTGGTGTGTTATTGCGCTGGATATACAGGTTTTCCTGCTTCTCAGCATCTACAAGAGACTTCACTGTTTCAGGAAGCTCTTCCAGTGAAGCATATACTTCGCTATCCACAGTATGGTTTACAAACTGTGTGAAATTCCATTTATCAATTTTCGTTTTATCCGGCTTCGGCAATGGCAGCTCTTCTGCTTTCGCAAGTGCGTCCAATCGAAGGGACGACAGCCAGCCAGGCTCGCCGTTCTTTTCTGAGAAAGCCTGCACCGCTTGCTGATCAACCGGCAATTTCATTTGTGTCGTCATATTCATCCTCCTATCAGTTACGCTTCTTGTCCTACAGTTTCGTCTTCAATACCAAGTTCCTGTTTGATCCAGTCATAACCTTCACTTTCAAGGCGCTGAGCCAGTTCAGGTCCACCGGATTTTACAACGCGGCCCTGCATCATAACGTGAACGAAATCAGGCTCGATGTAGTTAAGAAGACGCTGATAGTGAGTGATAATCAGGCAGCCAAAGTCTTCGCTGCGCATTTTGTTAATTCCTTTAGATACAACTTTCAGTGCATCAATATCAAGACCTGAGTCAATTTCGTCAAGGATACCGAATTCAGGTTTGATCATCATCAGCTGAAGAATTTCATTACGCTTCTTCTCCCCGCCTGAGAAACCTTCATTCAGGTAACGCTGTGCCATGTTCTGATCCATTTCAAGGAAGTCCATGTTTTTATCTAATTCTTTAATGAACTTCATTAAAGAAATTTCCTGGCCTTCTTCACGGCGTGCATTGATTGCAGAACGAAGGAAGTCTGCATTTGTTACGCCAGTGATTTCACTTGGGTACTGCATTGCAAGGAATAGACCTGCAAGTGCACGCTCGTCCACTTCCATTTCAAGAACGTTTTCACCGTTCAGCAGTACTTCACCTTTTGTCACTTCAAACTTAGGGTGTCCCATAATTGCTGAAGCAAGCGTTGATTTACCTGTTCCGTTTGGTCCCATAATAACGTGAATCTTACCGCTATCTAATTCAAGGTTTACACCTTTTAAAATTTCTTTGCCTTCGATCTCAACGTGAAGATCTTTAATTACTAAAGTTGAAGCCATTGTCTAATTACCTCCGTTTGTATATGAATTTGAAATGGAAGAACCATTCTCAATTTATTCTCATTCTAATCTTATAACAAATTAAAACTAGAATCAAATGACGTTGACCCTTGCCTTTACAATCAAAAAAGTCAGTGTAGGATACACTGACTTTTTCACTTCTCTACTATTATAAATGATTGATGACTTTACCTTCAAGTTCCTGGACTAAGTCCTGCGACTTTTTGTACTCTTTTTCGCGTTTCATTTCCACATTCATACGCACATCGTGATCTCTCATATACGTTTCGTAACCAACTCCGTGCGAACTTAGCATCTGCTTCTCCATGTCAGTTGTAAAATCAACTTTAATAGGATGGATAATGAATCATTCCTTTTCGTTTTTTTGTCCGTGACTTAGTTTCCAAAATTTAACCAAAATTGTTTACTAGTTGGTGTATTACCCGCCAGAAAACTTAATAAACACCCTAGCATAATTTTTTCACTATTACAAATATTCACCTGAGGTGTGTAAGGGTTTACATTGTTTATGTATCAATGGATGAAAGTTTTTAATTTTTTTGTGGGTGAGTTCTTTTTTAGTCGGGGTGATGCAATGCAGACTGTGTTTGTATATGACATTTTGATTACAGCGTCCTGCAAGGGGATGACGACAAGAGGCAGGGGTGACTGCGACAATCTGCCAGCTGATAACGGCAACTTCCCGGGTGTATCGCTACAACCTCAACGCATATTGCTACAGATACGGCAAAAATCGCGACAAACCTCCCTCTGCCCTTGCAACAAAACATAAAAAAACTGCCCAGGCACAGCCTGGACAGTTACAAACACATTATTCAGCGTCAACCGGTACGACTGCGCCGCCCCATTCTTCATAGATGAAATCCTGGATTTCTTCAGAAGTCAGTACTTCAACAAGCTTCTGAACTGCTTCGTTATCTTCTTCACCGCTGTTTACAGCAATGATGTTTACATAAGGTGAATCTGAATCTTCAAGTGCAATTGAGTCTTCAAGCGGATTGATTCCTGCATCAATTGCGTAGTTAGAGTTGATTAGAACAGCGTCGCCTTCTCCATTTTCATAAAGCTGTACAAGAAGTGCCGCTTCATAATCTGCTTCAAACTGAAGATTTTTAGGGTTTTCTACAATATCAGATACTTCTGCTGCTGTTTTTTCAACTTCAGGATCAAGTGTGATCAGACCCTGTGCTTCAAGCATTGTAAGAATACGCCCGTGGTCAGCCACTGAATTACTCATTAGAATCTCAGCACCTTCCGGCAGATCTTCAAGTGATTCGTGCTCCTGAGAATATACACCGATCGGCTCGATGTGAATTCCGCCAGCGTTTGCAAAGTCATAGCCGTGCTCTGCAATTTGTGACTCAAGATATGGTACGTGCTGGAAGTAGTTTGCGTCAATTTCTCCTGATTCAAGGTCCTGGTTTGGCAGGATATAGTCCTGATATGGCTCGATCTGAAGGTCTACACCTTCTTCTTCAAGAAGCGGCTGTGCCTGCTCAAGGATCTCTGCGTGAGGTACGTTAGATGCGCCGACTCTCAGTTCAACCGGTTCGCCGTCTTCACTTGTACCAATGCCTTCTTCTGAGTTATCTGAACCGCAAGCGGCTAGTGCGAAAATGCTTGTTACTGCGAATGTTCCTGCTACGAATTTTTTCATGTGTGATTCTCTCCCTTAAATGTGTTTTTTGTCTTTGTAAAAGTGGCTGCTGATTTCCGCTTCAGGGGGACTTCGCGGTCGGGCGCTGAGCCCGCAGGCTTCGCCTGACCCTTCCTGCCGCAGGAATCGCCCCCTTACGCTTCAATCATCAGCTGTGCAAAATCATTGATGGATTTAATAGCACAAATTATAAAAAGCTAATCACGAAATTAGCGTTTATCAAGTTTGTTGGTGAAGAAGTCTCCAAAAAATTGAATAATGAAGACGATGGCTAAGATGATGATCGTCGCTGCAAGTGTGACGTCATCTCTGCTTCGCTGGAACCCGTCAAGGAATGCCAGGTTACCAAGTCCGCCTGCTCCAATTACACCGGCCATCGCCGTATAACCGACAAGCGCGATCGCGGTAACAGTAATTCCTGAAATAAGAGCCGGCATTGATTCAGGCAATAATACTTTAAAAATAATTGTACTTACTTTTGCACCCATTGATCTTGCTGCCTCTATGACACCTTTATCGATTTCACGGAGTGCGATTTCAACCATCCTTGCATAAAACGGTGCCGCTCCGATAATCAGCGCAGGCAATGCCGCATCTGCTCCCCGGATCGTCCCAAGAAGAAATCTTGTAAACGGAATCAGCAGAACGATCAGGATAATGAATGGTATGGACCTGAAAATATTTACAAGTGCAGTTGTAATCGCGTAGGCAATTTTATTCTCCCAAAGGTTTCCCTTTGAAGTAAGAAACAGAAGCAATCCAAGCGCTAAACCTAAGACAAACGTGATCACAACTGACAGGACCGTCATATAGATCGTTTCATAGGTTGCTTCCCACATGACCGGCCAGTCAACGTTCGGAAAAATCTGCTCAATCATGTGTGATCACCTCCACTCCAACACTTGCCGCTTCCAGAAACTCAATGGCGCGGGCCAGCTCGTCCGGCTTTCCGTGTAAATGAATAAATAGTGAGCCGTATGCACCATTTTGCGTCTGAGAAATTTTCCCCTGCAGAATATTTACCTGCAGTTCAAACGAACGGATCAGATTTGTCACAACCGGCTGCTCAGCTGATTCACCTACAAATGTCAGCTTCACAACTTTACCGTCCTGATATTCTTTAAGCAGATGTTCAATCGTATCTTTTGTTTCCTCAGGCTCTGTTACCTGTTGTACGAAACGTTTTGTAATGTTTTCCTTCGGCTGTTTGAATACCTCAAGGACATCGCCAAGTTCCACAACCTTACCGCCTTCCATAACAGCAACGCGGTGACAGATCTTTCTGATTACATGCATTTCATGTGTAATCAGAACAATAGTCAGTCCAAGGCGTTTATTGATATCAACCAGCAGTTCAAGAATTGAATCAGTTGTCTGAGGATCAAGTGCGGATGTTGCTTCATCACAAAGCAGTACCTCAGGATCATTTGCAAGTGCTCTTGCGATGCCGACTCTCTGCTTTTGTCCGCCGCTTAATTGTGATGGGTAAGCATCCCCCCGTCCTTCAAGCCCAACCAGTTCAATTAATTCATCGACTCTTTTTAATCTCTGCTGCTTCGGTACACCAGCGATTTCAAGCGGAAATGAAATATTTTCTCTTACAGTTCTTGACCAGAGAAGATTGAAATGCTGGAAGATCATACTGATTTTCTGCCGTGCTTTCCTGAGGTCTCCTCCTTTAATTGAGGAGATCAGCTTGCCATTTATGTCAACTTTACCTTCTGAAGGCTGTTCAAGACCGTTCAGCATACGGATTAATGTACTTTTACCGGCACCACTGTAGCCAATAACACCGAAGATCTCGCCTTCCTGAATATTCAGGTTCACTTTGTCCACTGCAGTCAGTGAACCGCTTTTTGTTTTAAAAACTTTTTTCACATCTGAGATGGTTATCATACCATCACCTACTTTCGTAAATTAACTTATTATCCCGTTAAAGCGGAACATTAAAGTGACCCCATAAATTGACCACTTTTATATAAAAAACGCCTCTCTGCGTGATGAGCAGAAAGGCGTCCAAAATTAAAACGGCTTTCTCTCATCTGCCAGGTTTTAACCTGTGTGACTTGGCACCTTTCCAGTAAACTGTCGGTTGCCGGGCTTCATAGGGCACTTCCCTCCGCCGCTCTTGATAAGAGTTTTGCGTATTTAGTTAAGATTCATTAAGAGTACGAGACAAATCGTATCATGATCCTAAAAATAATGTCAACGAATTTTTTTCAAAATTGCACATTCATTTTTAAACAGGCTGTCGCGATAACTCTCCAAATGCTTCAAAGATCGTTGGAACCGACTCAAACTTATACATTTTACGTACCAGTTGACCGTCTTTAAATAACAGCAGGCATGGAACACTTTCAATCTGATAGCGTTCAGCCAGCGGTTCAACGTAATTCAGATCAGCTTTACCAATTTCAGTGTCTTTAATCGCAGCGGCTGTAACCTCAAGCATTTTTCCTGCAAGCTTACAGGTGCCGCACATTGGCGTATACAGATACATCGCCGACTGCTTTTTCTCCTGCAGACGGCTGTCCAGATCTTCTATTGTCCATTCTTTTATCATTAAAGATTCATCCTTTTTTCTAAAAACTCAGTGTAAATATCAATGTTTGCACCGGCTAAAATGACTGCCAGGTGCTGATCAGGGGCAGTTGCAACCTCCCGATACGCTCTGTCGATATACAGATGATCCGCTTCTGGCATTTCTCTTTTAAACTGTTTACGCAGCTTTTCACCTGCATCGTCTGCATCGACTAGCACATAGACATCCTTTTCATACAATTCATCAATCAGTTCATCCATCTTTGTCAGACTGATTGTGCCGTTTGTACAGATAATGTCAACAGGTTCTCTGATAATCGGCTGTACCTTGCGCTTATCTGACTTCCCCTCAACAATAATAACCTTTTTGCACTCCATTTCCCATCACACCCTCACCTAAGGATCGCACGGCTTTCTTACATGGTATGCTGCTGATTTAATTGTCGCCTGTACTGTGGATAATTGCAAGTAAATGAGATGAGGAAAATCTCTTTGGGTTACGTTGAAACAATGGCTGATGATTTCCGCTTCAGGGGGACGCTTTCCGCGGCCGGGCGGTGAGCCCCTTCATGCTTCGCATTACAGGGTCTCACCTGTCCCTTTCCGCCGCAGGAGTCGCCCCCTTCCGCTCCAATCATCAGCTGTGCAAGTATGAATATTTACTTTTACAAACTACTGAGCACAGCAGGGACGGCGTTGACTAAAACTTTTAGAGTGATTACAAGAATGAATCACTTAACTCCGTCCCCAGTGAGCCGGTTCAAATTAAAAAACCGTCCACCCAACCAGGTGAACGGCACATCAATTAATCTTCGTCTGTCATTTTGTCATATGCTTCAGCGTCCATCAGTTCGTCAACCTCTGACTCATCAGAAAGTTCAATAACCACCATCCACGCTTTTTCGTATGGTGATTCGTTAACGTACTCAGGGCTGTCTTCAAGGTCTTCATTGACCTCAACAACTTTACCGCTGACTGGTGCGTATAGCTCTGAAACTGTTTTAACAGATTCAACACTGCCAAAAGGCTCGTCCGCCTGCAGTTCATCGCCTACTTCCGGAAGTTCAACGAATACGATATCGCCAAGTTCTGACTGTGCGAATTCAGTGATACCGATACGTGCTTTACCGTCTTCAACTTTTACCCATTCGTGTTCTTCTGAATAACGTAATTCTTTTGGTGAACTCATGTGTTTTCCCTCCGCATATGAATTGATTTCTATACTATTTCATATTGGCATAACAGGTGCCTGAAAACAAGAATTGTTTCTGATTTACCCCTGCCATTTTTCTTCAAATTCAGGTTCTTTGAATCCGACTGTGACCTGTGTGCCATCAGTTGTCAGCGGACGCTTGATCAGCTTGCCGTCTGAAGCCAGCAGTTCAAGCTTTTCATCATCTGACATATCAGCCAGTTTATCTTTCAGGCCAAGCTCGCGGTACTTTACGCCACTTGTATTAAAGAACTTCTTCAGTTCGAGACCGCTCTTCTTATGTAGCTCAGAAAGTTCTTCTTTTGAAGGGGGTGAATCAATTAAATGAATTTCTTCGTATGACACCTCATTTTGATCCAGCCATTTCTTAGCTTTGCGGCACGTACCGCATTTTGGATAAGTATAAAAAGTAATCGCCATGCTAATTCCTCCTTTTTAATAACACCGGTCTTCCACCGTAATAATCAGATGCTTTAATGTGTCTAGCGCTCCCTCAAGTGCAAGGGAGTAATTGCGCTGCGTTCCATGCTGCTGCATTTTTAAAATACCCTGTTCACGCAGAATTTTCAAATGATGAGAAACAGCAGGACGGGAGAGTGGAAGCTTTTCCGTTAATTCGTTTACTGTCATTGAATCTGTATCTGAAAGCATTAAGACAATATCCTGACGATAAGGATCACTTAACGCCTGAAATAACGGAATACAATCCCGAAATGCTTTTTCTGCCTGTTCCCCCATCGTTGTCACCTCTATTAATAAAAATTATTCTCTTTCCTGTGTTTTCCTGACAATATTTGCAGCAGCTGATCTCGATATTAGTCGGCTCGCTTTAGACTGCAGCTTGTTCATCCCGCCAGGAATAATCTGCTTTTTCCCATTCATGAATTCGATATAAGCAATTTTTGCAACAGCCTGCGCTTTCATCGTACCATTTTTAAACAGCTTTGAATCATTCAGCTCTGCAGTGTCTTTAAACCCTGTGCTTGTAGGTCCCGGATATAATCCTGATACCTGCACACCAAGTTCAGCCCATTCATTATCCAATGCTTCTGTAAATGATTTTACATAAGCTTTAGACGCGTAGTAAACCGCCATTAACGGCCCCGGGAAGAATGCAGCAGTCGAAGCGACATTCAGAATTTTTCCGGACCCGGCATTCACCATCTCCCGTCCGAAAAGCTTTGTCAGTTCGGTTAAAGAAGTGATATTCAGCTGAATCATTTCCTGTTCCTTCTGCAGGTCAGTCTGGTGAAATTCTCCGAAAAGTCCTACGCCTGCGTTATTAATCAGAATATCGACTTTCAGACTCTGCGATTGCACCTGCTCAAAAAGAGCTTCGGCAGCACCGGATTTTGATAAGTCACTTTTAAAAACATGGGTCTTAATCGTATATTGCTCAGCAAGATCTGTCGCCAGTTCATTCAGCTTATCCTCACTTCTCGCCGCAAGAATCAACGTATGACCCTTCTCAGCAAAAAGCTTCGCCATTTCCTTTCCAATACCGCCCGAAGCACCCGTAATTAAAACATTCATATACCTACTCTCCTTACGTCTATATGTTTAAAAGTTTAAACATATCGTAAAGATTTATTTATAGGAAGTCAATTAAAGGTGCTTTTGTGAAAAAAGTAAACTTACAATAAAGCTGAAGTGCCTGATAAATTAATGGATACTATTATAGTGCAGCGGAGCGTAAGGCGGCGACTCCGGGACGAATAGAGGGAAGCTGAGACCACGCAACCAAAGGTGAGGAGGCTCAGCAGGCTCAGCAGGCTCCGTCCAGAAAGCGTCCGCCTGAAGCGCAGCGGAACGGTTAAAAAGCCTGAAACATAATCGTTTCAGGCTTTTCAAGTAAGATTTATTTATTTATCAAACCACAAATTTCTCAGCATCAATCAGCTTAGCAGCCGCTTCACGCTTCACCGGAATCAGATTCACCGGAGTGAAACGAGTGAACTTACGAAGAGCAGAAAGCATCATGCGAAGTGAATCTCCGCTTTCAGCAGCAATCAGTGTCTCTTTCGCATGCTGCTCAATCTGATTGAACGCTTCCTGACAGAAGATTTGTGTATAAAGAACCTTCTGCTGGTTCTTTTCAAGACCTGATTTCTCAACAGCCTTTTGCGTACGAAGAAGTGAAGACTCCATTGCATACGCCAGTGATACGATATCAGCAATGTTCACAAGAACTTCCTGCTCCGCTTCAAGCGCTTTGCCATACTTCTGTGCAGCAAGACCTGCAGCAAGTAAGCCGATTTTCTTCGCATTCTTTACAAGATACTCTTCCTGCTTCAATGGCTCATCGCTGATTTCTTCAGGCATCATCGTCATCAGTTCTCCCTGAAGCGCCTGTGCTTTTTGAAGCAATGGCAGTTCTCCCTTCATTGCTTTACGAAGGTAAGTGCCTGGTACTAACAGACGATTGATTTCGTTTGTACCTTCAAAAATACGGTTGATACGTGAGTCGCGGTAGATGCGTTCCACTTCGTACTCCTGCATGAAGCCGTAACCGCCGTGCAGCTGAACTGCCTCATCTGCGATATAATCAAGTGCTTCAGTACCGAACACTTTGTTCAGTGAGCACTCAATTGCATATTCAGCGATTGATTTTGCCACTTCTTTACCGTCTTTGATTTCTTCATCAGACAGCTGGCTCATACGATCTTCAAACAGACCTACTGTACGATAAACTGAGCTCTCTGTTGCATAAAGCTTCGCACCCATTGTCGCAAGCTTTTCCTTTGTCAGGTTGAAGCTTGAGATTGGTGTATTGAACTGCTTACGCTCATTTGTATATTTTACAGCAAGCTCAAGCGCACGCTTAGAAGCTCCTACTGTACCTACGCCAAGCTTGTAGCGGCCGATGTTCAGGATGTTAAATGCAATCACGTGACCTTTTCCAGCTTCACCAAGAAGGTTCTCAACCGGAACTTCAGCGTCTTCAAGAATCAGCGTACGAGTAGAAGAACTCTTAATACCCATCTTCTTCTCTTCAGCGCCAACTGAAACGCCAGGGAACTCACGTTCTACGATAAATGTAGAGAACTGCTCGCCGTCGATTTTTGCATAGACAACAAATACATCAGCAAAGCCTGCATTTGTGATCCACTGTTTTTCACCGTTAAGTACATAGTGAGTGCCTGCTTCATTTAGCTTAGCAGTCGTTTTAGCGCCAAGTGCATCAGAACCTGAACCAGGCTCAGTCAGTGCGTATGCTGCAATTTTCTCACCAGTGGCAAGTGTTGGCAGATACTTCTGCTTCTGATCTTCGTTACCAAAAAGAACGATTGGCAGTGAACCGATTCCAACGTGTGCACCGTGAGTGATTGAGAAACCGCCCGCGCGTGACATTTTTTCAGCGATTAAAGCTGAGCTGACCTTATCTAGTCCAAGGCCACCGTACTCTTCAGGAACATCTGCTCCTAGTAGACCAAGATCCCCTGCTTTCTTCAGCAGCTTAACTGAACGGTCAAATTCATGGTTTTCGATGTGTTCTACTTCAGGAACAACTTCGTTGATAACATAGTCCTCAGTTGTTTTGGCAATCATTTTCTGCTCGTCTGTGTAATCCTCAGGTGTGAATACGTTAGAAGCCTCAACATCCTCAATCAGAAAGCTGCCGCCTTTAACCAATGCTTTTGTTTCGTTTGACATGAAAAATTCCTCCCTTTTTTACTTTATAAACGCTGCTCATTTCGCTCCAGGCGGACGCTTTCCGCGGCCGGGCGGTGAGCCCGCAGGCTACGCCATGCTCGGTCTCACCTGTCCCTTCCTGCCGCAGGAGTCGCCGCCTTCCGCTCCAATCGCTGCTTAGTTTACAGTTGAATATTTTATTTCTAATTAAAAACAATCTTAGTTAATCATTTCAAAGACGCCTGCTGCGCCCATTCCGCCGCCAATACACATTGTGACAACGCCAAATTGCTGCTGTCTGCGCTTCAGTTCATGAAGCAGTGACAAAGTCAGCTTTGCCCCTGTACAGCCAAGCGGGTGACCAAGTGCAATCGCACCGCCGTTTACGTTGACAATCTCTTCGTTCAGTCCAAGCTGTCTGATCACCTGAATCGACTGGGAAGCAAAAGCTTCATTCAGTTCAAATAAATCAATATCAGAAAGAGAAAGCCCTGCAATCTTCAAAGCTTTCGGAATCGCCTCAACCGGACCTACACCCATGATTTCAGGTGGTACACCACCTACTGCGAATGATCGGAACTTAGCGATTGGCTTCAGTCCAAGTGATTCTGCTTTTTCGCGATCCATCACCATAACAGCTGCAGCACCATCACTCGTCTGAGAAGCATTCCCTGCTGTAACTGAACCGGTCATTGAAAATGCAGGGCGAAGTTTACCCAGGGATTCTACTGATGAGTCAGGACGAACGCCTTCATCTCTTGAGAACATAAACGTTTCTTCCTTCAGTTTATGATCTTTTCCAACTGTACGTCGTGTCACTTCAACAGGTACAATCTCTTCATCAAATATACCGCCGTGTACAGCTTTAGCTGCTTTCTGGTGACTTCTGACTGCGAACGCGTCCTGGTCTTCACGGGAAATTCCGTATTTCTTTGCAACTTCCTCTGCTGTGTGACCCATACTCATATAATATTCAGGCATTTCTTCTGCGATTTTTGAATTCGGGCGAACCGTATGTCCCATCATTGGGACAAGGCTCATAGATTCAGCTCCGCCTGCAATGATTGTGTCTGCGTGCCCAAGCATAATACGCTCTGCACCATAGGCAATTGACTGAAGACCGGATGAACAGTAGCGGTTGATCGTGATGGCAGGTACTGTGTAATTTAAACCTGCAAGTGCACCGATATTACGCGCCATGTTCATTCCCTGTTCTGCTTCCGGCATTGCGCAGCCGAAGATCAGATCATCAATTTCACCGTCGTAGTTTCCTGCACGCTTCAATGTTTCTCTGACAGCAAGTGCGCCCAAATCATCCGGACGTACATGTGCCAGTGATCCTTTTTTTGCTTTACCGACCGGAGTTCTCGCTCCGGCAACGATTACTGCTTCACGCATAGTGCTCCCCCTTAAATGCTCGATTTAACTGATTTGACCGTCGAACTGCGCTCCGGGCGGATGCTTTCCGCGGGGACGGCGGTGAGCCTCCTCAGCTTCGCTTCCGGGGTCTCACCTGTCCGTCTAATCCCGTCGGAGTCACCGCCCTCCGCTCCGTTCGACTGGATGGTTATTTGAATGTTAAAGTTGCTTATTCATTTAATAAATAAAGTTTGGTCCTGCGCAGAAACCACAGCGGCTATAAACTACTAATTAGTTACGCAGCGGTTTTCCTTTTACAAGCATGTGCTGCATGCGCTGTTGAGATTTCGGCTTTTCGATCAGGCTCAGGAACGCTTCTCTTTCAAGCTGAAGAAGGTACTCTTCATCTACTTCCGTTCCATAAGGTACTTTTCCGCCTGCGATCACGTATGCCAATTTCTTCGCGATTTTCAAATCGTGCTCTGAGATAAATCCTGACTGATACATCGACTGTGCTCCAAGAAGCAGTGTTGCGTATCCGGTTTCTCCGACAACAGGCACCTTTCTCTTCACAGGTGCTGTATAGTTTTCAGCTAAATGAAGTACTGCCTGCTTCGCATCATAGATCAGATGATCACCATTTACACTGATGCCATCAGACTGGCTCAGGAAGTTGTATTCTCTTGCTTCCGCAGCAGATGTTGATACTTTTGCCATCGCAATCGTTTCGAACACTTTGTTTGCTACCTTCTGAAGGTCGAAGTCTACACCTTTTGGCAGACTGTTATAGTAATTCAGATAAAGCTCTTTATTACCTCCGCCGCCAGGAATTAGTCCAACGCCAACTTCTACAAGACCCATATATGTTTCAGCAGATGCCTGAATATGATCAGCCGGCAGACAAACTTCTGTTCCGCCACCTAACGTCATACCAAATGGTGCTGCTACAACCGGGAATGAGCTGTATTTCAGCTTCAGCATCGCCTGCTGGAAGTGCTTTACAACCATATCAATTTCAAATATATTATCATCCTGTGCTTCCATCAGGATCATGGCAAGGTTCGCACCGACACAGAAGTTTTTACCCTGGTTACCGATCACAAGACCTTTATAATTTTTAGATACTTCATCTACTGCGTAATTGATCATCTGCGTGATGTCCATACCGATCGCATTGTTAGGTGAAGTAAATTCAAGAAGTGCAACGCCGTCTCCAAGGTCAATCAGGCTTGCACCTGAGTTCTTCTTAATGACACCGTTCTTTTTCTTCAGGCGTTTCAGATTGATCACTTTTTCATTTTCTTCTACCGGCTGATATGCACCGTTATGATAGAAGAAAAGGTCGCCGTTTTCTTCTTTATAGAACGTGTCATGACCGTTAGCGATCATCTCCTCTACCCACTCAGGTACGTTCAGCCCTTCAGCTTTCATACGCTCAACAGATTTGGCAACGCCGATTGCGTCCCATGTCTCAAATGGTCCTTTATTCCAGCCAAAGCCCCACTTCATTGCCTGATCAATCCCAGTGAGATCATCAGCAATTTCACCATTCAGTTCTGCTGAGTAGACAAGCACTGGTGAAAGGATAGACCAGAGCAGCTCTGATGCACGATCTTTTCCGTAAACGAGCGTTTTCATCTTGCCCGGGAATCCTTTTTCCTGCTTTGCCATTTCAACTGAAGGTGCTTTTAATTTTCCGCGCGCTTCATATTCAAGCGTTTCCGGATTCAGCTGAAGGATCTCTTTTCCTTCTTTCTTAAAGAAGCCCTGACCTGATTTACTGCCAAGCCATCCGTTATCACGCATCTTCAGCATGAAGTCAGGCACGTCAAATACTTCTTTTTCCTGTCCCTCTACCTGATCATAGACGTTTTTCGCTACATGGATAAACGTATCAAGTCCAACGACATCAAGTGTTCTGAATGTGGCACTTTTCGGACGGCCGATTAATGGACCCGTAACTGAGTCAACTTCTCCAACGCTGTATCCGCCTTTCAGCATTTCTTTTACCGTCACTAGTAAACCGTATGTTCCGATTCTGTTGGCAATAAAGTTAGGTGTATCCTTTGCAAATACAACCCCTTTACCAAGCGTGTCTTCACCGAATGTTTTCATGAATTGAACAACTTCCGGGTCAGTTGACTTAGCCGGGATTACTTCAAGCAGCTTCAGATAACGCGGCGGGTTGAAGAAGTGTGTCCCAAGGAAATGTTTACTGAAATCCTCAGATCTTCCCTCAACCATTGCTTCTATTGATATACCTGATGTATTTGAACTTACAATACTTCCAGGCTTTCTGTACTGATCTACTTTTTCAAATACTTTCTTTTTTACGTCAAGGTTTTCAACAACCACTTCAATGATCCAGTCGGCTTCACCAAGCTGCTGCATATGATCTTCCAGGTTCCCTGCTGTAATGAGGGCAGCATTTGATTTTGATGCCAGTGGTGCAGGTTTTTGCTTGAATAGTTTTTGTACAGCTCCCTGACTCAGGCGGTTTCTGACCTGCGGGCTCTCAAGTGTCAGCCCTTTTGCCTGTTCCGCTTCTGTTAATTCCTTCGGCACGATGTCCAGAAGAAGCGATGGAATACCGATATTTGCAAGGTGGGCAGCAATCCCTGAGCCCATGACACCCGAGCCGATCACTACTGCTTTTTGAATGTGTCTCATCTGTTAAAGATCCCCCTTTGAACTGAATCCGCATTTTTGAATGAATACTCATTCATTTTACGGCAAAAAAATATAAGAAAATTCTCTACATTTCTATCTTAATAAAGTTTTCAGAATAAAGCAACAGAAAATTAGAAGCGCTTTCATAATATGGTGGAAAAATTTTCAGGAGTTAATTTTGAAGTGCAACAGCCGGGTTGTAGCAATCCTGCCTGAAGTTGTTGCGATACACCCGGGCCTTGTTGCAATCCAACCCGAAGTTGTTGCGATACACCCGGGCACTTGTTGCTTTCTCAATTCAGGTTGTCGTAATTGCACACTCAGGTTAGTGTATGTGAACAAATGTTGTTTGTATCACGCCCTCTTCATGCCCTTAAGTAACAAAAGCATGTTTCCCAAGTGCATGCAGGGCCGCCGCTCCAGTTGTCGCAGTTTCCGGCTGGGTTGTTGCAATCCCACCTGAAGTTGTCGTGATACACCAGGTTACTTGTCGCAATCCCGCCGAAAGTTGTCGTAATGCTCCCGATCACTTGTCTCAATCCGTCACATCCGAAGCCAAATGAAAAAGACTGCCCAATTTTGGACAGTCCTGCGATTACTTACTAATAATCCCCTTCGCTACAAACGCCACATTCTGCGGGCGTTCTGCGAGGCGGCGCATGAAGTAGCCGTACCAGTCAGTGCCAAATGGTGTGTACACACGCATTTTGTAGCCCTGCTTGTGAAGCTCTCTCTGACGCTCTTCACGGATACCATAAAGCATCTGGAATTCAAATTGATCCTTTGAAATACCATGCTCTTCAACAAGCTGTAATGTATAGTCAATCATTGCATCATCATGCGTGGCAACTGCTGTGTAGTTACCATTTAATAGATGCATTTTAATTATCTTTTTGAAGTTCTCATCCACGTCCCGTTTTTCAGGGAATGCAACTTCCGGTGATTCCTTATAGGCACCTTTTACAAGACGGAGGTTTGGAGAATATTCATTCAGCATTTTGATATCCTCTTCTGTCCGGTAAAGGTAAGCCTGAATGACAGTCCCGATGTTATCATATTCAGACTTCAGCTGTGTAAAGACCGCCAGCGTTTTACCACAGCGCTCATAGTCTTCCATATCAATCGTTACAAAGACGCCGTGCTCTGTTGCCGCATCAAGGATTCTTCTCATATTTTCAAGGACAATCTCTTCTGAAAGATCAAGTCCTAAAGAGGTCAATTTCAGTGAAAGCTCTGAGTCCAGATTGTTTGTACCGATTGCACGGACCGCATCAATACATAGCTCTGTGATTTCTTCTGCTTCCTGCTCATTGTCTACAAACTCACCAAGACAATCGAGTGTTACACATAGGCCTTCTTCGTTAAGCTCTTTAATGGTCATTACTGCCTGTTCAACTGTTTCTCCTGCAACGAATCTGTTCGCGCCAAATTTCAGCCCGTACTGCTTAGCCGCTTTCGTCATCGGCTTGTTAGAAGATAAGAATAAAAAGAAATCACGCATCACTTTTTCCATGATGACAAACCCCCTGAATCATTAATTTTGCAACCGCTTTCTATTTTTCTAAAATAAAGAATCCTTTAGCGGACTAGCATAATCTTATCATGCCAGTCACCATTTGAATACAAAAATCGACGCATATTTCCTCTATTACCTGCACATAGTAAACAGGACAAAAAGGAGGCGAAAAATATGACACAGCAACAATTATCAACAAAAGACCTTTTATATCTGAAAGATGTGCTTGAGTGGAACCTGCTTGCTTCAAAGAAAGCCCATTACGCAGCTTCCCAGTGTACAACACCTGAGTTAAAAACAATGCTTGAAGCCTGCTGTACAATGCACAAGAATCACTATGAAAAAACATCTGCTTTCCTTTCAGGTCAGCCGGTTCAATAACAAAGAAAAAGGAGGAGTTATCATGCAGAACATTCAACAAACTGCCACAATGTCTGAAAAAGACTGGACAACTGATCTTCTTATTTTAGAAAAACATCTTGCTGTGAGCTACAGCGTGGCTTCAAATGAAGCAAGTACAAATCAGCTATTTCAGTTCCTGCAATCAATCCTGAATGAAACATCAAGACAGCAGCATACGCTTTACAGCTATATGGAGCAGCAAAACTGGTATAACCCTGCTCAGGAAACACCAGTCAACATTCAGAATGCTGCAAGCCAGGCTCAGACTGATAAGAGTCAGCTGCCGGTTCATTAATAGGTGGAAAAGCCGAAAAGTGCGTACACACTTTCCGGCTTTTTTATGTAGCTTCAGGTCTTACTCTTCCCGTTCCTTGTTTTCAGCTCTCACAGCCTTGTTCTTTTGCTGAATGTCCCTGACAATTCTTTTCATTTCTTCTTTTCCTTCAGGGTAAAGGCTGTTCCAGTGTCTTGCGAGTGCAGGCATTGTTTTAGCGATATGGTTGTAAAGCACATACATTTTAATTTCTTCAATTGATTGTTCAGATGTGTCACCTGTTAATAATTCTGCATATTTTTCAACCATTGCGTCCATTTTTTCATTCATCATAGTACTTACATCCCTTCCCTGTTTGAATTGGTTTAATCTTATTTTGGTGAATTGAAGTTAACTTATGCTAGCAAGTTGGCTGATGATTTCCGCTTCAGAGGGACGCTTGCCGGCCGGAGGTTGCTGAGCCTCCGGCTGCGGCGTCTCAGCTTCCCTCTATTCGTCACGGAGTCGCCCCCTTACGCTACAATCATCTGCTGTGGAACTACATTTATGGGCTGTTAATCACTATAAAATAAAAACCGCCTAAAGTTAGACGGTTTTTATTTTATGAAACTGCATCTGCATTTGTTTTTGTTTCCTGTACGATGCATCGGCCTCTGCCGTGCGGAATGCAGAGTGGTGTACCGAACAGCGGATCTGTTGTGACCTGGCAGTTCATTTCAAATACGTGTCTGACAAGGTCGCAGCTGATCACTTCTTCAGGCTTCCCCTGATTGTATACTTTACGATCTTTTACAGCGATCAGATTATGTGCGTATCTGCACGCAAGGTTCAGGTCGTGAAGCACCATTACAATAGTACGGTTTTCACGTTCATTTAATTCAAATAATAAATCCAGAATTTCAATCTGGTGTGTCATATCTAAGTACGTTGTCGGCTCATCAAGCAGAATCAGGTCCGTATCCTGTGCAAGTGTCATCGCGATCCATGCACGCTGGCGCTGTCCACCTGACAATTCATCAACAAAGCGGTCCTGAAGTTCAGTCATGCCTGTCGCTTCAAGTGCACTGGTTACAGCTTCTTCATCTTTTTTTGACCACTGCTGCAAAAAGCCCTGGTAAGGATATCTTCCCTGCTTAACAAGCTGCAGGACAGTCAGGCCTTCAGGTGCAACCGGTGATTGCGGTAAGATCGCCATTTCCTGTGCTACTTTACGGGATGAATAGCGATTGATTTCTTTTCCATTCAGTAATACATCGCCATCCTGAGGCTTAAGCAGGCGTGCCATCGAACGAAGCAGCGTCGACTTTCCGCAGCCGTTCCCCCCGATCAGGACAGAAATTTCTCCTTTTGGAATGGTCAAATCAAGCTCTTCTATAATAATGGAATCTCCGTATCCTAATGTTAATGACTGTGTCTTTAGCATCTAATCCGATCTCCTTTAGTTTCCTTCGCAGGCTTCAGCAACTTCTTTCCTATCAGTCTATCGGCTTTTAGAGAATGAGTCAATGAATTTGAGAATCATTATCAGTAAATTCACATTAAATTCTTATTTTTGCAGGCTTGATAAAAGTTGGCTGCTTTACCCGTTTCAGACAGGTGCATTTAATGACCGGATAGTGTTAGCACAGGCTTCTTGATACCATTATTTTGAGTGATTCCCTCTACTTCCATCAACAGCGGACTTAAAAACATATTATTTTTGCCTTTTCATCAAAAAACTCTTATGATTCCTTTATGGAGGGATGAACAATGCAAGGAATTAAAAATAACGATCAATTTAGAGAAACAGTAAATAAGGATGAAGCGGTCATTGTAAAATTTACAGCAGACTGGTGTCCTGACTGCCGAAGAATGGATATGTTCATTGATGATATTATGGACACTTATAATGAATACGGCTGGTATGAGCTGAACCGTGATGAACTGCCTGAGATTGCAGATGAACAGGAAGTCATGGGAATCCCAAGCCTGCTCATTTTCAAAAATGGTGAAAAGAAAGCACACCTTCATTCAGCTAATGCGAAAAGTCCTGAACAGGTAAAGGAATTTCTGGACGCGCAAAAGTAATCAGAGGAGAGATCAGCTATGACATCCAGAACGATTCAGGTCGGTAGTACCCCTGTTTCAGCTTCAGTCGTCGCTTTCGACAAGGATGGCACGCTGTTCCAGGCCGAACCCTTTTGGAAAGCTTTGAATAAAGAACGAAAAAAACGCTTTGTTTCCATGACCGGCCTGCATCACGGTGAAGAATGGGACCGGATCATGGGGGTAACGGAGACCGGTGTGGATCATAGCGGTCTGCTGGCAGTGGCGAGTGAAGCTGAGGAAAAAACAGTGATTGCCGCGCTGCTTTATCAGCATACCGGGAAGCCGTGGATTGAATCACTTGCACTGGCTGAAAAGCTGCTTGAAGAAAGCAACGAGTCATTGAATATTCAGGAGGCATTTATTCCTGTAAAAGGTGCTGCCGAGCTTCTTCAGGAGCTGAAGCAGTCGGGATATGTAGTCGGCATTGCGACGTCTGATAATAAGGAACGCACTGCTGCCTGTATGAAGCTACTCAACTTCCGGGAAGCCGATTTTATCGTGACACCGGAAAATGTAAAGCATGGCAAACCCGCTCCCGATATGCTTGAAAAAATCTGCAGAGACTTTACCGTACCCCCTGAGCAAGTGCTGATGGTTGGTGACAGTATAGTGGATTGTATGATGGCAAAAGCGGCAGGATGCAAATCAATTGCCGTTAACGAAAATCCCGAACTGCGTCATGAACTGGCTCAAATCGCTGATTTTTCATTGACAGATGTCGCGGATATTTTAATCAAATGGGAATCATAATTGTTTTTTAAGGAGAGCATATTCTAATGAATGTGCTCTTTTTTTGTGATATATGAACTTGAATACCAAGCGGGCAGTTTTAGTGCTTCGGAAGGCAGGATGACTACTTCGATCGATGGGATTGATACTTCAAACGGTGGCATGATGACCTTGATCGATGGGATCGATACCTCAGCTGGCGGGATAACTACCCCGTTTCGCGGGATTGCTACTTCAACTGCCGGGATAACTACCCCGATTCTTGGGGTACATACTTCAAACGGCGGTTCACCTACTTCAACCAACATCATATCTACCTTCCCCTGCCCTTCCTAACACTTAAAATCCAGGAAAAACAACTTCCAGCACATCCGGGCACCTTCATTCTTGACACAACTGTCGGTTTTGTGAAAAAGTTAGCTTATCGATAGAACAATTGGAGGTGCAACCATGTTTGAATGGGTGCTGAAAAGGTCAAAAATATTTATGATTTTATTTGTTTTATTCCTGATTGTCGGTGTGCTGACGTTTCTTCAGCTGCCGCAGCGGGAAATTCCTGAGACGTCTATTAACATTTCGACGATCTCAACGCCTTATCCAGGTGCTACACCGGAAACGGTTGAGCGGACGGTTACAAATCCGATTGAAAGAAACCTTGATGGCTTAGATGGGATTGACAGTATTTCCTCATCTTCTGCTGCAGGGTTCTCCCAGATCATTGTGACACTGACTGATGGGGCTGATAAGCAGGAGACATTATCTGCGATCAGACAGGAAGTGTCAGATGCAGGTGCTTCTTTTCCGGAAGAAGTCATTGAGCCGACCGTCAGTGAAGCAGCTGCCAATTTCCCTGTCACTTCTTATATGCTGACTGCTGACAGCCGTGAGGATTTTGAAGGCCTCAGAAGCGTGATGGATACATGGGAAGAAGAATTATCAGCGGTTCCCGGTATTTCCGGTGTTACTGTAAAAGGTGTGCAGGAAGAAGAAATTATACTTACTTTAAATAGTGAAGATCTTGGGGAAAACGGACTGGCTTTCCCTCAGGTGTTAACAGCAATTGAAGAAGAATTCAATCCGGTACCTCTTGGCAAACAGGAAGCTGACGGTACAATTTACCAGCTTGCGATTGAATCTTACAGTTCTGTGGATGAAATGGAGCAGGTTGTCATTGGGCAGAATCCGCAGGGAGAATCTGTTTTGCTGTCTGATGTTGGGACAGTTGAGATTCAGCCAAAGCAGACAGAGGATCTGATTACATTTGACGGACAGCCCGCTGTCTCAGTAACGACATATCTAGAATCAGGTGAAGATATTCCCTCAGTCAGTGAGGCGGTTGAAGAAAAAGTCGCTGAGCTGAAATCCCTTTTACCTGAAAACATTACTTTTGAATCCTATTACTCACAGGCGAACCTGGTAAATGAGATTTTCCAGGGGCTATTCTTCTCGCTTGCGATTGCAGTACTCGCAGTTATTGTGACAAGTTCACTTGGTTTGACTGCAGGCGGCGCGATTGTAGTGGCGATCGCTGTACCGATGTCTGTATTAATGGGGATTATCCCACTTCCTGGAGCTGGCGTTGATTTGAACCAGATTTCAGTGATCGGGGTTATTATCGCACTCGGGATTCTGGTCGATGACTCGATTGTGGTGAATGATAATATCCAGCGCCGCTTCAAGCTTGGTGATAAAGCACTGCCTGGCGTTGTCACGGGTGTGAAGGAAGTATGGGTGTCCATTGTGACTTCATCCCTTGCGATCGTATTCACCTTCCTCCCTCTTGTCTTTTTATCAGGAGGAAACGGAGATTTTATCAGAGCATTGCCGACTGTGTTGATCACAACAATCATTGCATCAACCATTGTGGCTCTACTGCTTGTACCAATGCTCAGATACAGCTTTTACAGAAATACATCTAAAAAGGTATCTGATTCGCCGGGTCTGCTGGGCAAACCATTAAATTTCATTGCCGATTTTTATGCAGACAAAGTTTTAAAAAGGACCGCGAAAAAACCTTTACTAACAGGGGCAATCGGTCTGATCATCACGACCCTCCTGTTTGGACTTGTCGTGTTAACACCATTTGAATTTTTCCCGGCTGCTGACCGTGAAGAAGTAACGGTTGATGTTACCCTTCCAATCGGCACGCCGCTTGAGGAAACAGAAAATACACTGCTTGAAATAGCAGAGGTGCTTGAGCAGGATGAAGGCGTGTATGAAACTTCAGTCTTTGCGGGTACCGGGCTGCCTAACCTTTTCAACAGCTCGCTGGATACAACCGGGGATTATACCGGCCAGATCGTAGCCAGAGTAGACCGTGAAAATCAGACGGCTCAGGGACTGATTGAGGATTATACAGATGAGCTAAGAAGTCAGTATCCTGATGCGATTATTTTTATGAACACCATTGAACAGGGACCTCCTTCAGGTGCGCCGGTTACGGTTACAGTGAAGGGACCTGAGCTTGAAGAGCTTGTCTCAATCCGTGATGAAGTCATGACGCAGATTGAAGATCTTGGTGTAGACCTTGTACTTGATAATATTGGTGAAGAAGAACCGGTGATTTCATATGTGCCGGATCGCGGGGCACTAGAAGAAAATGATATCAGCATTCAGGCGATCAGCCAGCAGATCAGACTTGTAACAGAAGGCATTCCGATGGCTTCATTTGACGATGGGGTGACTGAGCGTGATATGAAGCTGCTCGTGGATCCTGTTGAGGAAGGTCAGGAGATTCCGCTTGATGAGATTGAAGTGCCTGCAGCATCTCAGCAGGAAGGTCCTCCTCAGCTGATCCCGCTCTCTGATCTCATTACAGCTGAGGAAACGTCCCAGCTTCAGCGGATCCAGCATGAAGACGGTGAACGCGCAATTACGATTCGCGCATTCCCTGGGGAAGTCGAGGATCTTGAAGCACAAACAACTGATATTGTAGAAGATATCCGCTCTTCACTGGGTGATGATTATTCACTGACAATAGGCGGTGAAAACGAAGCACAGGATGATTTCTTCTCTGAGATTATCTTACTGTTTACAATCGTTATTTTCCTTGTCTACCTGCTGATCGCATTCCAGTTTAACTCACTGTCACTCCCATTCCTTGTACTGACAGCTGTGTATCTGGCGATTGCAGGCGCGATACTCGGACTGTTTGTAACACAGACACCAATCAGTTTCCTTGCCGTGATGGGTATGGTATCACTGACCGGTATCGTAGTGAGAAACTCTGTTGTGTTAATTGATTTTATCGAGCAGGGTGTAGCCAATGGGATGAAGGTGTATGATGCGGTAATTGAAGCAGGACGCGTAAGAATCCGTCCAATTATACTGACTGCCGTAACATCGATCGTAGCGCTGATTCCAGTTGCAGTCAGCGGTGATGCATTATTTACGCCACTGGCGATTACGATCATTGCCGGAATTGCATTCTCAACGTTACTGACACTGATTATTGTACCGATGCTTTATCTTGTGTTCCTGCGTTTCAGACGTAAGGGAAAAGAGCTTAAGAAGAGCGGTCAATATTAATAACATGCAGAGCCGTCCTTTTGGGCGGCTCTTTTTTTGAGTAATTAGCCTTTTAGCTCAAACTTCAACACACCTCTCCTCTTTTGATATAATAAAAACTGAATGCTTTTCCAAAGGAGATCACTATGAACATTATGATAACCGGAGCAACCGGCTTTGTTGGCTCAAAGCTGATGCTTTCACTTTTAGATAAAGGACATACGCTTTATCCTGTTTTCCGAAACGAACAGAAAATCAATCAATTCATCAATCAACTCTCTCCTGAGCAGGCAAATAGAATTCACCCGGTCGCAGGAGACATTACGGAGACTGATTTTGGTATTCATGAGTCTGAATCACTCAGAGAAAAAATCGATATACTCTATCATACCGCAGCATTCCTATCGTTTGATCCCAAAGACCGTGAGAAAACTTTCCTGGCAAATGTAGACGGAACAACACATGCACTTGAACTGGCTGAGAAGCTGCAGATTCCTTCTTTTTATCATGTGAGTACCGCTTATACAGCAGGATTAGATGACTTTGCAGATGAAGAGATTCATTCAAAGGACCGACGCTTTGTAAATGATTATGAAGAAAGCAAAAATCATGCTGAACACCTCGTGTGGGAAAAACGGAATGAGATGAAGGTGAGTATCTTCAGGCCTTCCATTATTGTGGGTGATACCAGAACCGGAGAAGCTGACACCACTTTTGCATTATATGGTCTGCTGAAGGCTGTTGCACTGCTGAAAAAGCTGATTAACCGCGGGCGTGTCGATCAGAACAGAATCATTAAGCTATTGTGTGATCCTGAGGCTTCAAATAATGTGGTGCCGGTCAATTATGTAGTCGATGTCCTGACAGCTGCTGCTGAGCATGCCAAGCCTGATCATATTTATCATATTTCAAATAACAATTCCCCCGACAATGCCACTGTGATGAAATGGATCAAAGAACAAAGCGGTGTGGACAATCTGGCTGTAACAGCTGATGCGATAGACCTGTCTGAGGATGATGCTGTCATTAATGCGCCAATGAGTGTGTTCCACTCCTACCTTTCACGTTCGGTTGTCTTTAAGGATGACAATACTAAGGCTTTAATTGAAGCTGCCGGTTATCCTGCTTTTACGTTAACAGACGATCAGTATCAAATGCTTATCAGAACATATTTTGAATAAGGCCCCGACAGGTGCAAATTGCATTGTGCAATTTGCGCCTTTTTTATATTTTTACCTCTTTTTTTCAAAAAAATTTTATCAAATCTCTAAAAAAATTATTTCGATACTCTAATGGTAATCACTTTATCGCAGCAACGCATATATTTACTAAAGTAAAAGCATTTACCTGTTTTTTCATTGGGAATGAATATTCATATTATGTATATTCATTTCAAATAATTACCACAAAAACCTCACGTGATCTTGTTATATCAACGTTTTAAATATATATCACAGTTTACAAACAATGAATATTCGTATATATTATACAACATTCAGAACATTAAATTATTATGGGGTGGTTATCATGCAGGGAATCATTGATTCAGTCAACAATATTTTATGGACTTACGTTTTAATTGCTGTATTACTTGGAGCCGGTGTTTACTTCACAGTTGCAACCCGTTTTGTGCAGTTCAGGTATTTAAAAGAAATGGTGAAAGTGCTTGGTGATAAATCGGTAGTGCCAAATGGAATGAAGAGTATCAGCTCCTTCAAATCGTTTTCTATCGGAGCTGCAACACGAATCGGTACAGGAAATCTCGCCGGTGTGGCAGTGGCCATTGTCATTGGCGGACCTGGCGCAGTGTTTTGGATGTGGATCGTGGCACTTCTCGGAGGTGCGACGAGCTTCATTGAGAGCACGCTGGCACAAGTGTATAAAGTCAGAGACGGCAGTGCTTATCGCGGAGGACCAGCTTACTATATCGAACGCGGGCTGAATAAAAGGTGGCTTGGCATAGTATTTGCCGTGCTGATTGCGATTACATTCGGTCTCATATTCAATTCAGTTCAGAGTAATACGATTTCATTAGCATTTGAGAGTGCGTTTGGTGTTGACCGTCTGATTGTCGGTGGGATTGTTACACTTCTGACAGGACTGATTATTTTCGGCGGTGTCCACCGGATTGCAAGCTTTTCAAGTGTGATCGTACCGATTATGGCTGTACTATATATCGTCATCGCACTTGTGGTTATTGTGATGAATTTCTCACAGATTCCTGCTGTTTTCTCGACGATTATCAGCAGTGCGTTTGGATTTGAACAGGCACTTGGCGGCGGTATTGGTGCTGCAATCATGCAGGGTGTGAGACGCGGACTATTTTCAAATGAAGCTGGTATGGGTAGTGCGCCTAACGCGGCAGCAACTGCAAATGTCAGTCACCCTGCTAAACAGGGCTTTATTCAGACACTTGGCGTGTATGTTGATACGTTAATCGTATGTTCTGCGACTGCGTTTATCATTTTAGTCAATACCGATTACCAGGCCAGTGGACTTGAAGGAATTGAACTGCTGCAGAGCTCGCTAAGTGCACAGGTTGGTGACTGGGCAGGTATCTTTATTGCCCTGGCGATCTTTATGTTTGCGTTCAGTTCAATTGTCGGCAGTTATTATTATGGTGAGACAAACCTTGAATTTATCAGAAAGAACAAAACCGCCCTTAATATTTACCGCGTGTTGACAATGGGTCTTGTCATGTTCGGTTCGTATGCAAGTCTTGGAATGGTGTGGAGCATGGCTGACGTATTTATGGCATTGATGACGCTGATTAATATCATCGGTATTGTGTTACTGAGCGGTATCGCGATCAAGGTATTAAAAGATTACGAAGCACAGCGATTAAAAGGGCTTGATCCTGTTTTTAAACCGAAATCTCTCGGCATTAAGAATGCTGATTGCTGGGATGAGGTTCACGAGACGTATGAGAAGGAAAAAGAAGAGAAAGTATCATGATTTAGAGAGGCTGGGACAGAGTTCCAGCCTCTTTTAGTCGTTTCAGCCGGGCGCTTGAGCTTCCTCGGTGTAGGCAGAATAAAAAAGACCAATTAGACAAAGTGATTGGCCAAAAACTTTCATCTCAAAATGTAGTTCAGAACCTACACTGCTGACAAAGAAATGACCACTTACTAGTTCAAGTCAGACGGAATGGTCCGGCTTTATCATATCCAAAAAGTCAACAGTTATCATAGTAGACTGAAAGAGTGGATACGGCGTTTTAACGGTGTGGCAACCAAGTATCTTGATAATTACCTTGCGTGGTTCCAGGTGCTTGAGAGCATTCACCACCAACTGAACGAAGTAACGGTCAATGATATGATAATTAAAGGGAATTTAATTCCAATTGTCGAAACATAGGATAAGCTTAGGTCTTCTAAGTTCACGGAATAATCATATTTCTTATCTAACGAATAAGGTAGAATAGTTTCTTAAGAAACAAAAAAGTTCATACAAAAAATGATTGGGAGGATTTCAAATATATGACTGTAAACTCAGAATGCTTAGGGTGTAGACTAACTAACCAACTTGAACCAGTAAATATTGTTTATGAAAATGATTATGTTTGTTGTCTCTTGGATATTGAACCTTTTAACGAAGGACATACTCTAATCCTTCCCAAAAAGCATTTTTTAGATGTTGAAGAATTAGATTCTGAAACTGCAAATGCTATTATGAAATCGTCAATAACAATTTCAAAAGCATTGAAGAAATTATTTAATCCTGATGGTATCACAATTTGTCAAAACGGTGGTAAATTTAATGATTTGGGTCATTATCATATGCACGTTATACCGAGGTTTGAAGATCAACCTTTTTATTATGAGGAACAAATAGATAATGACAAAGAAAAAGCCAAATTTTTAGAAACAAAAAATAAATTAAATAATTTGATTGAAAAGTTACTTTAAAATAAGGACATATGCAAGTTAAAGAGTTCATTAATATCAACAAAAAGGACTTCCAAATGTATGGAAGTCCTTTAATCATAGTAAAAACAACATTAAAATTTAACAAAGCCATTTAAAAAACTGTTAATTGAAGTTTCACTTTCAATTAACGGTTTTTAATTAAATATCACATGAATCATCCGTGCAGGCATTGCCCTGCCCGCCTACGTTGACGAGTGGCGACTGGTTAGTTTCTGCCCACACTTTTTCAAGTGCCTGCGTAAATACTTCATCAGGCTGAGCACCCGAGATCGCGTATTTGTTTTCAAGTACGAAAAACGGTACGCCTGAAACGCCGATTTGTGCAGCCTTCTGAATGTCTGCAGTCATTTCTTCTGTATACTGATCTGACGTGAGTACTTCACGAGCTTTCTCAGTATCAAGCCCCACTTCTTCAGCGATCGCAACGAGTTGGTCATGATCACCGATATGCTTGGATTCAAGGAAATAGGCACTTAACAGCTTTTCAGTTATTTGCTGATCTTTACCATGTTCAGCAGCAAAATGAGTGAGTCTGTGTGCATCCTGCGTGTTCGTACGCTTCATTTTTGAAAAGTCGTAATCAAGCCCGACTTCTTTTGCCTGTGCCACAACGTTGTTTGTCATTTCCACTGCCTGATCATAGGACATGCCGTACTTTTTCGCAAGCGCTGAGATGGTATCTTCAGTTGCGTTTTTCGGTGCGTCAGGATCAAGCTGGAAGCTGCGGTAGACGACTTCTACCTGATCTTTATGTTCAAATGTGTTTAGTGCGTTCTCAAGCTTTCTTTTGCCGATATAGCAAAATGGGCAAACGTAATCTGACCAGACTTCTATTTTCATCGGTGAATCCCTCCTGAAATGTTCATAGTATTATCTTACAATGTTTATTTTCGTTTATCGAAAAATCTGCCTGTAGGGGCGGGTGTTCAGAGAAAAATGTGACTGGTTCTTAGAACAGAGGAGGATGTTCTTAGAATAGGTGACGGTGTTCGGTGAAAAACCAGTGTGGTTCTTAGAAAAAACGCTAACCTTCTTAGAAAAGTACCAAAAGACCTGCTCCCTTATCTCCGGATTTCTCATAAGCCAGGAAAAAAAACCGTCCGGACTATATCCGGACGGTCTGGCTCTTACTCTTCAAATAAATCTGTTACAGCACCTTTAGATGAAGAAGATACCGAGTTCGCATATTTCGCCAGGATCCCGCGTTTGAACTTAGGTTCAGGCTTGACCCATTCGCGGGCACGCTTTTCGAATTCTTCCTCTGAGATCTGCAGGTTGATTTCCTGTGTGTCGCTGTCGATTGCGACGATATCTCCGTTTTGCAGGAGTCCGATCGGCCCGCCGACTGCTGCTTCAGGGGCGATATGACCGATTACGAAGCCGTGTGAGCCGCCTGAGAAGCGTCCGTCTGTCATGAGGGCTACTTTACCGTTCAGCCCGCGTCCGACGATCATTGCCGTAATTGAAAGCATTTCAGGCATACCCGGTCCGCCTTTAGGTCCGACGTTACGGATGACCACGACATCGCCTTCTTTAATCTGATTATCCTCGATGGCTTTTGCACACTCATCCTCGCTGTCAAATACTTTAGCCGGTCCTTCAAAGCGGCTGATTTTCTGTCCGCTCATTTTTGCAACAGAACCTTCAGGCGCAAGGTTTCCTTTTAATACAACAAGCGGTCCGGTTTTCTTAAGCGGCTCGCTGATTGGCTTGATGACCTGTTGTCCTTCCTTCAGTGACGGCACTTCTGCAAGGTTTTCTGCAATCGTTTTACCAGTGACTGTGATGCAGTCGCCGTGAAGCAGTCCTTCTTCTAGTAGAAGCTTCATGACTGCCGGCACTCCGCCTGCCTCGTAAAGATCCTGCATCACATACTTTCCGCTCGGCTTCAGGTCAGCAATATGCGGAACGTTCTGGCGTACACGCTCAAAATCATCCATTGTCAGATCCACTTCAGCTGCGTGGGCCATTGCCAGCAGGTGAAGGAATGCATTCGTTGATCCGCCAAGCGCCATTACAACTGTAATCGCATTTTCAAACGCTTCTTTTGTCATGATGTCACGCGGGTAGATGTCCTGTTCAAGAAGCTTTACAACCAGCTCCCCTGCCTGCTCACATTCCTGCTCTTTATAATCGTTGATTGCAGGCGTTGAAGAAGATCCAGGAATACTCATGCCAAGCGCTTCAACTGCTGATGCCATTGTGTTTGCTGTGTACATACCACCGCACGCACCAGCCCCCGGACAGGCACTGCATTCCACTTTATACAGCTGCTCTTCATCAATCAGCCCTTCCTGATACTGACCGACTGCTTCAAATGAAGAAACGATATCGATATCTTTTCCATCCAGTTTACCCGGCTGGATTGTACCACCGTAGATGTAAACGGACGGGATATTCATACGCGCAATCGCCATCACACAGGCAGGCGTCGTTTTATCACAGCCTCCGATTGCGACAACGCCATCAAGACGTTCTGCATTTGTTACGGTTTCAATTGAATCCGCGATCACTTCACGGCTTGGCAGTGAATAGAACATCCCTTCATGTCCCATTGCAATGCCGTCTGATACTGTAATTGTGTTGAAAATCATCGGTGCGCCTCCACCAGCTTTTGCACCACTTTTCGCACGCTGTGCAAGCTTGTCAATATGTACGTTACACGGCGTCACTTCACTCCAGGTACTTGCTACACCAATCATCGGTTTTTTAAAGTCTTCATCTGTAAAACCGACAGCTCGCAGCATTGAGCGGTTTGGAACTCTGTTAACTCCTTCACTGATAACTTTACTTCTGATTCTCAGATCTTTTTTTGTCGAATCCATTGTGTAACCCTCCTGATGATTTTTCCGCTTTACATCATTACAGCGAAACCTTTATATAAAGACCATCATACATAGAGATGTGAGGTTCCGCAATAAGATTTCTGAATTTATCAATATTTCGATAAATTTAACCGCTTTCATTTTCAAAGACAGGTCTTTTTGCCATAAAATGTTTGTGATTAGAAAACTTCTCTTTCGTGCGGTACACTATCACTGAAGGAGATGATCGTATGTTTAACACATTTTCAGTCAAAACGCATAGCCGTGATGAGATGATTGAGATTACAGAAGAAGTCCAGAAGTGGATCAGCAGTCAGTCGTTTAATAGCGGAATTGCAGTCGTTTCTTCAAAGCACACAACTGCTGGCATTACCGTAAATGAAAATGCGGATCCCGATGTAAAAACTGACTTTTTACGACGTCTGGATGAAGTATTTCCGTGGGATCATCCAAAAGACCGTCATATGGAAGGCAATACTGCATCCCATATGAAAGTGAGCACTGTCGGCCATGCGCAGACGATCCCTGTTCAAGACGGAGAACTCGTACTTGGCACATGGCAGGGCATTTATTTCTGTGAATTTGACGGGCCGCGCACGCGCCAGTATACCGTCACACTGATTTCAAGCTAAAAGGAGAACATCATGAGAGCATACGCAGCACTCGGAGGTCTCAGCCTGATCTGGGGCCTTTCGTTTGTATTTATTAAAATCCTTGCAGAATCAGCAGGCGTCTGGGGGACGGTTTTTATCAGATGTGCTGCCGGCGCGCTGATTCTGCTGCCGATACTGATTGCACAATGGCGAAAAATCGAGCGCCCGATCCCGTGGAAACACCTGATTGTGATCGGCGTGATGAATGCCGCACTTCCATGGGCACTGATCGCACTCAGCGAAACGAGAATCGCCTCTAATACAGCATCTGTACTGAATGCCACCACACCTGTTTTTGCAGGACTGATTGGATTCTTTCTATTTAAACAGCGTCTGAAACTCCAGCAGTGGATCGGTATTCTGATCGGTTTCACAGGGGTACTGGTCCTGATTGACTTTAAAATTGGAGGGATTTTCGGTTCGGAATTCATCGGAGTGGGGACAATGATGCTCGGGGCAATGTGCTACGGATTCGGTTCACACTATGTCAGACGGTTCACCCCCGTAACCGGCGTGGTTCTGCTTTCTGCCACCTCACTGATCACAGGCGCGATTGTTGGACTAGTGATGATGACAATAAACGGATACAGTGTGATGAGCTTTACATACAACACATCATTCTGGCTGTCGGCAATCGGACTTGGGTGCTTCGGCTCAGGGGTTGCCTATCTGCTTTTCTATTATATGATCAGGCAGAAATCTCCTGAGTTTGCAACGACGGTTACCTATCTCGCACCGGTGTCTGCAATGGTCTGGGGCAGCGTTCTGCTGGATGAGCCCATCACGCCTTCACTGATTGGCGGAATGGTAATTATTTTTGCGGGCATTTATTATGCGAATCGGAAAGCAAAGGCTACGAAGGTAAATACGGAAAAAGCCACGGCATAAAAAAAGAGCGGTCGACTTGCAGACCGCTCTTTTATACTGTCTTCACGAATAGTTTTAGCTGCTTTACAATTTCTTCTCTCACATCATCTGAAGCATAAAAATGAACGCCATAATAAAACTCATTTCCACCTGCCCGCTTCCACACAAGCTCAGCCTTCATTTCATATACAACCTCATTCAGCATAAATTGCAAGTGGATCTTAACAGGCTCATCCTGATGACTCACTGGCAGATTGAGCTGTGAGCTCATCTTTGTCCCGCTCGGACTCAAATCATGCATCAGCGCTTTCCCCGGGTGGGAATTCACCTCACGACCATGCAGCTCATAAATCTTAAATGCTGCCTCTAATGGCTTTTTAAATGCGAACCTGAAGCCTTCCTTCCGATTGTACCGCAAAGTCCTCACCTCACACAGAGAGTAATGGCAAAACTTTTGTACTAGTTATATCGGTTATTTTTTACTATTATGTATCATTGGATTGTATTTTTGCAAATTGTTGAATAAATTTTTAATAAAATCAGGTAAATGAACAAATCAGCTCATTCGAAAAAGCCGTCATAAAAGACGGCTTTTTCAAGTTTTAAAAATTTTTCACCACATGCTGATAGTTTTTATTTCCGCCGGACAGGTTATATACCTGTTTAAATCCATGATTGATCAGGATATTCTGTGCAGCATTCCCTGTCACACCCTTATTACAATACACAACTGTCTTCAGGTCGCGGTTCAATTCTGAAGCTCTGTTTCTTAAATCGCCAAGCGGAATATGAATCGCGCCTTTTACATGCGCTTTTTCAAACTGGGCTTTTGATCTTGTATCAATGATCTGGAACGCTTCTCCGCTCTCTGTCTCCCTGATCAGCTGCTGCGGCGTGATCAGCGGGGCCTTTTCATTAAATGCGTTATGCAGGGCCATACCTGTATACATGACTGGATCCTTCGTTGTGGCAAACGGTGGGGCATAGGCCAGGTCGAGATGGAACAGGTCCTCAGCCTTTGCACCAAATGAAATGGCTGTGACAAATACATCTATTCGTTTATCAACACCCTGTGGTCCGACAATCTGGGCACCAAGCAGCTTTCCTGTTCTGCGATCCGCTACTGCCTTAATCACCATTTCCTTGCCACCCAGATATTCAGGACGGTCAGGTTTAATATTATGAAGCACTTCAATTGTGTAACCTTCCTCAACCGCGTCTTTTTCTGTCAGACCGGTCTGTGCCACTGCCAGGTCGAATACTTTAAAGATTCCGGTTCCCAAAATACCACGGTGCTCTGTGTCTTCTCCAGTGATGACCTGACCGGCAATTCTTCCTGTTTTGTTGGCTGTTGATCCGAGCGGTCTGTAAATCGGCTTTCCTGTGATCAGAGAAAAACTCTCCGCCACATCTCCAACCGCATACACATTCGGTACATTTGTCTGCATCTTTCTGTTTACTTTAATTGCACCTGTGCTGCCAATTTCTACTCCGATCTCCTTAGCGAGTTCGGTGTTAGGACGAATGCCGACAGAAAGGATGACAAGGTCGGTCTCAACAGCCTGTCCGCTTTCAAGCAGAACAGAAGTGATTCGCTTGCCCCCCTGTAAGGATTTAACTGTTTCCCCAGTCATCACACTCACATTCTTTTCCTCTAAATGCTCCGCTACCCGCGCAGCCATATCCTGATCAAGCGGCGGCATGATCTGCGGGAGACGTTCAACGAGCGTCACTTCAATCCCTCTTTGTGTCAGCTGTTCAGCCATTTCAAGTCCGATAAACCCACCCCCAACAATTGTCGCAGTTTTTGGCAGGTGCGTATCCACATAATTCCTGATCTCACCCGCATTGCGGATATTGCGGACGCTGAACACATTTTCCGCCTCTACACCCGAAATAGGCGGAACAAAACTTGTTGCACCGGTTGCCAGAACAAGCGTATCGTACGAATCCATAAACGTTTCATTCGTAATCAGATTCCGGATAACAGCTGTTTTTTCCTGATGATTAATGCTTTCCACTTCATGCTGCGTGTGGATATCGATGTTATAACGTTTTTTAAACCACGCTGCATTTCTAGGTGTCAGATCATCCAGATCAGCCACCTCTCCTCCTACATAATAAGGAATACCGCACCCTGAATAGGAGATATCTGTGTCTCTGTCGTAAATCGTAATTTGAATATCCTCACTGTTTCTTCTCGCTTTCGCTCCTACAGATGTACCGGCAGCTACCGATCCAATAATCATCAGCTTTTTCATGATTCATTTCCCTCCGCGTTCTAAAGTTAGTAAACAGAAAAATAGCAGGAAGACAACATACACGTTTATCCTCCTGCACAGCTTGTCATCTGACCTTAGCAGGCATTGCCGCCAAGCATCACAATCTGAGGTCCCTCCGGTGTTTCTTCCACATCGAGTGTGATCGCATCAATTGAACCTTCAAGCTGACCATCCACCGCAAGCTTCAATCCATCAAACTGATGAATTTGATCGTTTTCCTGTGCAGGGTCCAGTCCAAGCCCAAAGCTTGGCCCGCAGCAGCCTTCTCCTGCCTTATAGAAACGGATTCCCTCTGCTCCTTTTTCATCTACAACACTTTTCAAAAATGATACAGCACCTGGTGTAATATTCATTTCCCTCATCCTTTCATTGCTTCCAGTAATGTTTGATAACCTGATAATTGCTTTTCCATCCAGGGAATATATACAGCTTTGTCATCGCTCAGCCTCTTTACTTCCTGAATCCACCTCAGCTCACTCTCTGCTTTTCTTCCAAGAATAGCGTCACGCGTATCCGTTACAGCCAGTGACTGATTGACCACCCAGCCCTGCGGTTTGATTCCTGCCCTGATTAAATCGTCCTGAAGACGTGACGCCTCAAAAACAGGGGTTGCCTCAGGAAGTGTGGTAATCAATACATGCGTAAAGGCAGGGTCTCTCAGCTTCGGCAGAAGTAATCGTACAGCCTCCGGAACCTCTCCCGTAGAACGCTCCATTTCACGGTGATACGCTTCTGTTGCATCCAGCAAAAGAAGCGTGTGACCGGTTGGGGCTGTGTCAATTACAACATACGCCTCACCGGCCCTTGCGACCGTGTCTGCAAACGCTCGAAATACAGCAATCTCCTCTGTACACGGGGAATTAAGATCCTCCTCAAGAAGAGACCTTTCTTCAGGTGAAATCTCACCGGCCCGCTCAAAGACAGTGCACCGGTACCGCTCAGTCTCTTTTTTCGGATCAATCCGTTCTACTGATAGTAACGGCTGATCCGACTCTCCAACCACCTGATCCACATGTGCAGCAGGGTCAGTTGTCGTCAAAATCACACGATGTCCACGGGCAGTAAGACTTGTGGCGATCATGGAAGCGACCGTGGTCTTGCCAACGCCGCCCTTGCCCATCGTCATCACAAGACCAGGACCTGTATCCTCAAGCTCCTTCACCAGTTTTTCAAGTCTGTCACCCTGAAAAGGCTCTCTATCAACAGGCTCATTTTCCACTGCGGCAGTCATCCAGCTTCTGATATCAGCAACACTTGCAAGACTCGTAGTCACATAAGGCAGGATATAACTTTGTGGCTCCTTTAATGCTTCAGGCATATTTTCCAAAGCGAGCTGCTGCCTTGTTATAAATGACTGCCGGTATGAATCCCCCTGATCATCTGACTGTAAATAGCCGTTGATCACAAGCAGCGTATGCTTCATTCCGGTTTCCTTCAGCTCATGGTACGCTCTTGCAGCCTCAGTCAGCGTTGACGCCTCCGGTCGTGCAACCAGAACCAGGGTCGTTACGGTTTCATCCTGTAACATCTCTGTGGCATATTCATATTGAGTTTTCTTTTCTGCAAGACCAGCAAGCGGTCCCAGGCAGGATGTACCACTTGTATTTTCATCCAAATACACATTCCAGGCATTCGGCAGACTCAACAGCCTGAGCGTATGACCAGTCGGTGCAGTATCAAATAAAATATGATCATACATGCTTCTCAGCTCATTCGATGAAAGCAGCCCTGTGAATTGATCAAAAGCTGCAATTTCAACGGTACATGCGCCCGAAAGCTGTTCTTCCATAGACTGAACAACTGTGTCCGGCAGCACGCCACGGTATGGGCCGACCATCTTTTCCTTATATAAAGCAGCAGCCTGTTCAGGATCGAAATTGGCTACATGCAGATTCGGCACATCGGGTATTTCTTTCGGTACTTCTGTCAGATCCGTTCCAAAAACATCCTGCAGATTACTCGCGGGATCCGTAGACACAAGCAAAATCTTTTTTCCCTGGTCAGCAAGGGTAATCGCCAGCAAGGAGGCTGTGGATGTCTTACCGACTCCCCCTTTTCCCGTCAAAAACACAAAAGGAGTCAAAGGAATCTCATCAATCAAAAAGTCCTGCATGATTCCACTCCTCACTCAATTGTTAATCTGATTTTCGGCTTTGGTGCTTCCCCTGATGCAGGAAACTGATCTTCAGAAATTCCTGTTACTTCAGCAAAAGCCTGATTTGATAAATAAGTCCCCTGCTGCACGATCACACCATCTACCAGTGTGAACGGAAGTCCCTCAGGGTTTTTCGCCAAAGCCTCCTGAACCGTTTTATTTTCTACAAATCGCTGAGGCTCACTAGTCAGGTTAAAACGTTCAATCGGATAATTTTTCTGCTTCAGGAAACTGACAACAGAAGCCACTCTCGGTAATTCCGGATCAAAGCTCGTTCCGCAAACCCCTGTTGAGCAGCACATTGCCGGATCAAAAATCTTAATCTTTTTCATTCAAAACACCCTTTCAGTTGGATATAGGTATATAACAATGTTGTTATATACAAAATACAGAAGAATCATATCTTCTGTTCAATCAGCATTTTATTTTCAAAAGGTTATGTTCGTGAACCGGTAGCTCTCCCAGTTCTTTAATCGCCTTCACAAGAATAGGATAGCACGGATCCTGTTCATTTAACCGGAAATAATTCCATTGACGGTCCTTACGTTCAAGCACAATTCCCGCCTGCTTCATCACCCGCAGATGACGGCTGATCGCCGGCTGTGAAATTTTGAACATCTCAACAAACTCACAAACACAATGCTCACTCGTATACATTCTCCGCAGCATCTCAAGCCTTGTCGGATCCCCAAGGACTTTGAAAAACGCACTCATCTTCTCCAGCCCTGGTGCAGTTAAAATCATCACGTCACCCACCTTCTAAAAAAGTTTCTCTGTACACTATATAACAAAAAGGTTATATACGCTACCCTTTCATCCTCCGTTTACACAATTAATGATGATTAAATCTTTTTTACATCAGATAGAGTTAAAGAGAAAATTATCCATAATTTGTCGAATGAAAACCTGGTTTTATCACGACGTTTCGTCAACTTTCTCACTACACTTCTGGCAAGATATAATTAATTGTTTATGAAGGAGCTGACAGACAACATGTATATTTTACACAGGGAAAACAATGGTACTCATGAAGTTTTAAGGGATTCACTCAATAAAGCGTTTAAGTTTTTTGTGGATCAGCACGAGGCCAGCAGACTTTCAAGCAAGCTGAATCAATACACTCAGCAGGAAAAACAGTGGAGAGTGAAAAAGATCAACCTATAGATGATTTGGAAAGGAAACCTGATTAATTGTCAGGTTTCCTTTTTTAATTGCCGTTTCTGAACCCCCCCCCCGGCATTCGCATGGTGGAAGGGAGGAAGTTACAGGCACGTTTTTATGTAAATGTTTTTTAGACAAATAAAAAACCACCAAATATATATTTGGTGGAGACGGTGGGAGTCGAACCCACGTCCAGAAACTTCAATACTTAAGCTTCTACGAGCGTAGTCAGCCTATTCACATTTCACCGTAACTTATGCCAACTGGGTTTGAAGCTTCTTATATATAGTTTTTTAGCTTTAGGGAGTATAACTTTTTTACGAACTCGGTTCAATTCCTTGTTTCCGATTATAACACAATGAATTGAACTATTATCTATTAGATGTAAACTCTTTCATCAAATATCTTCTTAAAGTGGCTTTAAAGACTTTCAGATTGTAAAAGAATGATATTAACACCTCTTAAAACATCATCTTGTTATATTTCGAGTCACAATTTTATGTGTAGTAAAAACACGGAAGAAGTTAGGGTTTTAAAGAACTCAGAGAGGTATTACTTTTTTGACAGTTTTCACTCTTAATTCATTTAAGATGTAAAGAAAATAAGGTTTCTTGCGATAGGCTTACGAGTTAATTGCGAAGTGACTTTTTTGACCAGCAAATCTATGCACAAAAACTCTGGGTTAGTTAGAGAATACATTACGGTAACTTTCTCACTGTTTAAAAACATTGTCTTTATATTTTTTCTTGAATTGTATAGCTGATATTACAGTTCAAAGTATTAACATTCTCTGATACTTTTAATTCATTTCCTTTATCAAAGTTAAACAGAGCATAATTATAATAATTCTCTTTTCCAACTCCCTTATACCTTATACCATTAAACCCTATTGTGGCACAGCAATCCTTTATAAAGTTAGTAAACAAGTATCCTTTCTTGAAATGTTTACTCTCGTAATTAACTGATCCAATGAATTCACCAAATTCTTCATTAAATATCTCTGATATATCTAATAATTTTAAAGGACTGTTTATATAAAAAGTTCCTACATCAATGTAATCGTTATTAATAGGGTTTAACTCATAAGGAATTCCTTTGGTAGAGTCACTACAGTACAATACAGGGAGTCCTATCAAATTATACCTTCCGTGACCTGCATTTCCTATAGGTGGACTCCAAAGTTGCTCAGAAGTCAATTTTATTTCATCTTTTTTTCTATTTCTTCCCCTGAAGATCATTGTTCCAATTTCCAGGTTGAATATATCGTCCTTGTCGAAAATCTGTTTTAATAAATTGTAAAGCTTCACACCAGTTTTATGTTGATAAGCCAACATAGGATTCTCAGTTATTTTATCTATAAAATCTTCTATTTCAGCAATTTTGAGATCAATACCATACCTTGTTGCTACATTATTCAATTCTTCGTAATTAAGTCCGTAATCATCACCAAAAAAGTCATTTATCTCTTCACTACTTATTACTTTGTCATCAAAATTAAATATCCTCATTTCATCTTTATCGTATTCCGCACCATATCCACATGAAGAACATTCAATATATCTTAAAACCTGATCCATTAATTTTGTATTTTCAATTCCATTTTCTCGAATGAAATCCCAGAATAAAGTACCAGTATATTCATTTGTCCCTTCTTCTTTATTATATGTCAAATGATAACTTTCTAAAATTTCTCCATCAGGACATTTGTTACAACTTTCAACTTTTGTACTCAAGCATTCTCCGATCTTTTCAACACTAATTTCAATAAATCGTTCGTAATCGCTTTCGGAATCTATGAAATAATCTTCAAATTCAAGATCAAATTCACATAAACTACAAGTATAAGTGCCATTTTCTTTAAAACCAATTATTCTAATAGGAAGATCATCTAACTCTTCCAATTCAATGTCTTCATTTTTAAAGAACTCCATAATTTCGTATGCTTTATTACAGGTTAAACAAAACACTTCAGTGCTTTTCATACTTTCAACTCCAGTGATATTTTATTCTTCTTTATTTCCGCATATATCGTGGAGCGTGGCACGTCTGTAAGCTTCGAAATATCATTAACACTCATTCCATTGTCTTCCCGCTCATTATACAAGACCATAGCACGTTCTATATTCTTCTTGGGTTTGCTCGGTCTCCCCATATGTTTACCCTTTAACTTTGCCCTCTCTCGCCCTTCTGTAGTTCTTTCCTTAATTATGTCCCTTTCAAATTGACCTATTGCTCCAAGCATAGTAAACATTAACTCGCCGGATGGAGTTGAGAAATCAATATTCTCTTTTAAGAATTGAAGTCCAACCTTCCTATCTTTTAATTCACCGGCAATTCTTTGAAGATCAAAGGTTGACCTAGCTAAGCGATCAATTTTTGTTACAATTAGCTTATCCTTATAGATAATCTTCCCGTTGTTATCCAGTTCCCCATCTTCTAAAAATTCTAAAGCAGCTTGTAATTCCTTTCTATCTGATTTAGCTCCAGATTCTTTTTCTTTAAATATCCGTTTGCAACCAAATGCTTTAAGTTGTTCAACTTGTGACTCCAGTGATTGCCCAACGGAAGAAACTCTTGCATAGCCAATCAAAGCCATATATAACACTCCTGTCTGAAAGTCTCTTATGTTTTGTACATATTATTTTAGACTATCTTTTAGACAATAACAAGTTGATTTTTTTAGGTTATTTCAACATTTGAATTATATGTTCAAAACTTATAACTTTTAGAAAAATAAAAAGTACCCTTTACCACGTATCTGTTCTAAAATTACGATTTAATAAGTATCCTTGCAATTTCAATATTTTCAATAACGCTTTCATATTGATCTAAGTCTTTTTCTCTGCTTAAGTCTTGCACCACATTATCCAGCAACTGCAGCAAAATTTTCTTTTTGTTAGCACTAATAGAATCAAAATAATTCATATTATATCTAGGATCAAATTCTTCTATTGGCACATTTAAAACCTGTGCTATTTTTTCACTGCTTTCAGCTGTAGGTAAAGACGTTCCCTTTACGTAGCCATTTATCGTTGTTCTCGGTATTTCTGTTTGCATCGCTAAGTCTGTTTGGCTCACTGCAGATGACTTCATTAAATTCTTAAGGTTAGTGCTAAGAATCTTTTTTAATTCAATTTGTAAAGGTGTGTCTTTTCCTCTGCCCAATTCGACTTCCTCCTAAATAGCATATAACTGCGCTTATCAATAAATAAGCTACCAATCACCTTATATCTCATTCATCTTTAAAATAATCATAATCGAGTGTTTTCACCACGAAGGTATGGTTTACATCAACTCCAACATTATGAGCTATCATTAATTTTGATAGTTCTATGCCATCAATTAAGATAATTTTCTTTTGGTTTGCTTTTTCAACATATGTTTTTGCACCAGAAGTAAACGAAGAAGTTGTTATAAATACACCTTTCTTTGCGCCTTTTCCATCTAACGCCCCAGAAAAACTTTGAACAAGTTCTCGACCAACAGAATTATTAACTCCGTATCTTTTAGCTTGTACATATATACTGTCTAATCCTAATTTATCTTCTTTTATTAATCCGTCCAGACCTTCATCATTTGATCTCTGTGTAACTTGACCGTCTCCATAACCCATTACTGTTAATAGCTCTACAACTATATCTTCAAATTTCATCCAATGAATACTTCTTAATTGTTTCAGTAAATTATCCGCCAACTCGTTGTTTAATTCTTCCAGATTTTCTTTCACTGTAGTTAATGGATCTACAACTTTTTCTAATTCTTCAATCTCTTCTTTAATGCCACTCTTACTCTCGTTTAGTAAATCTAACCCATCGTTTGTTATTATATATGTTAATTTATTTATTTCATCAATATAACTTTCTCTTTTTAAGCTATATCTTACGCTTCGTACCCTTGAAAGAAACATACTGTCAGAACCATTTTCATATTTCATAAGACGCTGCTCTTCAGTTAATTTAAAGTACTCAATTAGCTTTTCTGTAATTTCACTGGCTGTATATGCTTCGCCGTCTTTAATTATTTTTAAATATGGAACCATCATTTCCCCAGCAGTAGGAATAGTTTCTTTAATAGTTTCATCGTAATCTTTATGTACCTTTTCAACTTTATACTTACCAATTATTCGTTGTTCTTCTTGTTTATTATTAGGTATTCCTTCTTTATTTATTATTTGCTTAATTTCTTTTATTGTTAATGAAGCTTCCTGCATTTTTTTCAGAAACTTCATTATTCTTAGTGATTCCGCTGTATAAAAGGTTTTATTACTTTCTTCAATAGTAGGAATATATTCTTTAAATTCTTTGACCCAACGTCTCCCGTTTGATTCAGACCTTCCAACTAATTCAGACATTTTTGTTTGGGTGATTAATTCATTGTTCATAATTTCAACCCCACTCCTATTGTATTAAGTAGTAAATACTCTTTATAATTCCATATAAACACTAGATATACTAATAATAACAAACAAAAATTTCATTAAAACAATAATTTTATCGAGCGGGGGATTGTTTACATTTTCATATATAACCCTATATCTAGTTACATAGGAAGCACTACCATTTCTACACCCCCAATATTTACAAAAGTTAATCTGATAATAAGGTTATATTCAGAATGTGCTTGAAGTCCATTCTCAGCAAGTAAGATTGTTAAGTCATCCTGTGCTGTGGCATATCAACTTTAATTTCTAAGAGTAAGCGTTTAAATTTGCCATGTAGTTCTCCTTTCTAATTGCATAATAAAACCGCCCTTAAAATAAAGGCGGTCAATTGTTATAAACCCTAAATTCATATACTTGATAATTCTTTACACTATCTTTGGGAGTTTCTTGAACCTTTTCTTCAAGTTTTACCGCATGAACTTTTTCATTAGTCGGCAAATCGGCTTAGTACTAACAGTTGTTATATAGTTCATCAAGTAATCATTTTCTTTAATAGTTCGTGTAATATCTCTTGTCTTTTAAATGTTTCAGATTCTCCCTCTTCAAAAGCTTCTTCATCCCAACCCTGAAATACACAAGATTGTGATCTACTAGCCATGGCAATCAAATATGCTGGATGCTGATTTAAACCTCCCTCAATACCAAACATTTCAAAACATTCCAGCCCTTTATTCTTTTGAAATGTGTACAGGTCTGTATGTGGACCGTAAACCTTAAGGGATAATTCATTTATTTCAAAAAGTATTTCTCGATTTAAAACTAATTTATCAGGAAGATTATTTATAGCAAGGATTTTGTTTATATCCAGTCCATGTTCATTATTGAGGTCTATAATATCTAAACCTGATTCTACAATGTTCTCAAGCAGGGCAAGGAAAATAAAAGTTGGATTAAGGTTAGTTGTATTATTTAATAAGCGGTTTACTTGACCTTTAAATATAGTGCCCTGTGTCCTTTTTATTTGTCCATAATACTTAAATGGTAAATTTAAGCTAATGCTACAAAGTGCCTTACTTAAGTTAAATGCACTTGGTATATCTCCTAAATTAATAAAAGAAGAAACTAGGTGCGCTGCTACTGAATATACAAATAACCCTGGGTTATAAAGATAATGTTCGTATTCTTCTTGCATAAGATGAGCTTCTACTGTCCTTGCACTTCCTTCTAACTTACGAACTAATTCGAATTGATAGATTATCTCTGCCCACATTGCATTTGTTTCCCAAAGTGATTCCATTGTAAAAGGAACCCTTACATAGGGTGTATCGTTATATTTAAAAGTAACAGTTAAAAGTTCTTCACCACTTGGCTTATTGAATATATCTAAATCTCCAGTAGTTTCAAAATTGTATGACCAATTCTGAAAACTTGGACTATGAGAACCATTGCTTAGCTCATTTGCAAACTTGGCATGATTCCAGTTTTTTAAGGTATTTAAAAAGTTAATAATATTATGTGCTTGAGGTTTCGCTTTATTATTAATAATTGCATCATTAATAATTTCATATTCATTTAATGCACTATAAATTTTAACTAGCATTTCCTGTCCAGAAAGAGTTACCAGATGATCAAAATAATGCGATGCCTCATGAACAATTAGTTTAGCACTTTTAACAGTGGAAATTTCAAAATTTAAAGCATCTATTTGCTCCATAAGAGCTTTTAAATGATGTTGGGTCAAATCTCTAAAATCCATAGTTTGACTCATTATTCTATATGAAGCTTCAATTGATAAGTTTGCAAATGAAATAATATTAGATATATTAATTACCCCCTAACTAAACATACTTTCTTAATTGTCCTCTCTAAAATGAAAAATGATGTATTAAAATTTATCATCGATTAAATTCAAGCCCCTTGATATTTCCACTGAACTTCCAAAAACTATTGTGGTTTATTAGAGATACTATGTAAAAATCTTAACCACGAAGAAAAGGAATTATGGACTGCAAAGATAACCATTAAAGCAATTCTAGCTTAAACGATATAAACTTGTACCTTTGTGAGAATATATACTGCAATTTCATTTTATATATCCTACCTTTTTATGTAATAGCTTCGTAATCCTGTCCATATTAATCCTTCTACATCTCTACATAGATAATTATAAGGATTATTGAACTAAACTGCACCATTAGCCAAGCGAAAACAATCACAAATTTGGATAATGTTTCAACTTCTTATAAATTCATTTTACACTCCTATACTTAATTATGTAAGTCGTTTTCCAACGAAATAGTTACTTTAGATAAAATCCAAAGTGCCAAAGCATGGTAACTTCCTTAAGAATATCGCATCTTTTTATAAACATGGTGATCTTATTTAATATCCAGATCAAGAATAAAATATATAGAATTTTCGCAAATTTGTATATACAACATTTTTAGGAGTTAAAAAATAGGGAACCGTCAGATGAATCGCGGTGTGCCCGGCTATCTATCATATCGAATATTACACTTATAAATATAATAACTGTTATGTTTCATTTACATAGAAGAAATACTTTCACTAGTAGCCTAAGAAAGTATTTTAATGATACAGAGACGAATTGCACAAGACGATTAGAACGAGACGGACAAACTCATAAGAACAGCATAGATTTAATCCTACGTTGTCTCCCGCCCTTTGAGGTAACCAAGTAATGATATCTAAACCCCTCCATTTAGATTATAATGAATGGCTCTCTACTACTTCTCACTTTATCGATTTCATACTTGCTTTGTAGCTTCTAAATATAATATTGAATTTCCTTAATTAATAGACCTGCTTCTTTTTCGATAAAAATAAAATTTTATTAAGCGGAGGCTAGTTTACATTTTCATATTTTTATTTATACCTGTTTATAGAGGAAGTACTACCATTTCTACACCTTGAGCAATAATACAGTGTTAATCTATAATTATTCTAAGAGTAAGGATAATATTTAATATAGACTTGCAGTCCGTTATCAGTGAGCAATACTGACAAATCATCGCATGACATATTTTAACTGTAATTTCTAACAGTAGTTGTTGTAAGCTTGTCATTTCAGTTCCTTCTTAAAAAGGCGGTTAGTCACAATTGTTATAGTAGTTTGGATCAGGACTATTGATAAATTGTAACTGCAACATTAATTACATATTCAGTAGAATCAGTTTCGATTTCATCACCACTATTTATTTTTTACTTATCACCATATAAAGTAGCAGCAACTTCTATTTCCTTATTCTCATTTATTGACTCTAAGATCAGCGCCACAGACTTGTCCTTTGTGAAGCAGCGGAAGAACACGATTGGTCCTCATACCTTCAGAGACATCCCTTAAAGATCATTTCACGAATAGAGGGAAATGACAATTATGTGATAATTCGATCACTTGGGCACGAGAAGTTGGAAACGACGATGATCTATCTACCTGGAGAAGATTTTTGAACGTGAGCAGCATGCCATCCATCAATGGAAGAGTGATATATTAGGAGAGTATATATAATAGAAGAAAAGAGGGATTTTGTGTCCGATAAACCTAAAGTTATACCTGAATTTATCAAACGCCAGGCTGAACAGGATAATCAAATAAAAACGATAGTACAAAATTTGAATTTTCCGGCAATAACTGTTCAACCTTATATGGACCAACCAAATAGAGCGTACCTAAAAGTAATTGCTGATAATGTTCAAGGCATGACACGTTTCCTGCCTGATACAAGCATAACGACAAAAAATGTTGCGCCTGCAATAGATAATATTGTAAGTTCATTAAGAACTGTGCCAGATTTTTCTCATGTTTTTGAAAAGTTTAATTCATCGATCGACTGGCAACCTGGTTATCAAGAACAAGGTGACCAATTATACAAAGCGTGGAGTGACCCTACTGGAGAAGTAATTATAGATGAAGATGAAGTTGAAATTGCAGGTAATATTTCTGAAAAAATAGAGAATATGACTATTGATAGAATGGCTGAATTTTATACATATCTGAATCGCTATCCAATGTTGGGTATGTTTCATGAAGTCGGCAAAGAGATTTTCGAATGGCTAAGTACTGAAAATTCTACAACAATAAAGGGTTTGACAGTGTATAGAGCAAGACCAAAAGAAACGGATAATGAACCACCATTTCTCTTTGAAGAATTATTTATAGCCCCCTATGGTGTGCCTGGTAACGGAAGATTTAATTTTATGGGCCATAATCATTTATATTTAAGTGAATCTTTGGAGGTTGCAATAAAAGAAGTACGCAATTCAAATAAACCTGATTACGGGTTCGGTTCATTACAATTGAAGTTAATCAAGGAAGTGAATTTATTAGATTTAACAAGTATCCTAGAGGCACCAATTTATCAATACACCCAACATCCTGTAACATCAAATCAAAAGAAAGAATACTTGTTGCTAACTTTATTGCTTTTTGCGCAAAATACCATGGATTTGATGGGATTAAATATAAGAGTACAAAAGATTCTAAAGTAAACAACTATGTCCTTTTTAATCCAACACTTGAATGGTTCAAATTATTGAATCGATCTGAACATAAATTTTCATAGGGGGTATTATATTGGATCCACAAACAGAAGATATTGCAGTTGATGCGATTACAAAAGCCTGCAGAAAGCCCAAGTCCCGGGTAAAAGCAAACGTCCTTTCAGGTGATAAAACTGTTTCCTTTGATGGGGAAATTGAACTGTACAGCAGCCCGGCCCAAACAGTAAAAGATTTAATCTCAAAAGTACCTGTTCAGGTTAAAGGTATTACTGTTGATACCTTCTCTGGCAGCACTCGTACATATCCCATCCGGATGGACGACATCAAAAATTATTATGCTGCCCAGGGTGTTGTCTATTTTGTAGTTGAGATGCTTGTTAATGAAGAAGCGGATGATTATGATACACGGATTTATTATCGTCAATTTTTCTCTCAAGAATTAAAACAACTTATAGACAATTATGGTTCACAACAAAGTCGTTCAGTTACCTTTTTTACACTGGAAGGGTCTACTATTGAAAGAGTATGTAGAACATTTGTCGACGAAAGAGAAAAGCAACCCACAGTCACTGTTAAAAATGAAGCTTTAAAAAGAGATTTTACGTTTGAATACTATGAGGCGGTAACCACCACACTGTTACCACACTCAAAGCAGCCTGAAGAAGTATTTGAACATAATTTCACGATTTATGGGGTAACGAAAGAAAAATTTCCTGTCCCCATCATTACTTCTCAACCGGCAAGCTTTAAGTATGGCTCAAAAAGGTTACTTAAGATCAACGATCATGAATATCATTTTTATATTGAAGAAGAGCGGCTGGCCAACGGAGCTATTAATATTTCTATCGAAGATGTTTTATTTATCGAAGTCTATAAAGGAAATAAATATCACGTAGAAATTAAAAACTTCCATTCAATTAAACTAAATTTGATGCTCTTATCGTTAGTAAAGGATCTTTTAAATGGGCATGAGCTAATGCTCACAAGTGTTTTAATTAAAATTGATAATGTAACAGATAAAGATGAAGCACTTGAGCAGATAACAAAAGAGGAGCAAATCCTAACAGCTGCTCAATCCATTTTTGCTGAAAAAGGAATTTCAGATGAAATTAAATTTCACGATGATTATCATGCTATTCTAAGTGAACTTGCAGTAATCGTTAAGAATATTACTGAGGGCTCCTGTGTCGGCTTTGAAACCAATAAAAATAATGGCTATGTACTGCATACGCTTGCAAATAAAGGTTACTTATTTTTTGTTTTAAATGGGCAGAGTGAAAAAGAGACATACTTAATTGACCCCTTTTCTGAAGAATTCTCTGACATTAAGATCCTTGTATCAAATGAGAAACGTACTGAAAGAGTAGAAATGTGTAACTATTACTTGCTTGATGCAAAAGCGCTCACAAAATCAATTAACATTGATCTAGATCAAATATATAGCGCGATAGATTCAGGAGAAGCCAATGACCGAATTGAATTAGCAAACGATTTTTGCCTTCAGTGTATTAAAGCTTATGATATAAGTAAAAACAAAGATCACTTAGCCTTGGCTGAGTACATTTACAAGAAATACGATGAAGTTAAAGAGCCTTCCATGAAACAGGTTGTGGGATTGAATTTGATTCAAATTGAATGGCGAATAAACCAATATGAATTAAGTGATTCTTTAATTGACCAGTTAATTCAAATGAAGATCCAAGCTGCTACAGACCAACATATTCTTTTATACTGTATAAACGTTTTATTGGATAACAAAATAGAGGCTGGATACCATTTTAGCAAATTAACATTGGATGATCAGAAAAATTTGAAAAACTTGCCAATTTGGAGAGCTAAAGAGATTCTTGAATCTAGATTAAATTAATTTAATATTCAACAGGTGTTATTTCATGGTAAAATCAAACAATAGGATAAGATGATTTTGTTTTCAATGAAATTGGATTGGAGGGGATATTATGAAAATTAGTACTATATTTTCTTTTCTAAACATCATATTCGCAATATTAGCAATAACATTTGGCGGAATTTGGTTGCATTTATTTTGGTTTTCACTTTTCTTATGGTCATTATCCTTAGCCTTCACTCATAGATCTCAAAAAAATAAATTTATATTGTGGTCAGTACTTTCAGTTATATCACTAATTTTATGGATCATTTTTGCGAATTACATAATTTAAATAAAATTAAATACGCCTTAAGAATGTTAAATTTAACATTCTTAAGGCGTATGTCTTATTTGAGTGGACTTTTATTTCATTAGTATATACGTTGAGATACGAATGTAATACCTGTTCTGCTGGAATCGTGTACAGTGTTTGCAATTGGATTTGTTCTTGCACTGTCTGAGTAAACATATCGGAAAGTCCTAGTAACTTGTGTAATTTGTCCGTAATTCTTTTTATAAGTTACATATTTGTAATAAACTCTCTCACTCCAGAAAGCATAAGTCAGTCCAGCTACCCTTGTAACCCATTGATCTACTTTTCTCTTCAAAATAGTAGATATAGTAATAGCTATTACTCCTACTAGCCATTGTGCAGGTTTGTTACTTCCATATGATGTACTAGAATATACAAAATCCTGATCAGCTTGTGTAGTGAAATTATCACTGTTTGAGACTGATAATGCATCAATAGGATTGTAAATAGTTTCTACTTCTTCAGAATTAACTTCTAACTCTGAAATTATCCCCTCTTGATTCTCTTGAACTATTACTTCTTTACTTTCATCGAAAGATGATTTTAAAGTATCAACTACTTCGTATTCTCCAGTAATTTCATCTTCTTTATAAACCTTAGAAGTTACTGAATTATCATCATGAAATGTTTCTTCAATTAAGTAATTAACTCCATCCAATGTATATGTGTACTTCAAAAATTCGTCTGTTTGTTCAATCCACTTCATGTTGGAAGGAGTATTCTCATTATCATTAACTAAAATGTGGTTGGCGGGACTAACTTCATTTTTCTTCGAAGCTGATGTAGAAGATGAAAATCCAATGAACATCAAGTTTACGCACAAAAGAGTAACAAGTAGTTTTTTCAAATAAACAACCTCCAAATTTTTGATTTGAATTAGAAAAAGCCACTGAAACTAATCAGTGACTTTCTTTTATTATGTGTAAATGCTGAAAGGCAAGGTCAAGAGCCTGCTGCCTAAAAAGGGAAAATCACCCTTTTCAGTTGTCGGTTGAGAGCAAGCTCTCACCCCATTAACTAATAGGTTCAGGGACAAAAACCGCCTTCAGCAATTAATGTTCATAGTTATGTATTTAGAAAATGATACTTTATAAAGTATAATATAAGATTATATTTTTTATCACTTTTTATAGTATCATTTTTTCATTTTTACTTTTATGTCATCTGGAAACGGACTAATCACAATTCCTTTGATTTTATCGAATCCCTCTAAGTATTCATCTTGTACTCTTATATATTCTATTCTATCTTTATCAACACTGAAGCCATATTCAGTTTTTGCTTTTTTATGCCTACTGAAAGCAGATTCTGAAATTCTTTTCTCTATGCTTTCTGACATTTCAATGTGTTTAGTAATTCTTTCGTCATTATTCAAAATTAAATCTTCGATTTCATTGCATACATTTTTTATTTCATCATAATTCAACACTATTCTAAAGGCTTTATAACATTCAACAATTTTATTTGACTCATCTTCTTTTAGTTTCTTTTCAACTTCAAAATAAAACTTTTTATCAAAACCTGAAGCATATATCTGACTTTCTTTAGTAAACCCCAACCCAATTAATACTTGACGGTGAACTTTCATCAAATATTGACTTTCTTTTCTTGTAGCTGGTCTAGCTGAAAAGTCTCCTAATTGTTTAACCATGAAAACTTTCTCTGTTGTAATTAAAAATCTTTTCTCTAAGTTGGCTAATCCACGTTCAATAAAGTTCTTTAGAGAATTGTGAGTTTTTGCGAAAAACTCATTGATGATTTTCAATTTTACTTCTGTTATTTTTGCCAGTGCTTTCTGATTATGTCTACTTATCGAGTAATTTCCATTTACAGCGTGTATTCCCTCTAACAATTTGCCAACTGTATAATAACTCACCTCGTTATAAGAAGAGGCGAACAAATCAAGAAGAAGAATTTCTGTTAATTCATAATCAAATCTACCGTTTCTCTTGTTATCTGGATTATCTGATTTTCTTTTATCAACTTTAGGCTGAACTTCATCAAATATTTTATTAACTATAAACCTCTGTGTACCTTTTATTTTCTCCACATTTGCATATCTGTTAATCTCCAAAAGGTGATAATCTCTAGACTTTTTACATTTTTTCTTCTCGACTTCTAGCAGATCACAAAGCACTTTATAATTCTTAACCTCTTGTCCAACTTCTAATTTTTCATTAACTGTTTCCATTGTAATTGATTGATTCAATATGTATTCTCCTTATCCCTATGTTTAATAGGATTTATTTTATATTCTTTCAGTGATTCTTGTAAAACTTCATCAATATAAACTGTGTGAATTTCTTCATTGTTGCTGAATAAATGTTGATATTGAACGGGACATAACTCAACTCAATATATGAACACAGTTAAATTATAAAACACCGATACTTTCACCTAAATAAGTCCTCCTTTCAATAATCTTTTTGTTAAAGTCTTACATTACTATTATAGCATTTTTCTCCTTTTTTGATTAAAATATAGTTGACTTTTTTAAGAATTTATGATTTTGAAATATAATTAACTTATAAAACAATTGATCGCTCAAAAAACTCGACCACTAATGAAAAGAAATGCACTTTACTTCCTTTTCAATAAAATAAACACGGATTTACAAGCTCAGCGTTTTAATTAGATTTAATACTAATACACCTCTGTCACAACATTACTGCTCAGATACAAAAATACATTGTCTGGTGATGTAATTTACCGTGATTAATTGATAATATTTCACTGAAAAGAAAACACGCCAAAGGTTTTGCCTTGAGCGTGTTTGTAGATAAATTTATTAAATGTATGCTCTCAGATTAGTAACCACTTCCTCCACACTCAAATCAAGATATTGTGTTGTAACTGATAAATCTGAATGTCCCAAAGCTTTACTAATTAAGGCAACACTTGCTCCTTTACTTAACAAATTTTTAGCATATGCTCTTCTGATGGCATGAGCATTTATATTTTTCAATTTATATTTCTTTGAATACTTGTTCAACTGTTTTGAAATCGCGCAATTAGAGGATTTGGTTTTGAAATAGGCAAACCATTTTGAGTTATAAAGACAAACGAATGTTCAATATCGTAATAACCTTTAATTCCGGAGCTAACATCAATCAAAGCTCTTAACATGTCTAATAATTGATCATCAATTGGTAATTTTAATTGATTATGGCTTTTTAAGATAGATCCATCTAATAGTAAGCATTTATTTTTATAATCAATATGCTTAGCTTCTAAAAGACCTAATGTTTTTATTCTAATACCTGTTTTTAACAATGTTAATATCGCTACACTATCTCGAAAGCCTATAAAAGATGACTTATCAATTAATGATAAAAGTTTCTCTATATCGCTTATGTCAGCTCCCTTCTTAAATTCTTTGTCGATTTTTATCTTAATCCCGCTCCAAAAACGTTCTTTTAAAAAGCCATTGTTGAAGAACCTGCTTAGAAGAGCTTTAATTGACTTTAACCTTATTAGTTTTGTTTGAGGTGAGACTTCTATACTGCCAAGATAATCGTAAATAACATTTTGGTTAAGTTCTTTTGTATACTTGATTTTAGAGAATTTAACCATTTGTTGAAATGCATATTCATAAGTTTGAATAGTTCTGTCCCTAATGCCCTCTACTTTCATTTGTTTATAGATAGCTTTAAGAGCTTCATCAATTAGCTGATCTGTGGATTTAGCACTTTCGTTAATGGTTAAAAGTAGGTCTGTAGATTTCTCTTTCACTGCAAAAACACCGTGTTTTCTATTTCTTTCCATAAAACCGCTCCTTAAATTTATTTAAGGAGTTGAACCAGAGTTCGCAACCCACATAAAAAAACAGGGATATCACAGGAGAGTTCATCTCCCGTTCAATATCCCTGTTGCTTATAAACCTATATATATCAGTATTTCCACCGTTTTAATTTGGTGGAGACGGTGGGAGTCGAACCCACGTCCAGAAACTTCAATACTTAAGCTTCTACGAGCGTAGTCAGCCTATTCGCATTTCACCGTAACTTATGCCAACTGACAGGCGTCCGAACGGCTATCCTGATTAGTCTCTTCAGGCTGCTTCAGGTGGCAGCAGACTGCGTATCCCACTATAAGTGAACCTCAGGCAGGTCTACATGGGCGATAGACAAGTGAGGCCTCAAGTGCTTATTAGGCAGCTAGAGCGTAATCTTGTTTGTTGTTAACTATTTTTGTTGACGTTGATGACGGAGACGATCCCTCCGACTCGCAACTCAAGCTCGAACCATTCCTGTCGAATCCGTAACGTCCCCATGATAAGGATGAATCAGGCGTTAGCCTGGTTCAGTACGGGATCCGGAAATCAATCCGGTTGTCCTGCCGCTGTTAACGGCATAATCAATTATAACATAGTACCGTCTTTTTTCAACTGGAATGCTTTACCGCTGGCGTTCTTTCAGTGCACGTGCCACTTCACGCTTCGCATCCTTCTTCTTCAGCGTCTCGCGCTTATCATATTTCTTTTTACCTTTACCAAGACCAATCAGCACTTTCGCATAGCCGTCTTTAATATACAGCTTCAGCGGAACGATTGAATAGCCCTGCTGTTTCGTTAAGCCTATTAACTTATTAATCTGTTGTTTATGCAAAAGCAGCTTTCTCTCACGCAGCGGATCGTGATTATAACGGTTACCTTCCTCATAAGGACTGATATGTGCATTATTTAAAAACACTTCGCCATTACTGATTCGCGCAAATGAATCCTTCAGGTTCACACGGCCCCTGCGGATTGATTTGATTTCAGTTCCCTGAAGCACAATGCCTGCTTCAAACGTTTCTTCTATAAAATAGTCGTGACGCGCTTTTTTATTTTGCGCGAGTAATTTACCTTCTCCTTTAGGCATGAGTATAACCTCCCCAATAAAAGGCGGCAGGGTCAAAGCTGACCCCACACCTTACTTTCTCTTCTTCTTTTTATTCTTATTTTTCGGAGCACCTTTATAAAATTTCTTCTTATCTCCCTTGCCGCCGTCATCACGTTTACGCTTTTTCTTACGGTTCCGTCCGGTGTCTTTATCACGGTCACGTCCCCGGCCGCGGCTGTCAACGACACGTGCAGTTTCTCTGCGGACTCTTGGCGTGCCTTTCATACCGACAATTTCAAAATCAATTGCGCGCTCGTCTTTATTGACGTTTACAACACAGATTGAGATTTCATCACCGATTCTGAAAACATTTCCTGTACGTTCCCCAATCATCGCCATATGACGCTCATCAAAGCGGTAGTAGTCATCTGTCATATAGCTGACGTGTACAAGACCTTCGATTGTATTGGACAATTCCACAAATATACCGAAGTTCGTTACGGAAGAAATGACGCCGTCAAATTCTTCACCAATCTTGTCCATCATATATTCAGCTTTTTTCAGCTCGTCTGTTTCACGCTCAGCATCCACTGCGCGTCTCTCACGTCCTGATGTGTGAGCAGCAATTTCAGGGAGCTGTTCAGCCCAGCGCTTCTGCGTCTTTTCATCCACCTTTTTATTTATCAGATACGTTCTGATTAAACGGTGGACAATCAGATCAGGATAACGTCTGATCGGTGAGGTGAAATGTGTATAAAAGTCAGTCGCGAGTCCAAAGTGACCCAGACTGTTTTCATCATATTTCGCCTGCTGCATGGAACGCAGCATCATCGTTGAAATCACCATTTCTTCAGGTGTTCCCTGAATATCATCAATGATTTCCTGCAGCGCTCTTGGATGCACTTCATTGCCTGTTCCTTTTACCGTAATACCGAAGTTCGTAATGAACTCGAAGAAGCGCTCCAGCTTTTCAGCCTTTGGATCCTCGTGAATACGGTAAATAAACGGCAGGTTCATCCAGTGGAAATGCTCAGCGACTGTTTCGTTTGCCGCAAGCATAAATTCTTCAATCAGCTTTTCACCGACAGAGCGCTCACGGATTCCGATTTCAGTCGGGTTTCCGTCTTCATCCACCAGTACTTTTGCTTCTTTAAAATCAAAGTCAATCGCACCGCGGCCAAAACGTTTCCCGCGCAGAATTGCCGCAAGCTTTTCCATCTCACGGAACATTGGTACGAGCGGTTCATACTTTTCAATCAGCGCTTCGTCTTCATCAACGAGAATCTTATTCACATCTGAATACGTCATTCGCTCATTTGTCCGGATCACACTCTGGAAAATGTCGTGTTTAATGACGCCGCCGTTTTGATCAATCTCCATTTCACATGAGAGCGTCAGGCGGTCCACTTTCGGATTCAGTGAGCAGATCCCATTTGACAGACGGTGCGGAATCATTGGAATTACACGGTCTACAAGGTAGACACTGGTCCCGCGCTCATAAGCTTCCTCGTCAATTGGCGAGCCTTCCGTTACATAATGACTGACGTCCGCAATATGAACGCCAAGCTTATAGTTTCCGTTATCCAGTCTTGTGAGTGAAATCGCATCATCCAGATCCTTTGCATCCGCTCCGTCAATCGTAACTGTAGTGACGTCACGCAGATCACGGCGGTCTTTCAGATCTGCCGGATCAATCTCATCAGGTACGTCATTCGCCTGCTGAATCACTTCATCAGGAAATTCAATTGTAATGCCGTGCTTATGAATAATTGATAAAATATCCACACCAGGATCATTTTTATGACCGAGAATCTGGATCACTTCACCTTCAGCACTATTACGGCCATCCGGATAAGCTGTGATTTCAACAATGACTTTATGACCTTCCACTGCACCTTTGCTCGCATTTTTCGGAACAAAAATATCGCTGGTCATTTTCTTATCATCCGGCATCACAAATCCGAAGTTTTTACTTTCTGTATACGTACCGACAACCTGCTTCGTCCCGCGCTCAAGAATACGGACAACTGTACCTTCTTCACGGTCTCCTCTTGATTCACGTGATACACGGACCATTACTTTGTCTCCGTGCATGGCGTGTGCAGATTCATTCGGCGGAATAAAGATATCATTTCTGCCCGGCTCATCCGGAATCAGAAACGCAAATCCTTTCGCGTGCCCTGACAGCGTGCCGCGTACCAGGTTCATCTTTTCAGGAAGTCCGTAACGGTTACTTCTCGTTCTGACGATCTCACCTTTTTCCTCTAAAATCACAAGGGATTTTACAAGGTCCTTGAAATCTGCAGAATCATGAATCCCGAACGATTCCTCCAGTTCCTGCACAGTCAGCGGTTTATAGGCTTCCTCCCGCATAAACGTGAGCAGTCTGTCTTTCATTTTCATCACCGATTCTTCCATCAGCGATCCCTCCATTTTCAGCTGTTATTTTTCAACTGACCAGTCAAGGGAATCAAGAAATGCCAGCACATCCTCATGCAGCTGTTCCTTCTCTTTATCAAGCGTAATCACGTGGCCTGACTCCTCATACCATTTCAGCTTCTTCTGATCAGTTTCAATGCCTTCAAAGATAATATTTGCTGAATCTGTATTAATCATGTGATCATGTCTTCCCTGCACAACAAAAGTTGGCGTATAGATCATGTCAACAGAATTTCTCACATCACCAATCAGTTCCTGAAGTGCCTTCAGCGTGTTCATTGGTGTCTTTTCAAATTCCTTCATTTCAGCTTCAATCTGATCTTCATCTTTTTTCTCATATTTCTTAAATTCGCGGGCGTACTCTAAAACTCCTTTGTACATCACTTCTTCACTCTTAATGTACATCGGCGCACACATTGTCACGATACCCTTTACAGGAGCAGTGTAACCTAACTTCAGTGAAAATACACCACCAAGTGAAAGCCCTGCAACGGCAATCTCCTCATAGCCCAGATTCTTCAGGTGCTCATAGCCTGCTTCAACATCCTTCCACCAGTCCTCAGGTCCAGTCTCAACTAGCTCCTCAGGCGGCACACCATGCCCTTTATAGTGAGGCGCATGTGATGTATATCCGTTCTTCTCTAAAAAGCGGCCAAGCATTCTGACGTCAGAAGAATTACCTGTAAACCCGTGTAGTAATAATACTGCACGCTTCCCGCCTTCAAATGTAAATGGTTTTGGTAAATTTAATTTCATCATTTGTCACTCCAATTGCAATTTCGTCTCGTTCTATTTTAGTAGAAAACGCGGTGGAAAGCTATTTGTGCGCATTGTGGGTGTGGCACTCAGCGGCCGGTCCGGTTGAATGACGTATGCCGGCTATCGACGTAGCAATACACCCTAATTGAGTGACATATCATGCCGGTCGACGTAGCGACACACCCGGGTTGAGTGCTGTATAGTCTATGCTGACTGCAGTGACACTGTTGTTGAGTACACAATAGCTTTCAATGACTGCAGTAACATTTAACTTTGACATCACCATTATGATCATTGACCGGTTGGAAGGTCATTTTAATATGCTCTTCAATTATAAAGAGTAATCACAGTCGAGCGAAGCGGAAGGGGGCGACTCCGGGACGATTAGTTGTAAGCTGAGACCCCGCAGTGCGAAGCGCGAGGAGGCTCAGCAAAAACCGTCCGGAAAGCGTCCCCCTTAAGCGCAGCGAGACGATTCATCTCACCGCATAGAATATAACCATTCCCTTTAAAAAGAAATAATAAAAACCCGACCATCCGATCGGGTTTTGAGCATTTATTTTAGCACAAAGGCAACTGAAATCGTCAAAACGAAAAACAGTACCGAGAGAACGATAGTAATACGGTTTAAAACAAGGTCAATCCCACGTGCTTTCTGCTTGCCGAAAAGCTGCTCAGCTCCACCTGAAATGGCGCCTGAAAGACCAGAACTTTTACCTGACTGCAGAAGAACCACGACGATCAACGAGATACATACAATGACTAATAGGACAGTTAATAATGTTTCCATGTGTTCCACCTCCTGAACCGACCTTACACTCGTTTCATTTTATCATACGCCCATAAGGCATACAATCTTTGTTTTCGACAATATTTAAAAACACTCAAATTTGTCAGAAAACTGATTTAGGCATAGAATAAAATCAAAACTGACACACCTGTCGGGAGGTTAGATGATGAACGGTACAATCCATGTTGAGAATATTGAAAAGACATTTAAAGGCGATGTTAAAGCTGTAAGAGGCGTATCTTTTGATGTGGCTGAAGGTGAGTTTTTTGCGTTTTTAGGTCCTAACGGAGCGGGCAAATCCACGACGGTCCAGCTGCTCACTACACTTTTAAAGCCGACAGCAGGAAAGCTTGAAGTCGCAGGATATGATGTCAGTAAAGATCCTGAGAAAGTCAGGCTGTCAATTGGTGTTGCTCTGCAGGAAACCGGCATTGATCCTGATTTAAAAGGACGGGAGCTGCTTGAGTTCCAGGCAAGACTGTTCGGTTTTTCAAAAAAAGAAGCGAAGAAGCGGGCTGAAGAACTGCTTGAGCTCGTCGGACTGACTGACGATGCTGACCGTCTGAGCGGAAAGTATTCAGGAGGGATGAGAAGAAGGCTCGACCTTGCGATGACACTTGTCCACCAGCCGAAAATTCTGTTTCTTGATGAGCCGACAACCGGCCTTGACCCTGCTAACCGGAAGGCAATCTGGCGTGAAATCAAACGCCTGAATAAAGAAGAAGGCACGACGATTTTTCTGACAACACAATACCTAGAAGAAGCGGACCAGCTGGCTGACCGCATTTCCATTATTAATAAGGGGCAGATTGTGGCAACCGGTACACCTGCTGAACTGAAACGGACACTTGGTCTTGATGCAATTGTCCTTCAATTTGAAGAAGAGGAAGAAGCAATCAGTGCTCATGAGGCAGTTGCTTCCCCTGAGTATCAAACGGAGCGCGTGAAAAACGATGTGACAATCCTTGCTGAAAATGGCACATCTATATTAGCGGATGTGATCAGAAAGCTTGATGAACGGAACCTGCATCCTGCACAGCTTAATGTAAAGCCCCCTTCTCTTGATGATGTATTTATCCAGGTGACAAATGAACAGAAGGATGGTGGGCTGAATGAATAAGCAGCAGGGTAACTTTTTCTCAGATACACTTGTTATGACAAAACGGAGTATTGTGACGATCCTTAGAAACCCGCTGATTTTTATACCGAACCTAGCAATCAGTATGTTTTTTCTATTTGTATATGAAGCGGGGCTGAGCGGTATCGCGAACCTGCCTGCATTTGAAGGAGCAAACTACCTGGCATTTATCCTTCCTGTATCCATTGTTTCTGCAGCAATCGGCGGAGCCGGTGGTGCCGGGCAGGCGCTCGTGAAGGATCTGGATAATGGATTTTTCTCCAGGCTGCTTTTGACACCAAGTTCGCGGCTCGCGATTGTACTTGGACCGATTATTGCCGGTATGCTTCAGCTTGTGATTCAGGCAGGACTCATTATTTGTGTGGGCTTTATTTTAGGACTGGAGGTTGCCGGCGGTGCAATGGGAGTAGTTGTCGTCTTATTATTAACACTTGGCTGGGGCCTTGCATTTGCGGGATATTCCGTGGGAGTCGCGCTTCGTGCTAAAAACGCACAGTCAGCGCAGGCAGGAACATTTATCTTCTTCCCGCTGATTTTCCTCAGCACAACCTTTGTGCCTTATGAACTCATTGATGCTGCGTGGTTAAAAGTAGCAGCTTCAATTAACCCGGTTACTTATTTATTTGAAGCCATGCGAACAGTGCTGATTGACGGTTTTACGGATACCTGGCCAATCGTATTAGGGTTCCTGGTAATTGCGGGACTTTGTGCGATTACGATCACCTTCTCGGCTGTATCAGCTAAAAAAGCAGTGAGTACGGATTAATATAGAAAAAGCGGCTGCTTCGCACGGCAGCCGCTTTCTCTTTAAATATGCTCGTATGTCTTGCAGTCTGTTTCCTCACTTGAATCCGCACGGCCTTTATGAGGTGCCACATGAATCTTTTCCGCACCACACCTTGTACCATCCCGGTTGAATTTACAGCTGTTCACTTCGCACATAATGATTTGTTCCATCAAAAGCCCCTCCTTCTTTTAATAACCAAATCTGATGCTGATATTTCATACTTCAATTATATCTGACAGAAATTGATACGCATACTGAATATTCTTTTTATTCAGATAATTATACGTATTAATATTATATCCTGCCTGACCATTTCTAAACGTGGTAAAAAATTATGCTGCAGCTGAGCATATCGGGAAGTAAAAAACCCTCTCTGCCACCAGCGGCAGAGAGGGTTAACATAATGAGCAAGTTCTGGATCATCTATAAACACTCTCACACGTATTAGCCTGAGGTTCATAATAACAATGCTGCTTAAACTGCCCTGAAAATGGCTGATCGTACCACGTCGGAGGGCATGGCGCATAAGGATTGAAGTACCAAAGCGCATATTTAGAAGGATGCTGCCTCCAATTCTTAATGACCTGTCTAGCTAGATCTCTTTCAAGATCCCTTGCCGGACTATAAAATAAATTACCTTTCTGCACAGCTTCAAAAGAATAATTCCCACCCTGAATTTGAAAAATCACATCATTGATCGTTCTGACATCCCTGAAATCCAGACAGTCAGCCACAGCCCGATTCACAATCACATTCCCAACCATCAGCATGCCCAGCTTCCCTTCACCCTCAGCTTCAGCTCTTATCATTCTTGCAATCAGATCAATATCCTTGCTGTTGTGTTTCACTCTTGTCACGTTCTTCACCTCTACATCATTGTATGAAGAATGTGTTTAAAAATGTTCGCTGATACAGGGGGACGGAGGTGAGTGTATCAAAATGGGATATTATGCATAAATGATACCCTTACTCCTTCGCGCTGTATCACAAAAAAATCCCCCCTGCCATTACAGCAGAGAGGATTCATCATATTAGCGTAGGTTGTAGAAAGTTTTAGCGCCAAGGTACTGAGCTGTTGCACCAAGCTGGTCTTCGATACGAAGAAGCTGGTTGTATTTCGCAACGCGGTCAGTACGTGATGGAGCACCAGTCTTAATTTGACCAGCATTTGTAGCAACTGCGATGTCAGCGATTGTTGCATCTTCAGTTTCACCAGAGCGGTGAGAGATAACTGCAGTGTAACCTGCGCGCTTCGCCATTTCGATTGCATCAAATGTTTCAGTCAGTGTACCGATCTGGTTCACTTTGATCAGGATTGAGTTACCAATTCCCTGCTCGATACCGCGAGAAAGCTTTTCAGTATTTGTAACGAACAGATCGTCACCTACAAGCTGAACTTTGTCGCCGATCTTTTCAGTTAACAGCTTGAAGCCATCCCAGTCGTTTTCATCAAGGCCGTCCTCGATTGATACGATTGGATACTTGTCAGCCATTTCAGCATACCAGTTAACCATTTCTTCAGAAGACTTCACAACGCCTTCTCCAGAAAGGTGGTACTTGCCGTCTTCTTTGTTGAAGATTTCAGAAGCAGCTACGTCCATTGCAAGAAGAACCTGTTCTCCTGGCTTGTATCCTGCTTTTTCGATTGCTTCAATAATTGTTGAAAGTGCTTCTTCGTTTGAACCAAGGTTTGGAGCGAATCCTCCTTCATCACCAACAGCAGTGTTAAGACCTTTGTCTTTTAGAACTGATTTTAGTGAATGGAAGATTTCTGCACCCATACGAAGTCCTTCACGGAACGTTTCAGCGCCAACAGGCATTACCATGAATTCCTGGATGTCTACGTTGTTATCAGCGTGCTCTCCACCGTTAAGGATGTTCATCATTGGAACTGGAAGCTGCTTCGCGTTGAATCCGCCAAGGTACTGATAAAGTGGTACATCAAGGTAATCTGCTGCTGCGTGAGCAACGGCCATAGATACACCAAGGATTGCGTTAGCACCAAGCTTACCTTTGTTTTCAGTACCATCAAGCTCGATCATTGCCTGGTCGATTGACACCTGGTCAAGTACTGAATAGCTGTCGATTAGTTCTGGCGCGATTACGTTGTTCACGTTCTCTACTGCCTTAAGAACACCTTTACCTACATAACGGTCTTTGTCACCGTCACGAAGTTCTACTGCTTCATATTCACCTGTTGAAGCACCTGATGGGACAAGTGCACGGCCAAACGCGCCGCTTTCAGTGTAAACTTCAACTTCTACTGTTGGGTTACCGCGTGAATCGATTACTTCACGTGCGTATACATCTACGATAAATGGCATGTTAAAATCTCTCCTCTTTTTAAATGATTTTCGGGATATATTAACTTTAAAATTTTGACCGTTGATTGCCGCTTCAGGGGGGACGCTTTCCGTGGCCGGGCGGTAAGCCAGCAGGCTTCGCCATGCTTTGTCTCACCTGTCCCTTCCTGCCACAGGAGTCGCCCCCCTTACGCTTCAATCAACTACGTGCAAATCATTAGATAGCAAAATTCAAACTTCAGGCCGGAAGTACACTGTGTCATGAATTCACTATCTAGAATTAAATTGTGTTCGAAACAAAACCCGGAAGAATTTTTGTTTCTTTTTATTAAGAAGCATCCAGCAGACCGGAGCGTAAGACGGGGACTCCGGGACGAGCAGCGGGATAGCTGAGACCCCGCAAGGCTTGCCTGAGGAGGCTCAGCGACCGCCGTCCGGAAAGCCTCCGCCTGAAGCGCAGGTCTGCGATTACAGGAAACCTTACTTCTTAATAAGCGACTCACCAGTCATTTCTTCAGGCTTTTCAACCTTCAGCAAATCAAGCATCGTCGGTGCAAGGTCGCCGAGAATTCCGCCCTCACGGAGCTCTACGCCTTCCTTCGTTACAATCACCGGTACAGGATTTGTTGTGTGAGCAGTCATCGGCTTGTCATCAGTCGTAATGACTTCGTCTGAGTTACCATGGTCTGCAGTAATAATGGCATGTCCACCTTTTTCGTGAATCAGATCAACGATTTTGCCAAGACATTCGTCTACAGCTTCAATCGCTTTTACAGTCGGATCAAGCATTCCGCTGTGACCAACCATATCCGGATTCGCAAAATTCAGCAGGATCGCATCAAATCGGTCTTCATTGATTGCATCAAGTAACGCGTCCGTCACTTCGTATGCGCTCATTTCAGGTTTCAGATCATACGTTGCCACTTTAGGTGAATCAATCAGGATCCGTTCTTCGCCAGGGAATTTCTCTTCACGGCCACCGCTCATAAAGAACGTGACGTGAGGATACTTTTCCGTTTCAGCAATACGCAGCTGCGTAAGGCCTTCAGCTGAAAGCACTTCTCCGATTGTGTTTTTCAGATCTGCTGCTTTAAATGCGACGTCAGCGCGCACTTTATCGCTATAGTGAGTGAAGCTGACGAATTGCAGATTTTCAGGTTTGTTATGACCCAGGTCAAAGCCTTGGAAGTCAGGGTTAGTGAGTGCTGTTGACATTTGAATTGCACGGTCAGGACGGAAGTTGAAGAAGATCACTGAATCCTGACTTTCAATTCTGCCAACAGGTGCTCCATCCTTTTCAACCACGAAAGGAATGACAAATTCATCATATACTTCTTCATCATAAGAAGCCTGGACACCTTCTTCAGCTGAACTGAATGAAGGGCCTGTACCGTCAACCATCACGCGGTACGCTTTTTCAACGCGTTCCCAGCGGTTGTCACGGTCCATTGCATAATAACGGCCGGAAATGGTTGCGAATTCCCCGACGCCGATCTCTTTCATTCTTGCTTCAGCATCCGCAATATACTGAAGACCTGACGAAGGAGCCACGTCGCGTCCATCTAAAAATCCGTGAACGTATACTTTTGTCAGACCCTTCTCTTTTGCAAGCTCAAGCAGTGCAAAGAGGTGTTCATAATGACTGTGTACGCCGCCGTCAGAAAGCAGTCCCATGATGTGAAGTGCTTTGTTGTGACGCTTTGCATTATCAACCGCACGCAGGAATTCCGGGATAGAGTGAAATTCCTTGTCACGGATTGAAATGTTAATACGCGTCAGGTTCTGATATACCGTGCGTCCTGCACCGATATTCAGGTGACCTACCTCTGAGTTACCCATCTGTCCATCCGGAAGTCCAACCGCTTCACCGCATGCAGTCAGTTGATTATGGGGAAAGGTTTCCCAGTATCGGTCAAAGTTCGGCTTGTTTGCTTTAGCGACTGCGTTTCCTTTTGTTTCGTCACGCAGCGCAAAACCGTCAAGAATAATTAAAGCAACTGGGGCTTTACGCATTTGCGCCAGCCTCCACTAGTGCAAGGAATGAATCTGCTTCAAGGCTTGCACCGCCGACAAGTGCTCCGTCAATATCGCTTTGTGCCATGTACTCTTCGATGTTAGCAGGTTTTACGCTGCCGCCATACTGAATACGTACTGCTTCTGCAGCAGCTTCTGACACAGTTGAAGCAACAACTGAACGGATGTGTGCACATACTTCATTTGCATCTTCTGCAGTTGAAGATTTACCAGTGCCGATTGCCCAGATTGGCTCGTATGCAATAACTGTCTGTTTTACCTGCTCTTCAGATAATCCTTCCAGTGCAGCCTTGACCTGACCACCGACAAAGTCTTTTGTTTCGTTGTTTTCACGCTGTTCAAGTGATTCACCCACACACACGATTGGTGTAAGGCCATGCTTGAATGCAGCATGTGTCTTCTTGTTTACTGACTCATCCGTTTCATTGAACATGTCACGGCGTTCAGAGTGTCCAAGAATCACATATTGTACACCAAGGTCCTGAAGTGCGACAGGGCTTGTTTCGCCTGTGAAAGCTCCATTTTCCTCGAAGTGCATGTTCTGTGCACCTACAGCGGCATCTGAGTTTTCAGTCAAATCCACAAGGTTTGCTAAAAATAGTGCCGGTGAACAGATTACAGCATCCACCTTCTCATTTGAAGGTACTTTTGAAGCAACTTCTTCAGTAAAAGCTTTCGCCTCAGATGCTGTTTTATTCATTTTCCAGTTTCCTGCAATAATCGGTTTACGCATTGATGATCATCCTTTCCCGGTTTACTTATCGTTTAGTGCGACAACGCCTGGAAGATCTTTACCTTCCATAAACTCAAGAGAGGCACCGCCACCTGTTGAGATATGACTCATTTTATCTGCCATGCCGAATTTCTCGACTGCTGCAGCTGAGTCTCCTCCACCGATGACAGAATATGTATCCTGTGCATCAGCAAGGGCTTGTCCTACCGCTTTTGTACCATTCGCAAATGAATCAAGTTCAAATACGCCCATTGGTCCATTCCAGATCACAAGCTTGGACTGAAGGATCACATCACGGTACAATTCACGTGTTTTCGGTCCGATATCAAGACCTTCCCAGTCAGATGGAATTTCATCAACCGGAACTTCTTTGATATTCGCATCGTTTGAAAAATCATCCGCTACGACGATATCGACCGGCATATAGAACTTCACGCCTTTGTCTTCTGCTTTTTTCATAAATTGTTTTGCAAGATCAATCTTATCTTCTTCTAAAAGAGATTTTCCGATTTCATGGCCCTGTGCTTTTACGAAAGTATAAGCCAGTCCGCCACCGATAATCAGGTTATCCACTTTATCAAGCAGATGATCGATTACACCAATTTTATCTTTTACTTTTGCTCCGCCAATAATTGCTGTAAACGGGCGCTCCGGATTAGATAATGCTTTTCCTAATACATCAAGCTCTTTTTCCATCAGCAGACCTGAAACAGCAGGGATGTGTTCTGCGATTCCTGCAGTTGAAGCATGTGCACGGTGTGCTGCACCGAATGCATCGTTTACATAGACATCAGCAAGGCTTGCAAAGTGCTTTGCAAGTTCAGCATCGTTCTTTTCCTCACCTGGGTAGAAGCGCACATTTTCAAGAACGAGAATGTCTCCTTCTTCAAGAGATGAAACGGCTTCTTCAGCTTTCGCACCGTATGCCTCATCCACTGTTTTCACATCTTTTCCAATGAGTGAAGACAGGTGTGCTGCGACAGGTGCAAGACGAAGTTCCTCAACAACCTCACCCTTTGGACGTCCAAGGTGGCTCGCTAAAATCACCTTCGCTCCGGCTTCTGTTAAATACTTGATCGTAGGCAGGGCTGCACGCACGCGTGTATCGTCTGTCACTTCTCCGTCCTTCATCGGCACGTTAAAGTCTACGCGGCAAAATACCCGTTTCCCTTTAAGATCAACATCTTTCATGCTTTTCTTGTTCATTGAATACAGGCCTCCTTCAATTTATTGGCAAGCGGATGAAAAAAGGGAGAGGGGATCATTCCCCGCTCCCCGTTTCACCCTCTTATTATAAGGGATGACCGGCCGAAAGACCAATCATACTCTATTTAAATCCGGACTTCTTACAGTCCTTTTTTCGCCATGTAAGAAGCTAAGTCTACACAACGGTTTGAGTAACCAGTTTCGTTATCGTACCAAGAAAGTACTTTTACCATGTTATCTTCAAGAACCATTGTAGAAAGACCATCTACGATTGAAGAGTTTGTGTTGCCATTGTAGTCAGTTGATACAAGTGGCTCGTCGCTGTATGCAAGGATTCCTTTAAGGTCGCCTTCAGCAGCTTCTTTAAGTGCAGCGTTGATTTCGTCAGCAGTTACGTTCTGTTCGAATTCAGCTACAAGGTCAACAAGTGATACGTTTGGCGTTGGTACACGCATAGCCATACCGTTCAACTTGCCTTCAAGTTCTGGAAGTACAAGAGATACTGCTTTTGCAGCTCCAGTTGAAGTTGGGATAATGTTTTCAGCAGCTGCACGCGCACGACGGTAGTCTTTGTGTGGCAGGTCAAGAATCTGCTGGTCATTTGTGTATGAGTGAACTGTTGTCATCATACCGCGCTTGATGCCGAACTTGTCGTTAAGAACCTTAGCAAATGGTGCAAGGCAGTTTGTTGTACATGAAGCGTTAGAGATTACGTTGTGGCTAGCCGGGTCATACTTGTCTTCGTTAACACCCATTACCACTGTAAGGTCTTCGCCGTTAGCTGGTGCAGAGATGATTACTTTCTTCGCTCCACCTTCAAGGTGCTTAGCAGCAGCTTCACCTTTAGTGAAGATACCAGTTGATTCGATTACGATCTCAACGCCAAGCTCGCCCCATGGAAGGTTTGCAGGATCACGTTCAGCAAGTACTTTTACTTTGTGTCCGTCAACAAGAAGGTTGTCGTCGCCATCAACTTCTACTTTCTGATCAAGCTTTCCGTGAACTGAGTCATACTGTAGAAGGTGTGCAAGCATATTAGCATCAGTAAGGTCGTTTACTGCTACAACCTCTACTTCCGGGTTGTTAAGTGCTGCACGGTATACGTTACGTCCGATACGTCCAAATCCGTTAATTCCAATTTTCACTGTCATGAATAATTCCTCCTTAGAATGTTTGGGGATGGTGCTTTTTTATATTTTAAAAGGTCTTACCCTTTCAAAAGCTCTTTCGCTGCTCCTTCGTCTGTAATCAGCGTCGAAGAAGTCTCTGGTGCGCCTTTAAAATAAGCGCGGATTGCCTGTGCCTTCGAATGACCTCCGGCTACGGCAAATACGTTAGGTACATTGCTCAGGTCTTTCAGCTGAAGCCCGATGGTTTTTACCTTGTGGACAATGTTACCTTCCACATCAAAATAATAACCAAATGCTTCACCTACAGCCTGTCCGGAAGATATGGTCTGAAAATGTTCTTCTGTTGTGCTGCGGCGCTTTGCCATTGTAAATGCATCACCGATTCCGTGAAGAACAATATCTGCTGAAGTAATGAGTGACATCACTTCTTTTATCGCAGGTTCTTTCATGATCGATTCATACACTTCACGGCTGACCTGATCCGGCACATATAGAACTCTGTGCCTCGCACCGGATTTAAGTGCCATTGTCGAGCAGATCGTATTCGCCTGGTTCTGAACATCCTCACCAATGCCGCCACGTGCCGGAACAAATAATGTTTCAGGAGTGGCAAAGTCAGGTGTCAGCATGCCTGCTACTGCAGACATTGTGGTACCACCGGTCACTGCAATCACTGTGTCAGTGCCGACATAAGGCTTCATACTCTGAATTGCTGCCCGTCCAAGCTCTTCCTTCACCCATGGCGAATCGTCGCTGTCACCGGGTACAATCATAACCTCTTTGACTTTCAGCATTTCCTTTAAGGAATGCTCCATTAAGGTTATACCCGATATCTCATTGATCATGCGTTCAAGCGGAATAAGGATTTCCAACCCATCCTTTGTCAGGCTCATTCCTGATGAATGAATGTGAAGCAGATCCTGAGCTTTTAACTGCTCAACCTCTTTCCTTAATACCCGCTCAGTCATACCAAGAGACTGTGCAAGACTTCTTCTGCCAACAGGCTGCAAGAACCTGACTGACCTCAAAACCTGGTACTTCAGTTGAATCTCATCTAGCAGGTCAGGTACCAGACGCTTTTGGATGTCAATTATATTTGCCATATCAAAGCTCCTTTTCAGTGAAACATCACTTCAAGGCCCGGCAAATTATCCCGACATCGAAGTGTCTCTGGTCGTTTTTTGTCCCGCGTAGACATATTATGTCCCATCAGGTGCAAAAAAAAGATCCCTGCTACGCCTCTAATCATAGCAAGGTTCTTAGAACGTTTCAAGAAATAAAGTCAAGACTTTTTTTGAAAACGTTTACTTATTGTCACAAAGTCAATATTGCCTGCATTGATGATTTCACCGTCAACTTCCACTACCGGAATCATCAGCCCATACTTTTCCGTCCATTCATCAGACGTATCAATATCACGCTCTTCTATTATAAAGCCATGGTCTTCCTGTGCGAGCTCGAGCATTAATTTACCTTCTTCACATAGACCGCAGTTTTTGCGGGTGTAAAAATGTACGATCATTTGATTCACCTCATTCATTGATGCAACTATTATAAATGAATATAAATTGATTGGAAAATGTACAGATCCTATAAATTAATTTGAAAAAATTCATTGTTGTTCTTGTACAGCTGGTGATTCTCGCTGCAGGTTGCGGTCTTGCAGAAAGGGAAGTGTGAAACCCAGGCGAAGCATGCGGACTCAAGGACAGGGCAAAAAACGGTCCGGAAAGCGTCACCCTCTCGCTGCAATCAACAGCCAATTTTAACAAATCCATTAATATAGAAAAAACCGACCACTGCATTCAGTGATCGGCTGTTATGTACGCCCTCGAAGGGAATCGAACCCCTATCTCAAGAACCGGAATCTTGCGTCATATCCATTAAACTACGAGGGCACGTTTTAACAATGCTTTTCTATTATAATAAAGGAGTTTTCGGAATGCAAGCCGAATATTAATATAAAGAAGATGGTTTAGACTTGTTAATCAGGCGTTCAGATGGGTATGATGAAAGGAAGAAAGAATAAGTCATTTCGTTTGACCTTATTTGACCTTCATTGTAAGATGACAGTACATATTGTTGCAACACCACCACTAGATCGTTAAAGGAGGATTTTTCAATGAATTTAATTCCTACAGTTATTGAACAGACTAACCGCGGTGAGCGTGCATATGACATTTATTCACGTTTACTGAAAGACCGTATTGTTATGCTTGGAAGCGCAATTGACGATAACGTTGCGAACTCAATCGTATCTCAGCTACTATTCTTAGAAGCTGACAATCCGGACAAAGACATCTACCTATACATCAACAGCCCGGGCGGAAGCATCACAGCGGGTATGGCAATCTACGATACAATGCAGTTCATTAAGCCAAAAGTGCACACGATCTGTATCGGTATGGCAGCATCAATGGGTGCATTCCTGCTTGCTGCAGGTGAAAAAGGTCACCGCTATGCACTGCCTAACGCAGAAGTAATGATCCACCAGCCACTTGGCGGCGCTCAGGGTCAGGCAACTGAAATCGATATTGCTGCAAAACGCATCCTGTTCCTTCGCGAAAAGCTGAACAAAATTCTTGCTGAGCGTACTGGTCAGGACTTCGAAACAATCGCAAAAGATACTGACCGTGATAACTTCATGACAGCTGAACGCGCACTTGAATATGGTCTTGTTGATCAGATCATGGACCGAAACAAGCTTGCTGAAGAAGGTAAATAATCAGATATGAATATGAGAAACCGGCTTCCTGTTTTGGGAGGCCGGTTTTTTTGTTTGAGATGCAATTTTTTGTTTGAAAATGCATTGTGTCACATCGGTGAGTTGCAGCAATCAGTGCTTAACTTGTAGCAATCCGCCCTCAGCTTGTAGCGATACACCCGGGAAGTTGTCTATATCTTCTCCTCGGGGGTAGCAATCATCGTTGGAATTGTCGCAATCACTTCATTTCAATTTTTCTTTCCACTTCAAAGTTGTTGCACCACACGCTCTTGATGCCTTTAAGAAATCAAAAGACTGTTTCCCAAGTGCATTCAGGGCGAAGGAAGGCTTACCAGCTCTGCTATGATCTTATAGAAATTGTAGCTTTCCATGGCTGGGTTGCAGCAATTCGTGCTCAGCTTGTACCGATACACCCGGATTGTTGTCGTAATCACCGGCGAGGATGTAGCTATTCCGCCACAACTTGTAGCATTCACCCCGTATCAGTTCCCCCGCCAAAATAAAAATCCCTCCCAGGTATCAGCCGAAAGGGACTCTGTTTAATTCTCTTCTTCTACGTATGCGGCAAGCGTTTGCATTGCTGCTTCTTCATCTGTACCATCTGTGATCAATGTAAAGCTTTCACCTGATCCAAGTGCTAGGCTCATTAAGCCCATAATGCTTTTTGCATTCACCTTTTTGTTTTCTTTTTCGATATACACGTCGGATTTAAACTTTGTAGCTTCCTGAACAAACATGGATGCAGGGCGTGCCTGCAATCCACTTTTCAACCTGACTGTCACTTCTTTTTGCTGCATCTGATCTCCTCCTGAACTTAATTTCTTACCATTTCACCTTTACGCAACTTTTCAGCGATCTGATCTATTTTTCTTAAGCGGTGATTAATCCCGGACTTGCTGACAGCTCCGCCGGAGACCATTTCTCCAAGTTCTTTTAACGTAACGTCCTGATACGCGACTCTGAGTTCAGCGATTTCCCTCAGCTTGTCCGGCAGGATACCAAGCCCTGCAGTTCTTTCGATAAAGCGGATATTCTCAACCTGTCTGAGTGCCGCTCCAATCGTTTTATTCAGGTTTGCTGTTTCACAATTCACAAGACGGTTCACTGAGTTTCTCATATCTCTTACAATGCGCACATCTTCAAATCGGAGAAGCGCCTGATGAGCTCCGATCAGGCTGAAAAATTCAGTGATTTTTTCAGCTTCTTTTAAATAAGTGATAAAGCCTTTTTTACGCTCAATCGTCTTACCATTCAGATCAAATTGATTCATCAGATTTGCAAGTGAATCGTTATGCTCTTCATAAAGTGTGAAGATTTCGAGGTGGTAGGATGAAGTTTCCGGGTTATTGACTGAGCCGCCAGCCAGGAATGCGCCTCTTAAGTATGCGCGCTGACAGCATTTCTTACCGATCATTGCCGGTGTGATTGCATGATTCAGACGGAAGCCCTCTCCAAGGATGTTGAGGTCTTCAAGAATATCACGCGCCTGTTCAGCAATCCTGACAATATACACGTTGTTTTTCTTCAGTCTCATTTTCTTACGCACAAGGAGTTCAACCTGTACCGTATAATTCTTTTTGATCAGTGTATAAATTCTGCGGGCAATTGCCGCATTTTCTGTTTGAATATTGACAATCAGAACTCTGTTAGAAAAAGACAGTGATCCGTTCATCCGAATCAGCGCAGATAATTCTGCTTTTGAACAGCAATCATTTGCCTCAATCTGGGTGAGTTCTTTTTTCGTTTCTGACGCAAACGACATGTGTCTTTTCCGCCTCCCTCTTTCACTAACTACGCTAGCTGATCCTTAGCCTCAGCCATTAAGCGGACGATAATTTTTGCGACACGATCTGTATCATGACGAATCAGTCCTTCGCGATTAATGATTATTTTATCATAAACCACCTGAAGTCCGAGTCCTTTTAATCGATCTACATCAAATTTTACGGGTTCCGCCATTTCTTTATCATAAAGTGTGCGGATCTCCGCAGGAACGTCTTCATTATTGACGAGCACATAGTCCATAAATTTGGCACCCATATGCTGGTAGATCGCTTCTACATGCTGAGAAGCTGTATAATTCATTGTCTCACCGGCCTGCGTCATCAGGTTACAGATATACACCTTTGGCGCGCTGCTCTTTAATACTGCCTTCCCTATTTCTTTTACAAGCAGGTTCGGCAGGATACTTGTATATAGTGAGCCCGGCCCAATAATAATCATATCGGCTTCTTCAATGGCTTCTATCGCCTGAGGTAGTGCTTTAACGTGTTTTGGTGTTAAAAATACGCGGTTAATCTTCTTCCCGCTAAATGGAATTTTAGATTCACCTTTTATAATCGTACCGTCTTCCATCTCTGCAGAAAGCACAATACTCTGGTTGGCAGAAGGCAGCACGCGGCCTCTGACATTCAGTACTTTACTCATTTCCTCTACACCGTGTGCGAAATCCCCGGTAATGGACGTCATTGCTGCTATGATTAAGTTCCCCAGCGAATGACCGCTTAATTCGTTTTTACTCGCAAATCTGTATTGGAACATCTCTTCTACAAGCGGCTCTACATCAGATAATGCGGCAATAACATTTCTGATATCCCCAGGAGGCGGGATCTTCAGGTCATCCCTGATTCTGCCCGAGCTTCCCCCGTCATCCGCTACCGTTACAATCGCTGTCAGATCAAGCGGGTGCTGCTTCAGCCCGCGGAGCAGAACAGACAGGCCTGTCCCGCCCCCGATCACAACAACCTTACCTTTTTGCTGCGTCATTTTTTTGGTGCACCCTGCTTTTTATGAATATCACGGTGCGTAATCTGAGTGTGATAGTCCTTGGCAAATGCACGGGCCATCTCTTCAGTCAATGCGACTGAGCGGTGCTGTCCGCCTGTACAACCGATTGCAATGACAAGCTGACTTTTGCCTTCACGCTTATAATGAGGAAGCATAAATTGCAGCAGATCTATCGTCTTCTCAAGAAACTTCTTCGTTTCATTCCACTTCATTACATACTCAGATACTTCTTCATCCAGGCCTGTCTGGGGTCTCATATGATCAATATAGTGCGGATTTGGCAAGAATCTTACGTCAAATACAAGGTCTGCATCAATCGGAAGTCCATGCTTAAATCCAAACGACATCACATTGACGGTAAATAAAGACTGCTTGTTCACTGAAAACTCATTAAGAATTTTCTCACGCAGTTCTCTCGGTTTTAAACTCGATGTATTATAAATGGTCTGTGCGCGTCCTTTTAAATCAGCAAGCAGGATTCTTTCCTGCTTAATGCCTTCCATCGGCAGTCCGGCAGGTGCAAGCGGATGAGAACGTCTCGTTTCTTTATAGCGTCTCACCAGCGCCTGATCGTCTGCTTCTAAAAACAGAATGCGCGGCTTTAGTCTTTCTTCATTATCAAACTGATCCAGTGCCTGAAAAAGAGAGTCAAAAAATTCTCTTCCTCTCAAATCCATTACAACTGCTACACGGTTCATCTTGTCTCCTGACTCTTTCATCAGCTCAAGAAACTTTGGCAGCAGTGTTGGAGGCAGATTATCTACACAGAAAAAACCCAGGTCTTCAAAGCTTTGAATGGCTACTGTTTTTCCTGCTCCCGACATACCGGTAATAATCACTAATTCCATATCTGTTGACATCGCGACACTCCCCCTTAGCTAGGATCCAGACGATAAGATAATAGCTCAAAATCTTTTGTATACGTGAACGTACCATAGATCACGCCCTGGCCATGAACCACATATTCAAGAATGTGACGGTCCCCTTCAGCCATATCAAGTGACTGAATGGCTTCAACCGGCTGCCACTGAAGAATGCCTTCAGGCGATTCATCCAGCATCAGTCCATCACCTTCTGTCGCCAGAAACGTAAACATCATCCACTCGGAAATCACTTCATTTCCTTCTTTTATAATAAAGGTAAAAATCCCTTTAATTTCAGGGTTTTTTACATAAATCCCTGTTTCTTCACGATACTCTCTGATACAGGCGTCCCTGACTGATTCACCCGGCTCCATCTTACCGCCCGGTGCAACCCACCAGTCTCTTCTAGGCTTTTGAAGAAGCAGTGCCTGATTATCTTTTATATATACACAATTCGTTATTCTCTGCATCCTATCACCTGCTCATTTTTAGCTCATTCATTTTATTATACATGGTTTCACATACTCTCACAATGAAGCCGTACTGTCTCCTTCTCTATATGTATGTGAATCTCCTTTTTGTTATGAAAACAAAAAAAGGGCACGGACCTGTTCGGTGTCCGTGCCAAAAATATATACTTAAAGGGGGTCAATTACTTATGGTCTTACTATACCCATTAATTGTTGCATGGCGGTTACAGTTTGGTAACGATTAGATAAAGATTTAGTTATTGATGATTAAACCGGAAACGTTGATCTACGCTCCAGGCGGACGCTTTCCGCGGGGACGGCGGTGAGCCTCCTCATCGCTGCGCGTCTGCGGGGTCTCACCTCTCCGTCACATCCCGCTGGAGTCGCCACCTTACGCTCCGATCAACTTAGTGCAATTATATAGATGGTTTACTTAATAATAAACGTATATTTTTTGAATAACCACCAAAGTTGGGGTGGGTCTAATTACACAATTTCAGGGACCAGTCTCAAAATGTCCGGAATCACCATACTAATCTTCTGAACACCACATGTAATTTCATGAACACACCACATTATCTCCGGAACCCACAAAACACATTTACTCAAAACAAAAACCCCTCCACTTAAGGAGAGGTTCAAGTTAAACCGTTAATATACCATCCTTGCAGAGAACGGCAATCACCAGCGGTTGTCATAAAGCATTATTTAATTAAGACTGTACCTTCAAAGACTCAGCAAGTTCTTCCACATAATGCTGGATCGCCTGAGATGCGACACTGCCGTCGCCTGTTGCTGTGACAATTTGACGTAGTGTCTTGTCACGTACGTCACCAGCTGCGAAGATGCCAGGTACGTTTGTCTGCATTTTTTCATCCGTTTCAATATATCCTTCATCATTCAGGATACCAAGACCTTCAAACGGCTTTGTCAGTGGCACCATACCGATATAGATGAATGCACCGTCTGCAGCGAAATCTGTTTCAGAACCGTCTTCAGTTGAAACAAGCGTCACTGATCCGACTTTACCGTCTTTTTCATTTATTTCCTTCACTGTTGAATTCCAGATAAAATCAATTTTTTCATTATCAAATGCACGCTGTTGAAGGATCTTCTGCGCGCGCAGTTCGTCTCTGCGGTGAACGATTGTGACTTTGTTCGCAAAGCGTGTCAGGTAAACACCCTCTTCAACAGCAGAGTCTCCGCCGCCTACAACGACAAGGTCTTTTCCTTTGAAGAATGCTCCGTCACATACTGCACAGTAAGACACGCCGCGTCCGCCAAGTTCTTTTTCACCCGGCACGCCAAGCTTTTTGTATTCTGCACCAGTTGTGATGAGTACTGCACGTGCTTTATATTCTTTTGATCCGGCTTTGATTGTTTTGTAATCCGTGCCGTCCTCGATGCTTTTTACATCACCATATGCGTATTCAGCACCGAATTTCTTCGCGTGCTCAAACATTTTATTTGAAAGGTCAGGTCCAAGAATATGGTCAAATCCAGGGTAGTTTTCAACATCCTCTGTATTTGCCATCTGGCCACCAGGTACACCGCGCTCAAGCATCAGTGTTGATAGGTTCGCTCTTGAAGTATATACAGCAGCTGTCATCCCTGCAGGACCTGCACCAATAATAATCACGTCATAAATTTTTTCTTCAGTCATGAAATGACACTCCTTTTTGATGAGTTCATAATTTATCTACAATCCATCGTAATCTAAGGGAATAGAATCGTCCAATCATCTGCTTATGGCAAGTATAATTCAATCTCCCGCTTATATCTCGCAAGCGTTCCGGCTGAAATTCCGTGTTTAACTGCGATCTCTTTTTGCGTCAGTTTTGAGCCTCTGACTTTCCGCCATAAATATTCAACCGCTGCAGCAAGGGCCTCTACATTTTGAAATGTATACCCATGAACAGACCCGTGATAAACGATGTGAAACCACATATAAAATAATCCCTGATGAGATTTTTCGTGCAGGTCAAAGTGTTTTAAAAGCTCACATGCAACGAGGTGTGCTCTGCTGATCGGTGTATCCTGCGGTTCATCAGATTGCAGCATCTGATAGTATGCTTTTTCAACCTCTGTAAAATATTCAGGTGCTTCCTCTGTCAAAAAGCTGGCTGATTCCTGAATATCCTTAAATAAAATAAACATCCGCTCTTCCGGATAAAATGTTTTCAGCTTTTCGTCATTTCGTGTGGTTGCACGGTTCCACGGCTCCTGACCTGCTTTATCAGGCTGCTCTTCAATCACGCGCTTCCACGCATCCTCGGCCGCTTTCTTATGACCTGAATGCCAGGCGGAATGTGAAAGCCAATAGTGAAAACCGCTGTCACCCTCGAATCCTCTTTTCGCAAGACTCTTCAGCCAGCCGTATGCCTGTTCATGCTTTCCGAGTAAAGCAAAGGTTGCCCCCAGCTTAAAACGGTGTTCAATCAGAAATGGCCGGACGGTTTCCAGTGCTTTAACCAATGCTTCCAGTTCTTTTGTGCGGCCCTGATAATGATAAAATACCGCTAAATTACATAAGGCATGCAGATTACCGGGATTTTTATTCAGCACTTCAGTTAAAATAGCTGACGCCTGTTCAGTATCTCCCTGGTAAAAGTAAGCGAGTGCAAGGTTATTATAAGCGGACCAGTAATCCGGATAACGTTCAACCACTTCTTCAAGCACCTTAATGGCTTCTTCAAACTTCCCATCAGCAAGCAGCTTTCCTGCTTTCTCCTGATGAATAATCAGGTCATCCTGTTCAAACCCTTCTTCAAAACCGTCTTCATCCTCAAACTCAAGCAGTTCAAGCAGATCCTCAGCATCCTCTGAGAACTCCCCATCAGGCTGGCTCTGCAAATAGGTGTTCACATGGCGGTACGCTTCCTGAAATAAACCCAGATGCGCATAATTGTTCGCCATAAAATAATGAATTTCAGTCATAGATGGATCGGTTAACTCACTTATATGCTTCAGGCGCTCATTTGACTCCTGGAAATGTCCAAGCTCCGTTTCAATCATCGCAATCTGAAGTGCAATCATCGGCTCTTCCGGCTCAAGCTCGGCCGCTTTCCCTAAATATTTCACAGCCTTCTCAAGCTGACCTTTTTGATAAATGGCCATCCCTCTTTTATACAGGCTCTCACCTGTCTGGGTAAATGGCACAAGCTTTCCTTTTTGATGATCCGATCCTTTTTTCATGAATAGCCTCCGTACATTGTATTAACTAATCAATTTTAGCACGGATTTGAAAGTGTGGAAAGGGATGAATGCCATGGTAAGCCGGTAGAGGCGGGTCTGTCCCAAGTCTACGCAGACGCTGTAGACCCGGGACAGACCCGCCTCTGCACACAAAAAAACACCCGCTCCAAAAAGGAACAGGTGCCGCAATTTATTTTGGTCTATTATGACGCTCTTCAAGAACGCCCATGACATCAGCAAGTGGAAGCTTCTGTTCACGAAGCAGCACAAGTGTGTGATAGAGCAGATCCGCTGTTTCCCACTTCAGCTCTTCTTTATCGCGATTTTTCGCCGCAATAATGACTTCTGCTGATTCTTCACCGACTTTTTTCAGAATCTTATCAACGCCTTCTTCAAACAGATATGTTGTATAAGCGCCTTCCGGACGTTCCTCATCACGTTCTGCAATCAGGCTTTCAAGCACTGAGAGAATCTGAGTACCGACTGCTTTATCATCTGATTCATATACTTTTTCATTAAAGCATGAACGCTCGCCTGTGTGACATGCAGGACCTGCAGGCTTTACACGCACAACAAGTGAATCGCCATCACAGTCGAGTGTCATATCCACAATCTTCTGTGTGTTGCCGCTTGTTGCCCCTTTATGCCAGAGTTCCTGGCGTGAGCGGCTGTAGAACCACGTTTCACCGGTTCCAGCTGATTTTTTAAAAGATTCTTCATTCATATACGCGACTGTCAGGACTTCACCGGTTGATGCATCCTGTACTACTGCCGGGATTAATCCTTTTTCATCGAAGCGAATGTTCGCTGTATCAATGTTCATCTTACATTCACTCCTTCTTTTCTTAAATGTGCTTTTACTTCTTTTACGCTTGTTTCTTCATAGTGGAAAATGGACGCTGCGAGTGCTGCATCTGCTTTGCCTTCTGTAAATATTTCAGTAAAGTGCTCACTTCCGCCGGCACCGCCTGAAGCGATAACAGGAATATTCACTGCTTCACTGACTGCTTTCGTCAATGCTACATTGAACCCTGACTTTTCACCATCACGGTCCATTGATGTCAGAAGTATTTCCCCTGCACCAAGTGCTTCAGCTTCTTTGACCCAGTCCAGCACGAGTCTGTCAGTCGGCTTTCTGCCACCGAGCGTATAGACGCGCCACGTGCCTGCTTCCTCATCCCATTTCGCATCAATCGCGACCACGATACACTGGGTACCAAAGTATTCAGCACCTTCACGGATCAGCTCAGGTCGCAGGACCGCTGCTGTATTTAACGACACTTTATCAGCGCCTGCACGCAGAATCCGCTTCATATCTTCAAGCGCATTAATGCCGCCGCCTACTGTAAATGGAATGGCAAGCTCTGCTGCGACGCCCTGCACAACATCCACCATCGTTTTGCGTCCTTCATGTGATGCTGAAATATCCAGAAATACAAGCTCATCTGCACCCTGCTGGTCATAAGCACGGGCAAGCTCAACAGGATCACCGGCATCGCGGAGCTCAACGAACTGAATGCCTTTTACAACGCGCCCTTCTTTTACATCAAGACATGGAATGATTCGTTTTGTCAGCATCACGACGTCTCCTCAATGGCCTGTTTGACGGTGAATTTATTCGTGTAGATTGCTTTACCGACAATCGCACCTGCTACGCCGATTCCTGAAACAGCCTGCAATGTACGCAGATCCTCAAGAGAGCTGACGCCGCCTGATGCAATCACCTCAGCACCTGTGCATTCAGCAAGCTCAACAACTGCATCTACATTCGGACCGCTCAGCATGCCGTCTGTTGCAATATCTGTAAAAATAAACGTTTCAGCGCCTGCTTCTGCAAGCTCTTTTCCAAGGTCAACCGCTTTTAGCTCAGACGTTTCAATCCAGCCGTGTGTTGCCACATAACCGTTTTTAGCATCAAGTCCGATTGCAATGCGGCTGCCATATTTCTTCAACCATTCTTTTACTAAAGCAGGGTTTGTTACTGCAAGACTTCCGATAATCACGCGGTCAACGCCCTGATCTAAATAGTGTACCACGTCTTCTTCCGTACGGATGCCGCCGCCAACCTGAACGCGTGCAGGCAATTCCTTAACAACACGCTCAACAAATACATCATTGACGCGCTTGCCGTCCTTCGCGCCGTCAAGGTCCACCATGTGAATCCATTCAGCACCTTCATCAACAAACTGCTTAGCCATATCAAAAGGAGAATCCCCGTAAATCGTCTCCTGTGCATAATCACCCTGTGTGAGACGTACACATTTGCCGCCTCTCATATCAATTGCCGGATAGACTGTGAAACTCATACTTCCACCTCCGTATTTTGTACGTACTGCGTATAATTTTTCAAAAGCGCCATGCCTAAGTCACCGCTTTTTTCAGGGTGAAACTGCATGCCAAACACGTTGTTTCTCCCGACAACCGCCGGTACTTCTTCATAATAATCAGATGAAGCGATCAGTGCATCGCGATCTTCACCTGCAATATAATAAGAGTGAACAAAATACACATGATCCGCTTCAACATCTGCCGTCAGCGGTGAATCCTGGTGAAACTTCAGCTTATTCCAGCCCATATGCGGTACTTTGTAACGCTCACCATTTGATTCCCCTGGAAACTTAACCGCTTTTCCTTTTAAAAGACCGAGTCCTTTAAAAACACCGTTCTCTTCGCTTTCATCAAATAAAAGCTGCATGCCAAGGCAAATCCCCAGTATCGGCTTTCCTGCATCTGCCTGTTCTTTTATAAAATCTGAAAGCTTCGTCTCATCAAGCAGCTTCATCGCATCACGAAATGCGCCAACGCCGGGTAAAATCAGCCCGTCAGTCTTTTCAAGCTGCTCCTTTTTATCACTGATGATATAAGGAACGCCAATCCGCTCCAGTGCTTTACTGACGCTGAAAAGATTCCCCATACCATAATCAACAATTCCGATCATTTACAACATCCCTTTCGTTGATGGCACACCTTTAACACGTGGATCAATCTGAGTCGCTTCATCAAGTGCGCGGCCAAGCGCCTTAAATACTGCCTCGATCATATGATGTGTATTAAAACCGTAATGCACATTCACATGGAGATTCATCCGCGCTTCAATTGCAAGCTTCCATAAAAACTCATGGACAAGCTCTACATCAAAATCCCCTACCCGCTCTTTCGGGAAATCAGCATTCATTACTAAATGCGGGCGGTTACTCAGATCAACTGTGACCTGAGCAAGTGCTTCATCCATCGGGACAAAGGCGTTGCCATAACGCTTAATGCCTTTTTTATCACCAAGTGCTTCAAGTAGTGCCTGACCGAGTACGATTCCGATATCTTCTGTCGTATGATGCCCGTCAATATCCACATCACCGCGGCCTTCAACGGTTAAATCGAAGTGGCCGTGCTTAGTGAAAAGGTCGAGCATGTGGGTCATGAATGGTACGTCTGTCTGAATATCGCTTATGCCTTCACCGTCAATATTCAGCGCAAGTGAGATATTGGTTTCATTTGTTTTTCGTTTTAATGAAGCTTTACGTTCAGTCATTTGGGACACTCCTTTTAATATGTATGGCCACTATTTTTATGGGTTTATTAAGCTGGCTGAGGATTGGAGCTCCAGGGGGACGCTTTCCGGACGGTTGTTGCTGAGCCTCCTCGGCTGCGCCTGTGGGGTCTCAGCTTCCAACTAATCGTCCCGGAGTCGCCCCCTTCCGTTCCAACCCTCAGCTGTGCATGGATATTGATTGTTATTAATAAAAAGCAAAGTTTCAACAGGTACTTTGATTAGTCCAGATGGTTATAATCATATACTTTTGAGTAGATTTATTATACTGATAGCATTATTTCATGTGGTGATAAAAATGAAATTAAATAACCCACTTAGCTGGCCCTTGGAGTGGAGGACGAAGACTCCTGCACCGGGAAAGGGCAGGCGAGACCCCGGAAATGCATAGCATTGAGGAGGCTCGCCGCCCGAGTGCGGAAAGCGAAGTCCTCCACGGAAAGGGTCAGCGTTTTGGATTACTATTTGTTTTTATCTCTCGCCTCAATCGCCCTCGCATGCGCTTCAAGACCCTCAAGCCTTGCAAACTTCGCAACCTTGCTGCCGTTTTCATCAAAGGCAGCTTTACTGTATGAGATAATGCTGGATTTTTTCACGAAGTCGTCTACGGACAGCGGGCTTGAAAATCGTGCGGTTCCGCTTGTCGGCAGTGTGTGGTTTGGTCCTGCAAAGTAGTCACCGATCGGCTCTGAGCTGTATCTGCCAACGAAAATTGCGCCGGCGTGGCGGATTTTTCCGACCAATTCCATTGCATTTTCCATCTGCACTTCAAGGTGCTCAGGGGCAATCTGATTTACTGCTTCTACTGCCTGCTCAAGGGTGTCTGCCACATAAATCGCGCTATGCTCTTCAATGGCTACACGTGCCATTTCGTGTCTTGGCAGTTCATTCAGCTGTGCTTCCACCTCTTTTTGTACCGCTTCAGCAAGTTCCCTGGATGTCGTCACCAGATTTGCCTGAGAGAGTTCGCCATGTTCAGCCTGTGATAACAGATCTGCTGCGACTTCATTTGCAAAAGCTGTATCATCTGCAAGCACGGTTACATCACTCGGTCCTGCAATCATATCGATATCAACAATTCCAAACACTTCACGTTTAGCAAGCGCGACGAAGATATTCCCTGGCCCGGTAATTTTATCAACCGGTTCAATCGATTCTGTTCCGTAAGCAAGCGCTGCAACTGCCTGGGCACCGCCAATTTTATAAATGTCGCGCACACCCGCAAGGCGCGCTGCAGCTAAAACGCCTGCCGGTACCTTTCCGTCTTTGCCGGGTGGTGTCACCATCACGATGCGTTTTACACCTGCAACCTGGGCAGGGATCGCATTCATCAGGACAGAGGAAGGATAAGCGGCAGTTCCGCCTGGCACGTAGATGCCCGCTGCATCAAGCGCAGTGACTTTTTGTCCGAGGATTGTGCCGTTTTCTTCAGTTGTCATCCAGGATTGCTGAACCTGTTTTTCATGAAAGGCACGAATGTTATTAGCCGCCTCCTGTAAAATCAACAGCAGTTCCTCATCCAGCTCCAGAAGTGCTTCATCCACTTCACCGTCTGTTACTTTTAACGACTCAAGCTTCACACCGTCAAACTGCTCCGTGTAAAAGCGGACCGCTTCGTCACCTTCATCTTTCACTTCTGCAATAATGTCCTGCACACTTTTCCGCTGTGCCTCAGTACCCTGATCAAGCGACTGACGCGGAATGCTGCTCTCATTCAGATAACGGATGTTCATATTAAGCCTTTCCTTTCTCATAACAAGATGGGGTAAATCGGTATAATCCGCAGCGCTGATCGTAGTGGAAAGCGTCCGCCTGAAACGAAGACCAAGCGCCAACCTAATAAACCCGAATTAATTAGCCGTTCACCACTTTTTCAAGTCTGCTCGTCATCTCGCTGATCCGGTCATGCATCAGACGATAGCTTACAGGATTAGCGATCAGACGTGACGTGATATCCACAATATGCTCATATTCCACTAAGCCATTTTCTTTTAACGTACGCCCGGTCGATACAATATCAACGATCCGGTCCGTCAGCCCGATAATCGGTGCAATCTCAATTGAACCGTTCAGCTTAATAATCTCAACCTGCTCGCCCTGCTCTCTGAAGTAAGACGATGCAACGTTTGGATATTTCGTCGCGATCCTTGGTGCGACTTCATTCATTTCTGTATCAGGAAGCCCCGCTACCGCTAAATAACAGTGGCTGATTTTCAAATCCAGCAGTTCATATACATGACGCTCTTCTTCAAGCATCACATCTTTTCCCGCAATGCCAATGTCCGCTACGCCATGTTCCACATAAGTCGGTACATCCATCGGTTTCGCTAAAATAAAGCGCAGATTTTCCTCCGGCACTTCAATAATCAGTTTTCTTGAATCATCAAACTCAGGTGGCAGATTGTAGCCTGCTTCCTTCAACATGACAACCGCTTCTTCAAATATACGCCCTTTTGGCATGGCAATCGTTAATTCCTTCATGCCTGATCCCCTGCCTTTCCAATAAACGTATGCACATCTTTAAATCCGGCAGTAAAACTGTCCAGGTCAGACACACCTTTTACATCCTGAACAATCACAGGCTGCTGGTTCTGTCTGTATTCAGCCGCCTTTTCAGCTGCTTCTTTCCTGCGTTCAGCTGAGAATAAAATCAATGCCGGCTGAACCTGCTTCACGCTTTTATTCAACGCTTCCATTAAATAATCCATTCTGATCCCAAACCCGGTTGCACCGACCTCAGCACCGAATTTCTTCAGCAGATTATCATAACGTCCGCCGTTTCCAAGCGCAAAGCCTACGTTATCTGCGTACACTTCAAACAGTACGCCTGTATAGTAAGACATGTGGCTCACAAGCGACACATCCATTTTCACATAGTCCTCGACTCCATAATCCTTTAAGACTGAAAGCAGTTCCTCAAGCTCACGCAATGCCCCGCGTCCGCCTTCTCCCTCTAAAAGGGCCTCAGCTTTCGCAATCGATCCGCCATTCCCCTGGATGTGCAGGATATCAATCAGCCTCTTCTTATCAATAGAGGAAAGCGGTAATGAATCCACATGCTTTCGATAACCTACATAATTCTTTTCATATAAATGCTTTCTCAGCTTCTCAGCGCGCTCTTCTGTGCCGACAATCTGAAGGAACAACTCCTGCAGGAAACCGACATGTCCAACTGCAATCGTAAAATCCTCCAACCCTGATGCCTTCAGAACTGAAGCTAAAAGCGCAATCGTTTCTGCATCCGCACTGACAGTCGAATCACCAATCAGCTCAACGCCGATCTGTTCAAACTCAGCCGGTCTCCCGCCTTCACGCTGCTGCGCGCGGAATAAATTTGCCGCATAAGCCAGCCTGAGCGGATTACGGTCTTTTAACAGTTTTGAAGCAGCTACACGTGCAATTGGCGCCGTCATATCAGGTCTGAGCACAAGCGTACGCCCCTGCTGATCAAGAAGCTTGAACAGCTGCTGATCTAAAATTGCTGACGCTTCGCCGACAGTTTCATCGTACTCAAGGGCCGGTGTTTCCATAAATTCATAGCCCCAGTTAATCATTTCATTCTCAACATTCATACGGATTTCTTTTTTCAAACTATATAAATGAGGAAACGTATCTCTCATTCCGATTGGTTTCTCAAACATAAACAGCTTTGACACCGTCTCCACAACCTTTCATGGTTTGTACATTAGAACCTTTGGCCTGCGCTCCAGGCGGACGCTTTCCACGCGGCCGGCGGTGAGCCTCCTCATCCCTTCACGTCTGCAGGGTCTCACCTGTCCGGCTTCTCGTGTTGGAGTCGCCGCCTTCCGCTCCGTCCAACTCTTATAGTTTAACGAACTAAAAGCGATAAAATCGTATCTATTCATTATACCTTACTGCCCACTAAAAACTCGAATAATTGACTGAATCCTTTAGTTCGCTAATACGATAATAAAATAAAGATATTGTGTAGTTTACTAGGGATGGGGTGGTTAGTCAAGGGTGTTGTTTGGGTGAAGTTGTTGGTGTTTTTGCTGAACTTGTAGCGATTTGCTCTCAGTATGTAGCGATACACCCGGGATGATGTCGCTATTCCCCGCCATGTGGTAGCAATCAACCTTACATATTGTCACTTTCTCTCAAATTAATGTCACGCAACCCCCTCTTGATGCTCTTTAAGAAACTAAAAGCCCGTTTCCCAAGTGCACTCAGTGCCGGGGAGGGTGGTTCTGGTGAAGTTGTCGCTATTTTTGCCGGATTTGTAGTGGTTTGCTCTCGGTATGTAGCGATACACCCGGGATCATGTCGCTATTCCCCGCCAGGTTGTAGCAATCACCTCATTTTGTTGTTGTATTCCAGTGATAAATAAAAAAAGACACCTCCCAAAGGAGATGCCTTCCAACCATTTAGATTAGTGTTTCAATTTCAGCGTCAGCTTTCAGTTCTTCAAGGTGAGCCATCAGCTTTTCCTGCTGTTCCTGACCTGTCATACCCTGAACAATCTGATCTCTTACATCTTCAAGTGGTGGAACTTCCTGTCCCTGTTCTTCCATTTGAGCTGCAGATTCATCATAGTATTCCTGAATTTCTTCGTCAGAAGGCTCTTCAACTGGAGCTTCCTGCTCTACATACTTATCAAACTTAATTGACTCAGCGATTTGCTCCCGAAGAGTTTCCTGATCCATACCCTGCGCTTCCATGATTTCATTCAGGGCTTCTTCACCGCCGAATGACTCCTGGAAAGTTGCATATTCTTCATCAATTTCCTCTTCAGTTGCTTCAAGTCCAGCCTCATTAGCTTTTTGAACAATTAAAGTTTGGTTAATTAATAAATCAAGTGTTTGTGTTTTAACTTGCTCTGCTGCTTCTTCAGTTGTAGGATCCTGTCCTGACTGCTGAAAGCTGCTTTGCGTAGAAGCAAGCGCTGAGTTATAGTCTTCACCAGTAATTTCTTCACCGTTAATCGTTGCTACGACTTCATCTTCAGCAACCTGCTGCTCTTCCATTTTAGCCTGCATTTCTTCTTGTGCAGCCTGCTGCTCTTCTGCTGCCTGTTGCTCTTCAGCAGTTGGTTCTTGATTTTCTGCTTCTGTATTAGCTGATTCATCATCACTGCATGCCGCGAGTCCAAGCGCTAATGCACCTGCAGCGAATGGTAGGAATATTTTCTTAAAGTTCATAAAGTAAAACCCCTTTCGAATTTCCAAAAACGCTATTTCTTAGCCTAGACTGCATTGTAACGAATATCTGGAAAAAAGCAAACCCATAACACTTAATTTCACTAAATTGAAACATGATTGTAATGCTGAAAAACTAAAAATAAAAATACTTCCTCTAAGTTTAGTTAACCTATATTAACATTAAGTTGACTTAAATACTTCTTCAAATTATAATCATTTTGTACATATCAATATATATTTCAGCTGGCACTTGGAGTGGCGGGCGGAGGAGACTCCCGCCCCAGGAAGGGACAGGTAAGACCATTCATGCGAAGCATGAGGGGGCTCACCGCCCGGGGGCAGGAAAGCGCAGCCCGCCACGGAAAGTGCCAGCGGTCCTGAAGACTACACAGCATGTATCAGAAACGAGGGGTTCAAATGGTAAAATCACAGGTTCACGGAATGGTGCTAGCGTCATTATTTGCAGCACTCATGGCAATCGGCGCAAACATTACTTCAATTGTGCCGATCCTGGTAGTTGGAAATGTCCCAATCACACTTCAAACCGTCGTCTGCGTGATAGCAGGTTTACTGCTCGGTAAAAAATGGGGGGCAATTGCAATGACCGTTTATATGCTGATCGGTCTTGCGGGTATGCCAGTATTTGCCGGATGGGGTGGCGGTCTTGGCACGCTGATCAGTCCGACATTCGGATTTATTCTTTCATACATCGTTGTATCCTGGTTTGTAGGCTTACTGACGGAAAAAAATAAATCTTTTGTGATGCTGGTTGCAGCCGCACTGCTTGGTACAGCACTTAACTACTTCCTTGGTACGAATTGGATGTATATGGCGTACAAGCTATGGTTTAACGCACCTGAAGGTTTTACTTATACAATGGCATGGATCTGGATGCTGCCACCAGCTCCAAAAGATATCATTCTTTCTTTTGTGGCAGCAGCCGTCGGGGCTAAGATGCTGAAGGTTTTCCCTCAGGCACAAGCTTCAAAAACAAGTATTCCTGCATAATAAAAAGAGCAGAGGATTTAGTGAACTGCACCCCAATTGTTAGACACACATAACAATTGGAGGTGTAGTTTTTTATGGCAAAGTATCTTTTAGAAACGAAAATTGCGGC